>JANMLJ010000078.1:0-9934 GCA_031372465.1 Chitinophagaceae bacterium | reverse complement strand
AAAAATAAGCAAACCAATAACTGGAAAACAACAAAAGCAACTGCGGAAGCCTGTTATGCATTATTATTACAAGGAACAGAATGGTTGAGCAACGAACCTGTTGTTGAAATAAAATTGGGTAGTACAACAATTAGCTCTACTGAAAATAAACAGGAGTCTGGAACTGGCTACTTTAAAAAAACGATAGATGGTAGTAAAATAAACGCTCAAATGGGGAATATAAGTGTCAAAGTTGAAGACTCTCAGAACCCCCTTGCGGGTTCCCAAGCAAAGCGAAAGGAAGGAACGGAGTTCAGGGGGGCCGCCAGTTGGGGTGGAGTGTACTGGCAGTATTTTGAAGATTTGGATAAGATAACAACCGCCTCTACACCACTAAAACTGTTGAAGAAATTATTTATAGAAAAAAATACTGACCGTGGCCCGGTAATTACTCCCGTAAATGATGGTGATGTATTGAAAGTTGGTGATAAAATAAAAGTACGGGTAGAACTTCGTGTTGACCGTGATATGGAATATGTACACATGAAAGACATGCGGGCTTCAGGCCTTGAACCGGTGAATGTACTTAGTAGTTATAAATACCAGGGCGGTTTGGGATATTATGAAAGTACTAAAGATGCCAGTACCAATTTCTTTTTCAGTTACCTGAATAAAGGAACTTATGTATTCGAGTATCCATTATTTGTAACGCATACAGGAAATTTCAGTAATGGTATTACAACGATTCAATGTATGTATGCACCGGAGTTTACAAGTCATAGCGAAGGAGTTCGGATTAATGTAGAATAAGTTTAACCGCAGAGATGCGGAGGCGCAGCGTAAATGCTGAGCATAGCTCAGAAACGCTGCGTCTCCCTGTCCCTGCCTTCCGGTAGGCAAGTTGGCGGTTTCATTTCTCTTCCATTGTAAGAAATTAAGAATTAATGTACAATAAGATTAACTGCAGAGGTGGAAAGTAAATATTGAGCATAGCTCAAAAACTCAGCGTCTCCCCGCCTCTGCGGTTTCATTTTTTCTTTGCCTTTCCTTCCTTTACTTTTATGATATGTTTGTTGATTATCTGATTATCGGTCAAGGTATATCGGGCACCTGGCTCAGCTATTATCTCCAAAAAGAGAACAAATCATTTCTTGTCATTGATAACAATGTTCCATACTCTTCTTCAAAAATTGCTGCCGGTCTTATCAACCCTGTTACTGGTCGCAGACATGTAGAAGTATGGATGGCAGACAAAATTCTTCCATTTGCCTGGAATGCATATACCCAGTTTGGAAATGAATTAGGAATCACGGCCATTTCACAAAAAAATATTATTGATTTTTTTCCGAGCCCCCAAATGAGGTTAAGCTTTTTAAAGCGGGTAGAAGAAAAAGGTGATTTTGTTTACAACACAGATGAACAAAAGCAATTCCGGCATCTTTTCAATTATGATTTTGGTTGTGGTGAAATCAAGCCGGTATATACAGCACATACAGAAACTATATTGCCGGCCTGGGGTGAAGGGTTATTAGAAAAAGGAGCATTGCTCCGGGAAGAATTTGATCTGACCTATTTAAAAGTTTCTAAAGATAAAATTCAGTACAAAGACATTACAGCCACTAGAATAATTTTCTGTGATGGCAACAACAGTTGCACTAATTCTTTTTTTAATTTATTACCCTTTGCGCCAAATAAAGGAGAAATGCTGATTGCTGAAATTCCGTCTTTACCCCAGGACACTGTTTATAAAAAAGGAATGATGCTGGTACCATTGGCCACGCCTGGTATGTGGTGGGTTGGCTCCAACTATGAATGGAATTTTGATAATGCAAATCCATCAGCTGTTTTCAGAGAAAAAACAGAGCAGCTGTTAAAAGATTGGTTAAAAATACCCTTTTCTATTACTGACCATCTTTGCGGCATACGACCGGCTACATTAGAAAGAAGGCCATTTGTTGGATTCCATCCACTATACCCGAATATTGGAATATTAAATGGTATGGGTACTAAGGGTTGTTCCTTAGCTCCTTTCTTTGCCAGACAGTTAGTTGACAACCTCTGCTACAATAAAAAAATAGATCCGGAATCAGATATACTGCGGTTTCTGAAAATACTCTCCAGAAAAGCTTTCTGATATTATCAATTCATTATTTTTATCAGGTATTCTTAAATCAACAATTAAATATCATGAGCCAACCTAAAGATTCTCAATATATAGTTCCTGCAAAAATTCGCAAGATGGAAAATATGCATGTAGTATTCTGGTTATTTAAAGATATCAGTTGGTGTATGATCTGGAAGGAGCTTGGTATCGCCATGATAGTACCTACCTTATCAATTGCAATATGGATAACCTGGAAAAATCGAAGTATTAAATCTGAATTTGCACATAATTTATCGATCGTTTTCTGGATTACGGCAAATGCTTATTGGATGGTAAGTGAATTCCTGGGATTTGATGGAATGATAGTATGGAGAGAATTTACGGGTAAGCACATAGCACTAATTCCTTTTTGTACAGGAATAAGTTTATTATTATACTACTATGCAGTACAAAGACCCCGTGAAATAAAACAGTCTAAATCAGTTACGATGTAATAATAAGTTGCTTTTTTTTCTTTGGAAGAAGAATGTACCGGCGGTACAGGTAGATGACGGTTAATGTAATCATAGTCGGATTTTAATGGGTTTTCAATTATAGGATTAAATCGATATTAAATATAGACAACAATTTGTCAAGATGCAAGCCCCCGCAGTTTTTTGCCTTATCTTTGCCGCCGTTTGGTTGGTAGTTTGAGTAGCTAACTCCTTCCATATTAACTTGTTAACATTTCAATTTTTCAATTAAAAATGTATAGAACTCACACTTGTGGCGAACTAAGGTTGACAAATAAAGGAACAGAAGTAGTTCTGGCTGGCTGGATACAAACGGTTAGAAAACTAGGTACTGCTATTACTTTTATTGACCTTCGTGACCGATATGGCATTACCCAATTATTAATTGGAGAAACCCTTACAAAACAACTGGATGAAAATCCATTGGGCCGGGAATTTGTATTACAAGCAACCGGAATAGTGAATGAACGGAGTAATAAAAATGCCAATATCCCCACCGGTGACATAGAAATTACAGTCACTTCATTTAAAATATTAAATAAGTCAGCCGTACCTCCCTTCACCATTCAGGATGATACAGATGGTGGTGATGATCTGCGGATGAAGTACCGTTATCTGGACTTGCGCCGCAATGCGGTAAAGAAAAATATAGAGCTGAGATATGCTGTAAATCGTGCTGCAAGAAATTATCTGCATCAGCATAATTTCATGGATATTGAAACGCCTTTTTTAATTAAATCAACACCGGAAGGTGCCAGGGATTTTGTAGTTCCAAGCAGAATGAATCCCGGACAGTTTTATGCATTGCCTCAATCACCACAAACCTTCAAACAGTTATTGATGGTGAGTGGTTATGACCGCTACTACCAGATTGTAAAATGTTTTCGTGATGAAGATTTACGTGCCGACCGTCAACCAGAGTTTACGCAGATTGATTGTGAAATGGCTTTTGTAGAACAGGAAGATATTCTGACCATGTTTGAAGGCATGATAAAATCTATATTCAAAGAAGTAAAAGGAATTGATTACACAGAAATTGTGCAACGGATGACTTGGGAAGATGCCATGTGGAATTATGGCAATGATAAACCCGACATTCGGTTTGATATGAGCATTGCAAATTTATTATTCCCGCAACATACATTTCCTGATAAAAAAAGCCCGCTTGAATTATCGGGTTCTGAATCCCCCCTGCGGGGGGTGGGGGGGCCGTTGGATGGTCCTGAAACGGTTCTTGCTATAGCAGTACCCGGTTGCAGTGAATACAGCCGTAAACAAACGGATGAATTAACAGATTGGGTAAAACGTCCGCAGATAGGAATGAAAGGACTTGTATTTGTAAAATGTAATACTGATGGGACGTATAAAAGCAGCGTAGATAAATTTTATAGTGAGGAGAAATTAAAAGCAATTGCTGATTCAGTTAATGCTAAAGCTGGTGATTTAATATTAATACTGGCCGGTGCCGAAGAAAAAACAAGAAAAGCTATCAGCGATTTACGAATGGAAATGGCCAGTCGCTTAGGGCTAAGAAAAGAAACGGAGTATAAGCTCCTCTGGGTATTGGATTTCCCCTTGTTTGAATATGATGAAGATGGAAATCGTTGGGTAGCGCGCCATCATCCATTTACTTCACCAAAACCTGCACAGATCGAAACAATGATCAATAACAATCCGGTTATTGATAACGCTGCTGAATACCTGAAACATCCTTATGCCAATATCAAAGCAAATGCCTATGATATGGTGTTGAATGGCAATGAAATTGGCGGTGGTTCTATTCGGATTTTTCAAAGAGAGTTACAGGAAAAAATGTTTGCTGCCCTTGGCATGAATGAAGAAGAGCAATTACACAAATTCGGTTTCTTATTGGGAGCATTTGAATATGGCGCACCACCACATGGTGGTATTGCATTCGGATTCGATCGTCTTTGTGCTATACTCGGCGGCAGTGAAAGCATTCGTGATTTTATTGCTTTTCCAAAAAATAACAGTGGAAGGGATGTGATGCTGGATGCACCAGCTACTATTGATGAGAAACAGTTTGAAGAGTTGCAGATCAAACTCAATCTTAAATAAACTCTACATGAGTTTTTGTTATATTTAAAGCCTGTCATAAAAGTCAATTTTTTGCCAGGAAGATGATAAGACGAAAAGGAAAAATTAATTGAATTTCAACATTTCCAGACTGATCGGCTATTTCAACTTCCTGGCCTATTTAAACAGCCTCCTAAACTTTATACTATGACACCTCATTTTTAAAATTAATGCTACCGTTTTTTCAAAAGATGCGGTGACTTATGCAAAGCAAATGGATGCAAAAATTATTTTAATTGATGGCGAAGATTTAGCCCAATACATGATTGATTATAACCTTGGTGTTTCCATTCAACCGACTTATGAAATCAAAAAAATAGATTCTGATTATTTCGAGGAAGAATAATTTCGGCTAAAGCCGATAAAAGATAGGATTCAATTGCCAAGGCCTTAAGGCTTTGGCAATTGATCAGAGTCCGAATGGGCTTTAGCCCAACATATAAATCAGGAATTAATACGTTGCTTCAAAACAACAGTAACTTTTCCAAATCCGGCAATAACGCTTTCTCCAAACCTATATTCGTTGGATTAGCAATCAAATTATCTTGCACTAATTATAGGGCTTACACATGCCTCAGTATTTAGGTACAAAAAATAAATATGTAACAAAATTGTTACATACAAACTTGTTACTTACAATATTGTTAGATTTCAAAAGTCCGAAAAGATGGGCTATTACTGAAGCCTGGAATTCAATAATTGTTCATCACAGCAATGAGGAAGAATAATTTCGGCTAAAGCCGGTTGAAGATAGAATTCAATTGCCACGGCCTTAAGGCCGTGGCAATACATTAGAACCCGAATGGGCTTTAGCCCAACATATAAATCAGGAATGAAGGAGTTGCTTTAAAACAAATGCAACTTTCTCTGCATTTGGCAACATTGCCTTCTCTAATCCCATATTCATGGGTACAGCAGGCAGGTTCAACGCACCCAATACTTCAACGGGTGCATCTAAAGAGGTAAAACAATTTTTAGAAATCCTACCGGCCAATGCTTCAGCAAAAGAATTATTTTGTTGCTCTTCTGTAAGTACTAAACATTTACCATGCGCTTTCACTCTTTCAAAAATTAATTCCTCATCTAAAGGATATAATGTTCGCAGATCGATAATTTCTATTTGATCATTAAAATTCTTTGCGGCAGCTTTGGCCCAATACACCCCCATTCCATAAGTAATCACCACACAACTTTCTCCATCCTTCATTGCCTTGACAGAAGCTTGTAATTGTATAGCTGCCTTTCCTAAGGGAATAATATAATCTCTTGCCGGCTCAATTGTTTTTGCTTCCTCTGTTCCCGGCACTTTGCTCCAATAAAGTCCTTTATGTTCCAGCATTACCACCGGGTTGCCATCATAATAAGCAGCTTTCATCAATCCTTTCATGTCGGCCGCATTGGATGGGTACACTACTTTTATTCCTTTGATGGATAACAAGGTTGTTTCTATACTACCGCTATGATAAGGACCACCACCACCATAGGCACCAATCGGAACCCGCAATACCATAGAAACAGGAAATTTTCCGCAGGTCAGGTAACAACTCTTCGATATCTCTGTTACCAGTTGATTAAACCCGGGATAAATATAATCCGCAAATTGTACTTCTACTACCGGCTTTATTCCCAACGCGTTTAAGCCAACTGTTGAGCCAACGATATATGCTTCCTGGATAGCTGTATTAAAAACCCGGTGTTCTCCAAACTGTTCTGCTAAAGTGGCGGCTTCACGAAAAACTCCACCCAATCTTTTACCAACATCCTGACCGTACAAAATCATGTTTGGATTATCTTCCATCAATTCCCTGATGGCATATAAGGCAGCGTCTACCATCAATACTTTCTCCGCTCCGGCAGGGGTTCGATCTCCTTTCTCTTCTGTTATTGGAGTTCCTGCAAATACATATTGTTCCACACTTGCCGGATCAGGTTCCGGTGCTGCTATTGCTTTTGCAAAATCAGCAGCTACTGTTTCAGCTGCTTCCTTTTCAATTTGTAGTAATACTGCCTCAGGAACTCCTCTTTCAATCAACCTGTTTCTTAATTGAGGTACCGGATCATGCTTCTCATGTTTATCCCAATCAACCTGACTGCGATAAAAATCTTTACGTACTCCACTTGTATGATGGCCCAGTAAGGGTGTTTCCGCATGCACCATAAAAGGTTTACCTTCTTGTCGAACAAAATCACACACTTCTTTCATCACTTTATAAGATGCTTCAAAATCACTACCGTTTACCTGTACCCTATTCATTCCTTTAAAACCTGCCACATATTCATATGCATTCATTGATCTGGATTCTCCTGCTGATACACTGATGCCCCAGTTATTATCCTGCACCAGGTAAATAACAGGCAATTGTTTTAAAACAGCAAACTGCATGGCTTCACTCACTTCGCCTTCTGTTACACTGGCATCACCCATCGAACAGATTACAAGCGGCATTTCACCATTCACTCCTTTTTTTAGCTTTTCAGGATTTGTTTTCTCCCAATACCTTATTCCCTGGGCAATACCCGTAGTTGGAATAGCCTGCATACCGGTGGCACTGCTCTGGTGAATAATGGTTGGCAAGTCATCACTCTTATAATTAGGATGCGAATAATATTCACGCCCACCGGAAAAAATATCATCTCCTTTTGCCAGCAATTGCAACATCTGTTGGTAAGGTGTAAAGCCGATGCCCTGCAACATACTTTCATCCCGATAATAAGGACTTACAAAATCCTGTGGTTGTAATTGAAAAGCTGTTGCCAGTTGTATAGCTTCATGCCCCCTTGAAGTAGAATGAACATACCTGCAAATCGAACGGTTCGCTTCATATGTTTCAGCCATTATTTTTGTCTGGCTCATTAAACGGTAGGCCCGGAGTAAGATGTTGGTATCAATCATGCAAACAAAATAGGAGGCAAAAGTAATACAAAACCCTGTCCTTAAAGGGAACTTAGTTCAATGATTCGCTACATTTCGCATTATTTATAAAAGGAGAAAGCCATGTTATTTTGAAATAACAGGGCTTTCATTTATAAAAATGGTAATGATTGCTATAACGATTATTAGTACTATAGGAATCTTAAGTCCTCCGCCAACCGGCGGAGATTTAGGGGCTTTTATTTTACTTCCAGTGTGAACATGCTATCGTCCTCAATAAAAGCTTCCAATTCATCACCAACAACTACTTCACCCACACCAGCCGGTGTACCTGTAAAAATAACATCGCCAATATTGACAGAAAAAAAATTAGAAATATAAGCTACTATCTTATCAAAACTGTGGATCATTCTTGATGAATTTCCCTGCTGTACCAGTTCTTTGTTTTTATATAAACAAAAATTAATATCTTTTTTGTTCTTGATATTGGTGATGGGAACCCATTTACCCATGACGGCAGAATTATCCCAGGCTTTGGCTTTTTCCCATGGCAGACCCTTGGCTTTTAATTCATTTTGAATATCCCTTGCTGTGAAATCTATGCCAGCAGTTACTGCATCATAATATTTTGCTGCAAATTTATCCTGGATATATTTACCATTCTTACTGATACGTAATACCAGTTCACATTCATAATGTAATTCATTGGTAAACTCCGGATAATAAAAAGGAGTATGCGGTTGCAGCATGGCACTTTTAGGCTTCATAAAGATTACCGGTTCGTCGGGAATTTCATTACCCAACTCTTCAGCATGCGCTGCATAATTTCGGCCAACACAGAAAATTTTCATAACCTGGAAGTGTTTTTATAAATACATCGGATACACGAAAGGACTGTTCATCCCATATATTCTATTCAGGCTATCAATATGTCAATTGGATTTTAAGTATCCCGATAGTTCGCTTTATACTGATAAATCGGGAAATGAAGGATCCCGATATCAGGCGGGACTGCTAAAGTAAGTAATCAATCTCATTTCTCATAGCGAAAACTCCTGATTATTTATGCCGTTCATGGCAGTTGTAATACCTTGTATAGCAAAGGTTTCAATTATTTCAACCGATTTACCAATTTTCAGTTTTACCAGCGGTTCTTCCGCTTTACTCCATTTTCCCAGTACAAAATCGGCTTGATGACCTTTCGGATAATCATTCCCGATACCAAACCGCAGCCTGGTATACTCTTTTGTGGCTAAGATTTCCTGCAAACTTTTTAACCCATTATGTCCTGCATCACTACCAGCAGATCTTAGCCGTAGTTTACTCAATGGCAAAGCAAGATCATCAACAATAACAAATATATTTTCCAATAATATTTTCTCTTTATTCATCCAGTATTTAACTGCTTTTCCGCTTAAATTCATAAAAGTGGAAGGACAAATACAAACAAATATTTTTCCTTTCCATTTTATATCAGCAACATGTGCCAGACGGTCTTCCCGAAAACTGCCTCCATGTTTTCGAACAAACGCATTCACCACATCAAAGCCGATATTATGTCTTGTATGAGCATATTCATTACCAATATTACCCAGTCCAACTATTAAAAATTTCATAGTACTATTTAGGTAGTTCAAATATCGGATTTAGTCAATAAAAAACCCGTCCCGATAGTTATCGGGCCGGGTTGGAAAATATTTGTCAAGAATAATTATTTCTTTCCTTTGGCAGCAGGCGCGGCAGCAACAGGAGCAGCGGCAGCGGCAGCACCAGCTTTTGCAGGAGCAGCAGCAGCAGGTGTAACAGTAGCTTCTTCCTGTTTTAACTGCCTGGTCAATACTACTGATGCAATTGGAATTCGGGGCGAGTTCAGAATTTCGTAATGATCAATCTTTACATCTTCTACCCGGATATTTCCATTCAATTCAAGTCCGCTGATGCTAACTTCAATTTGTTCTTTCAGGTATTTTGGATAGGTTTTAATTTTTAGTGATTTAATTTTCACTTCAAGTTTTCCACCATCTTTTACCCCTGGAGATACGCCTGTAAATTTCAAGGGGATTTCAGCGATCACTTTTTTATCATCTACCAGTTCAAGCAGGTCAATATGGATCAGTTTATCATCCACTTTGTCAAACTGTAAATCTTTTAGAATGGTTCTGTACGTTTTACCATCCAATACTACTTCTGCTACCTGGAAACTTGGTGTGTAGACAAAATTTTTGAAAGCTGCAACGGGAGCCTGAAAATTGATCTCCTGTGAGCCGCCATAAATTACACCGGGCACCAGTTCCTGAGAGCGGAGTTGCCGGGTGGCTGTTTTCCCGAATCCGGTCCTCAGACTACCTTCGATTGTAATTGATTTCATTT
>JANMLJ010000290.1:0-9806 GCA_031372465.1 Chitinophagaceae bacterium | reverse complement strand
GAGATCCGAGTGATGTGATTAAGGTTGGAGGTACCTGCTATGTTTATTACACAAAAATATATGGTCGCTCACCCGGATATTGGGGCACTATCTGGTATGCAACTTCAAAGGATGATGGGTATAACTGGAAAGAACAGGGTAAAATATTGGGGTTAGGAAATAAGGATATGTTTGATGCACAAGCAACATTTACACCCAATATCTTATTTTCCAAGGGTAAGTATTATTTGTATTATACAGGTGTGAAACCAACACCCGGCAATGCAAAAGGTGAATTTGAAAACAATTCCACCACTGATATAACTGCCATTGGTGTTGCTATGTCAGATTCTCCTGACGGTCCTTTTAAAAGGGTTACTGAGGAGCCCATTCTAAAAGTAAGCGTTGAACCTGAAAAATTTGACAGCTACCGGGTGGATGATGCAGCGCTGTTATCTAGAAATGGTTTATACTGGCTTTATCATAAAGGCAGAAGCAGGGTGAATGAAGCAGAAGGTCCTGCCCACACGCAAATGGGAGTTGCATACGCAAGCTCCCCGGAAGGTCCGTTTACTAAATATAGCAAACCCATTTTACCTCAAAGCCATGAAGTTATGATTTGGCAGGAAGGTTACGGCATTGGTGCACTTTCATCCTTAAGCAGTACGTTGGAATTTGCTCCCGATGGAATTGATTTTACAAGTAATAAATTATCCGTTAAAGTAAAGTCCTTTCCTAAGGCTCCTGGTGCTTACAGAGGCGATTTAACTTCCCCATCTACAGAGGGAAAAGGCCTGACATGGGGAATTTCAATGGTGCATAATGGTGACGAATGTTATTTGATAAGGTATACTATACATTCCAAATTAATAAAATAGCAAGGGGCATGAATATTTATTCAAGTTTTGGATCAATTCTTAAACAGTGTAGCAAAGTGGTTTTTATACTGCTTATCTGCAGCATAACAACCTTTACTAAAATAGAGGCACAGGTACCAGTTCCCACATCGCCACAGCTTGCCTGGCAACAAACTGAAATAGGTGTTGTTTTTCATTACGATCTGCATGTGTTCGATAACAAGAAATACAACCAGGCAGTTAACCGGATCACACCCATTGCCGATTATAATATTTTTAATCCTGAACAACTGAATACCGACCAATGGATTCAGTCTGCAAAATCAGCAGGAGCTACTTTTGCAATACTAACTGTAACGCATGAAACAGGCTTTGCTTTATACCAAAGCGATGTGAATCCCTATTCTTTAAAAGCAGTAAAATGGAAAAATGGAAAGGGTGATATTCTCAGGGAATTTGTTAACTCCTGCGAAAAATATGGCGTTAAACCAGCTATTTATATAGGCATACGATGGAACTCCTTTATGGGGGTTCATGATTTTTTGATGCAGGGAGATACAGAGTTTTCAAAAAACAGACAGGCTTATTATAACCGCTATTGCGAAAAGATGACAACAGAATTGGTAACCCGCTATGGAAAATTCTTTTTCATTTGGTTTGATGGTGGTGCACATGGCCCTGAACAAGGAGGACCGGATATTTTACCCATCGTATCAAAATATCAGCCAGAGGCCATCTTTTACCATAACCTGCAACGGGCTGATGTTCGTTGGGGAGGCTCTGAATCAGGAACTGTGCCTTATCCCTGCTGGGCTACTTTTGATTATCCTTCCTGGTTTCAATACAGTGGCGCTAAAGAAGGCTTCAATCCTATAAAATATGGTAGTGAGAACGGTCAGTATTATATGCCCGCAATGGCCGATGCTCCTTTACGCGGATACAAAGGACGACACGAATGGTTTTGGGAACCGGGTGATGAAGCAAATATTTTTCCGGTTCAAAAATTGGTAGACATGTATTACGGATCTGTGGGGCATAATGCCACGTTGATCCTGGGTCTTACACCTAATGCCAATGGGTTGCTACCAACACAGGATGCTGATACCCTGAAAGCATTTGGTGAAGTTGTTAAAAATAGGTTCAATAAACCAGTAGCGCAAGCTAAAGGCGATACCAAAGAAATAGAATTGAAAATTCCTGCACATAAAGGGTTTAAGCAAATTGTAATTGCAGAAGAAATAGAAAAAGGACAACGGATAAGAGCGTTTACAGTTCAGGTTTACCGTAATGCAAAATGGGAAACAATTCTTTCCGGCACTTCTATCGGTCACAAATTTATTGAGTTATTGCCGCAACCGGTTTATAGTGAAAAAGTAAGATTGGTAATTGATAAATCAATCGGACAGCCTTTGATTAGACAGTTTTCGGTATATTAATAATTTAGTATTAGTTAAAACAGAAAATGAAAAAAAATAATTGCACATATATCTTAAGATTAGTATTGATTTCA
This sequence comes from Chitinophagaceae bacterium, assembly GCA_031372465.1. Classification (GTDB taxonomy): domain Bacteria; phylum Bacteroidota; class Bacteroidia; order Chitinophagales; family Chitinophagaceae; genus JJ008. The sequence goes on along the minus strand of JANMLJ010000290.1, from coordinate 7,460 downwards.
ATTATTTGTTTGAATCAACCCGCTAATATATGTGCACAATCGGGCATCACTTCAAAAAAATCATTTGCCGATCATTGGGAATTCAAAGGGATTGCCGTACAAGAACCGGGTTATCATATCTGGTGTACTTCGCCTATAGAAGATGAAAATGGGAAAATTCATTTATTTGTTTCCCGCTGGCCCAAAAAATATGGTGTAGATCCAGGCTGGCGTTCACATTCCGAAATTGCACATTATATAGGGAATGGGCCAGAAGGACCTTTCCGATTTTCAGATATTGCATTAGCAGGTACAGGGAAAGAAACCTGGGATAAATATGGAATGCATAACCCATCGATTCATAAAGTTGGGGACCAATATGTGTTATTATACATAGCTAATAACGATTATCATCAACCGCCACATCCTGCCAATCAAAACATAGGAATGGCTGTATCAAAAAGTTTGAGTGGGCCATGGATAAAAGTGAATGGAGATGGGAAAATACTCAGCCCCCCGCAAAATCCTGCTTATTGGAATTTTTTGGCAAAAAATGGAGTGAACAATCCCGCACTTTTACCTTATAAAGGGGGCTTCTTTTTATATTTTAAATCGCAGGATGCTAAAATGGGTCTTGCTATCGCTGAAAATATTACCGGGCCTTATGTGCAACTTCCTTTTTCTGTAACCGCTAATAATCGTCGCATTGAAGATGGATATGCTTTTGTTTTTAATAATCAGATATGTCTGTTAACAACAGATAATGATGGGATAGTTAAAAAAGGCGGCGGCCTGCTTTGGAAATCAGATGACGGGATACATTTTAATGCTTATGAAGCCGGCTATCATTTGATAAATGAATATATACCGGACACCACTTTATTAAAACCAAAATGGTATTATGGCTCAAAAGATAAAATGAAATTTGAACGACCACAGCTTTTACTAAAAGATGGCAAACCTGCGTGGTTATATGTTGCATCAGGTTGCAATATTTATGGCGGCGAATCAACGGTTAGCTATGTATTGAAATATAAAGATTGATGTAAAACTAAATTTACTATTCCATTGTCCTATTTTGTTCAAAATGTAAAAGATGAATGGTGTTTTAATAAGTACCTAAAAAACCGAACGCAATGATTTTAAATACAAGAAAAAAAATAATGTCAGGAATTCTATGGCGACCAGTAATTGTTTTGGTATGCCTATTATATTCTATTAACAGTATAGCGCAGGTTACGAAAGCAAGGATTGCCTGCATTGGGAACAGTATTACTTTCGGTGCAAGACTTACACATCCCGAAACAGCATCATATCCTGCTGTTTTATCAGCACTGCTCACCGAAAAAGGGTATCTTAATTATGAAATCAAAAATTTCGGAATTGGTGGTGCTACGATGCTAAGATTTGGGAGCCCAAATCTCTGGCGTATGCTTGATTCTTTAAAAAATTTCCCCCCGGATATAGTAGTTATTAAAGCAGGAACTAATGAAACAGTTGGTGCACCACGACTTAACTGGGAACATATCAGTGAATTTGAAAAAGATTATTCAGATTATATAGCAGCGATTAGAAAAATAAATCCTGAGTGCCGGATTATTATCTGTAGCCCTTTGGATATGGTTCTTGAAACGAAGGATTTAACGAAAGAGCGGAAAGATGATCTTTCAGGAAGAAGACCGAGAATATGGGAATTGCGGCAAAGAATAAAAAAGATTGCTGCAACAGAACATGTGTTCTTTCTCGATTTAACGAAGCCGTTTAAAGGGAAACCAGATTTGATGACCACAACTGATGGTGTTCACCCTAATCAGGATGGATATCATTACCTGGCAACGTTGGTTTTTAATTGTATGCGTAAAAAGAAAATAATTATTCAATAACTCAGTACCTGTTCTTTACTTGATTAAGTGCTTATATATGAATACATCTTTTTTTAGATTAAAACATTTTGCTTTTTGTTTTCTGCTCCTGTCAGGAACCATGCCGGTATTTGCTCAGCAAAATCCCGTTCGATCCGGACGACCTAATATTATTTTGTTTTTAGTCGATGATATGGGATGGCAGGATTGTTCTGTCCCATTCTGGACTAAATCAACTGATTTCAATAAAAGATACCATACACCTAATATGGAACGTCTGGCAAAAGAAGGTATGAAATTTACAAATGCATATTCAACACCTGTTTGCACACCTACCCGAATCAGTTTGCTTACAGGTATGAACGCATCACATCATGGTGTAACCAATTGGACCTCGCCTAAAAAAAATAACAGTACAGACAATGCGGATGAGCAAATGGTGGCAACAAAATGGAATATCAATGGCTTAAGCCCTGTTGCAGGTATTAATAATACCGTGTGTGCTACACCGTTTCCTCAATTACTAAAAGATGCCGGGTACTTTACCATTCATACCGGTAAGGCGCATTGGGCACCCATGGGAACGCCGGGTGCCAATCCTTATAACATGGGTTTTATGGTAAACATTGCAGGGCATGCAGCAGGTCATCCGCAGAGTTATCTTGGCAAAGATAATTTTGGTAATAATGCAGGAAAAAGCGGTGATCAGGCTGTTCCCGATCTGGAAGAGTATTTTGGTACAGACACTTTTTTAACGGAAGCTTTAACACTCGAAGCCATTAAATCGATGGAGGCTCCTGTTAAAAACAAACAACCATTCTTTCTTCAATTGGCTCACTATGCCATTCATTTGCCTTTTGATAAAGACAAGCGGTATTTTCAAAAATACATGGATGCGGGATTATCAGAAACGGAAGCCAAATATGCCAGCCTTATAGAAGGTATGGATAAAAGTTTGGGTGATATAATGGACTTTTTACAAAAGAAAAAAGTTGATAAGAATACCATTATCATTTTTACAAGTGATAATGGTGGTTTTAGCATGGCACCCCGCACCGGGGTGCCGTTTTCACATAATTATCCATTGAAATCAGGAAAAGGATCGGTTTATGAAGGGGGGATCCGTGAACCCATGCTGGTGAAATGGCCCGGTATTGCAAAGCCCGGTTCTGTCGCTGATCAATATGTTATCATTGAAGATTTTTTTCCAACCATTTTACAAATGGCAGGAATTGAAAAATATACTACTAAGCAAACAGTCGATGGTAAATCATTTATTGCTGTTTTAAAAAATAATAATTTTTCAGATACTACCAGATCACTGGTTTGGCATTATCCCAACAAATGGAACGCACAGGCAGGACCGGGAATTAATTACAAATCGGCTATCAGGCAGGGAAACTGGAAATTGGTATACGATATGCGAACAGGAAAAAATGAATTGTATAATCTGCAGGATGATATTGGAGAGGCCAATGATCTGTCAGATAGGTTTTTCGAAAAAACAAAACAAATGGCCAAATTGCTGACGAATGAATTAAAAAAGAATAATGCCTTAATGCCATCATTCAGGGATACGGGTAAGCAGGTGCCGTGGCCCGATGAAGTAGTCAAATTATTTCAGAAATAGTAATTTACTAGTATGAAAAAATGGAGAAAGAGAGAAAGGAACGCATAAAGCATAACAGGCATATTGAAAAAAAATTACGTGAATTAAAAATTTAAATTTTCGTGAAAATGATGTTGAAAAACACTTTTATTTTAAGCATTATTCTTACACTAGCGTTAACAGTAAGTTATGCGCAAAAAAATACAAATACATACTGGCATGGATTTGAAAAAGAGAATTTTTCCTTTGATGGGCGAGCTGCCTATATTGTGAAGCCTGTAAAAGCATTAAGCGGTAATCCCTGGATTTGGCGTGCTTATTTCCCTGATTGGCATAATGAAATGGATAGTATCCTTTTATCAATAGGTTTTCATATCGCCTTTATCAATTGCAATGATATGTATGGTAGCCCAGCGGCAATGCAGGTGTGGGAAGGATTTTATCAGCATCTCATCACTCAGTATTCATTTGCAAAAAAAGCTGCTTTAGAAGGAGTCAGCAGGGGCGGCTTATATGTTTATGGTTGGGCAAAACGACATCCTGACAAAGTGAGTTGCATTTATGCAGAAGCTCCGGTGCTGGATATAAAAAGTTGGCCAGGTGGTAAAGGAAAAGGAAAGGGTAATATTGAAACCTGGAAGCAATGTTTATCTGTTTATTCCCTGACTGAGCAGGAAGCAATGAATTTTACCGACAATCCTATAGACCATTTAGAATCATTAGCTGCCTATAAAGTACCATTAATACATGTAGTCTGCAAAAGCGATAGTATTGTTCCGGTAGAAGAAAACACCGCCATTTTAAGTAAGCGATATTTGCAGTTGGGTGGCATTATCAGGGTAGATACCATGTGGGATAATATTACAGCGAATGGGCATCATTTTACAATCGCTAATCCGGAAAAATATGCAGACTATATAAGTCAATTTTCTGTTCCCGTTAAAAACATACTCCCTTCTTCAAACTATATTGATCAGGCTGAAAAACTAAACAATACTTTATATAAGATAAAAAATGAAAGGAAACTCAGGGTTGCTTTTCTGGGCGGTTCCATTACTTATAATCCCGGGTGGAGAGATAAAGTTAGCCAATATCTGATCGGGACTTATCCCCAGACAAGTTTTACTTTTATCCCTGCCGGTATTCCTTCTTTAGGTAGTTTACCGCATTCCTTTCGTTTACAAACGGATGTTTTGGACAAAGGCAATATTGATTTGCTATTTCTGGAAGCTGCCGTAAACGATCACGCAAATGGTACAGATTCAATAATACAGATTAGATCTATGGAGGGAATTATACGTCATGCACTTACATCCAACCCTTCCATGAATATTGTGCTCATGGCTTTCTCAGATGAAGACAAAAATCGTGATTTTGAAAAAAAAATTGAACCCCTGGAAGTAAAGGTACATAGGCAATTGGGGACCTATTATCAATTACCATTTATCAATCTTGCTAAAGAAGTATTCGAAAGAATCAGGCATGCTGAGTTCACCTGGAGAGACGATTTTAAAAATCTCCACCCATCTCCTTATGGGCAAAATATTTATTTCCAATCAATTAAAACCATGCTTCAACTTGCTGATAAAGAATATGAAGGTGGGCAAATTACCAGTGCGATACTTCCAAAGCCACTAAACAACTTTTGTTATTCTAATGGCGAGTATGCAGCTGTTTATCTCGCAACAAAACTAAAGGGATTTTCAGTTGTAGATAAATGGAACCCAACCGATCAAAAAGCAACCCGTGCGGGATTTGTAAACCTGCCTGTTTTGGAAGCCACAAAGGCAGAAAGCTCTTTTGCCTTTTCATTCACAGGAAATGCTGTAGGAATCGCCATTGTATCGGGGCCAGATGCCGGTAGTATTGAGTATCGTATAGACAATGGTCGAACCCGAACGCTTAACCTTTTTACAAAATGGAGCAATTCGTTGCATCTGCCTTGGTATTTGATTTTATCCGATGGGTTGCATGCTGGGACACACGAATTAGAAATCAGCACATCATCAACCAAAGGAAATTCGGGAGGCAATGCTTGTAGGATTGTACATTTTCTGGTTAATAAATAGTTATATAAATACTAATGCAAAAAAATACTGATCTGTTTTCAATCAATCTTATTGCCAGGCTGATTAATTTTTCAACCAAAAAACCTTCTTTTTTTCACTTTTAAAGCTGATAAATGGTCAATTATTTATTGCAGAAATCCAGTCAGGGAAAATGAAAATTTAAAGCGTAGGATAATCCATTATTTAAGATGTATTGTCTATGTACTTGCTTATTTTAAAAACATAAATTACAATTTCTAAATTTATAAAACTGACGTTAAACTATGAATTTGCTACTAAAAAATAAAATCATCCTTGTTACAGGAGGCGCACAGGGTATAGGATTGGAATGCGTCAAGGCATATGTAAAGCAGGGAGCATTTGTATCAGTATTGGATAGGAACAGGGAACTCTTATATGAAGCATTGGACCAATTAGGTTCAAACCACTTAGGTATTTTTTGCGATGTATCTAAAAGTAAAGATGTGGAAAATGCCATTCAAAAAACACTACATCACTTTGGGAAATTAGATGCTATACACAATAATGCGGGAATAGCAAATCCTTCAAAAGCTTTACATGAAACATCAGATTCAGAGTGGGAGGAAGTAATGAATGTAAATTTGAAAAGTATTTTTCTGACTACTAAATACGGACTTGACGCATTAAAGAATTCAAGTGGTTGTATTTTAAATACCAGCAGCATGGTAGCAGAAATCGGGCAGCAAAATCATGCAGCCTATACAGCTACTAAAGGAGCAATTAATTCATTAACAAAATCTATGGCCCTGGATTATGCTTCATTTGGGATCCGTGTAAACGCAGTAGCCCCTGCGGGTGTTTGGACACCTATGTTACACCAATGGAACAGTGAACAGGAATATCCTGATAAAATGAAAATCTATTTAGAGGAAATTCATGTATTAGGCTATTGCCCTAATGGGGATGTAGTAGCAGATGTTTGTACTTTTCTGATTTCTGATATGGCACGATTTGTAACAGGTTGCATCATGCCTGTAACAGGCGGCGCAGAATTGGGCTATCGCATTGTGCAAAAGGAAAATGTGGTAACGGAAAATATATTTGATAAGTAATAGATTAAATTCAACGTATTGATACATTGTTTTTAAGAAATTAACTTTTTTGTATTTTTCCTGGTATCAGTACTACTTGCAATATATACATGGAAGAGAATATTTCCAGGAATATATAACCTTATAATTTATAACGATTATCCAATTAATAATTCCTGCCTATTCTATGTAATAAAAAAGACCTGCCCAATTGGGACTTAATCCCAAACTAAAAAGGAGCCAGTACCTGATTTTACTTATTGATAGATGAAGTTTGTCATATGATCAAGAAGATTACTGTTCGCGATGTTCGTTATAAGTTAGAGAGTGGCGCAGGTAGTGATGCGATACATCGAGATCCTGTTTACTCCTATGCAGTTACAAATTTGATAGATGATAGCGGTATTGTTGGGACTGGATTTGCATTCACTTTAGGGGAAGGCAATGATTTAGTTTGTAAGGCCGCGGAATTTTATGTACAACGTCTGGTGGGAAAAGATATTGAAGAAACGATGGATTCGTTTGGTGTTTTGTTTAATCAATTATCTAACGAACAACAATTCCGTTGGCTTGGCCCTCATAAAGGTGTAGTGCACTTAGCTTTGGCATCAGTGACCAATGCCTGTTACGATCTATGGGCAAAGAAAAGAAGAGTTCCCCTCTGGAAATTATTAATTGATCTTTCCCCTGAACAAATTGTAAATACACTTGATCTATCCTATCTCGAAGATGAATTAACCAAAGATGCTGCACTCCATTTGTTACAATCACAAGACAAGACAAAACAGGAACGAATGGGGATAATAGATAAAGGTTATCCCGGTTATGACACTTCGGTTGGATGGTTTAATTACCCTGATGAAAAGGTAAGAGAAAACTGCCGCAAAGC
>JANMLJ010000019.1:0-2664 GCA_031372465.1 Chitinophagaceae bacterium | reverse complement strand
TGAAATCAAAACGCCCCCGAACTCCGTTCCTTCCCTTCGCTCTGCTTGGGAACCTAAAGGGGTGTTAATACGTTTTGTACTTACCCAAACTGTCGGGTTATGTTTATAATCAGGGTCTAAGAACCCCCCTGCGGGGGGCAGGTCCGAAAGGACTCCTTTGGAGGGGGCCGCATAAAAAGCATTATTAATTAAATTCAAAATCACTCTTCCAATATCCTGCGGAATAATATTGATCTTACCAATACTTTCATCAAAATCAGTTATCATCGTTGCATTGAAATTTTTATCCTTTGCTTTTAATCCATGATAACTTAATCGCAGATATTCATCACACAGTGCATTGATATCCGTTGGTTCTTTTACTCCACTGCTGCTTCGGCTGTGTTGCAACATGCCTTTTACAATATCACCGGCACGTTTGCCGTGGTGATTTATTTTTTGTTCATTGGCAATTACATCGTCGGCAATTTGTTTTACATCTTCCAGATTGCCTTTCGCTAATTCATCTTTCATCTCTACCAATAATTCCTGGTTGACGTCTGAAAAATTATTAACGAAGTTCAACGGGTTTTGAATTTCATGGGCAATACCCGCGGTGAGTTCTCCGAGTGATGCCATTTTTTCTGATTGGATGAGCTGGGATTGGGTTGATTTTAATTCAAGGAGTGTTTTTTCTATTTCATTATTTTTCCCCTGGAGTAACCTTTTTGCCTTCTTTTCTTTTTGATTGTTTCTATAAAGGAGAAAGGCAATCAATAAAAAAAAAGCCAGCCCTGCCAGTAAACCATAGGTCCTGATCTTATTTTGTGTTTGAATTTTTTCCTTTTCCAGTTCCTGCAATTTTATTTGCTCATCAAAACCAATGTTTTGAAATTGCCTCACTTTTTTACTATTATTCATACTATCATTGACAGCATTGGCTGATTCTAAATAGGCCAGCGCACTATCAGTTTTATGTTGCAGTTTATATACTTTGACAAGTTGGTTATAGGCTGATAAAAGAGATGCAAGTCTTCCTGTAGCTAAAAGAATAGCTTCGCCTTTTTTTGCAAAATAGTAGCTTGAATCCAGGTTGCCTGTCGTCATATATAATTGCGACAAATAAATACTTGCTTTGCCTATTGAAGTTGTATTATTTTGTTCTACTGCAGAAATTAATGATTCAGTATAGTATTGTTTTGTAAGAGCATAATTATGCTTATCTGAATAGATCGTGCCTAAACTATTTAATGCATCACTTTTATATTTTGCGTAACCGGATGTATTACTATACTTTAAAGCATCCTGAAAATAAAGTATAGCCGTGTCGGGATTACCCATATCATAATATAGCTCCCCTAATCTATTGCTGGCAAGGGTAAGAATTGAATAATCCTTTATGAGCGCTGCAATTTTTATACTTTTCCGTATGGCCGTTACTCCCTTTTCTATATTTTGGGTCCTGCGGTATAGTCCGCTGTAATCGAGGTAAAGAATGGCAAGCAACGCTAACCTGGCGATATTGGGGTCTTTACTATAGGTAAATTTGGAGATCTGCCAGATATTCTTTTCGGTTTCTTTATCTTCTGCAATTTTTATAGCTTCAATATACGACTGAAGTGATTTTGTGTAATTACCCTGATTAGATAAAATTAATCCATGCAGATCCAGTGCATCTGCCTCCCAAATTTTCAGGTTTAATTTTTTAACAATAGGTAATTCCTGTTCAATATAATAAAGAGCACTGTCGGCGTTAATATCCAGATAAAACAAACTTAACTCCCTTAATGCTACCATCCGGGTAGTGTCGTTGGAGTCTTCCTTTAATACAATCCGTAAACTATCCGCCTGTTTTTTTGTGGGTTCCAAAAAAAGCGGGCTTATCTGAGCATTGGAACAAACTGGTAACAATAGGATCAAAAATATTTTCGGGAATAACTTCATGCTGATTATTTATGTAATTGGTAAATGAATAATAAATGCTGAGCATTCCCCCTCTTTTGTCTCCACTTTCAACTCACCACCATGCGCCTTTACAATATCATAACTTAATGATAAACCTAAGCCTGTTCCCTGCCCGGTTGGTTTGGTAGTAAAGAAGGGTTGAAATATTTTATCGAGTATTTTTTGAGGAATACCTGGTCCATTATCCTTTACTCTTATTTCTATCCGATAGCTATCGGATTTATCACCTTCTTTTTTGGTACTAACCCAAACAGTAGGACCATTAATTTTATCGGAGTCTAAGAACCCTCCTGCGGAGGGCAGGGAGGCCGCATAGAACGCATTGTTGATCAAATTCAAAATCACCCTTCCAATATCCTGCGGTATAATATTTATCTTTCCAATGCTTTCATCATAATCCGTTATCATCGTTGCATTGAAAGTTTTATCCTTTGCACGTAGCCCATGATAACTTATTCGCAGATATTCATCACACAATGCATTAATATCAGTTGGTTCTTTTACTCCACTGCTGCTACGGCTATGTTGCAGCATACCTTTTACAATATCGGCAGCTCTATTGCCATGATGATTTATTTTTTCTTCATTGGCCCTGATATCTTTTGCAATTGCTTTTGCATCGGAATAATTTCCTTTATCTATTTCCTCCTCCAGTTCAATGGCAAGTTCTTTATTCACTTCCGAAAAATTATTAACGAAGTTCAACGGATTTTGAATTTC
>JANMLJ010000011.1:0-2993 GCA_031372465.1 Chitinophagaceae bacterium | reverse complement strand
CAGAACATATTGCAAAAATTGTTATTAACCCTGCTAATACCAGCATTGTTTATGTAGCAGTACCCGGTCCATTATGGAGTAGCAGTAAAGACCGTGGTTTATATAAATCATCAGATGGCGGAAAAACATTTGAAAAAATATTATATATCAATGAAGATGCAGGTTGCGGCGATGTGTCAATTGATCCCCAGCATCCCGATACAGTGTATGCATCAACGTGGGAGTTTAGAAGAAAGCCTTATGCATTTAATTCAGGTGGTAATGGTAGCGGCATGTGGAAGAGTACCGATGGTGGAAAAAACTGGAAAGAATTAAAATCAGGTCTGCCTCCCAAACCATTTGGCCGCATAGCATTTGCGCTTGCACCCAGTGCACCTCAAAACCTGGTAGCCATTGTGGAAGCCAATGAAACCGGTTTATATATTTCAGCCGATGGTGGTGAAAATTGGAAGAAACAAGGCGCCACGATGAATGTAATATCAAGACCATTTTATTTTGCTGCTATTGTTATTGACCCTACCGATCCGAAAAGAATATACCGCCCCGGCTTTACGTTCTCCTATTCCACCGATGGCGGTAAGTCCTTTGCAGATGCAAGTGGTGAGGGTGGTTGGTTACACAGTGATGAACATGCTTTATGGATAAATCCAAAAAATACCAGTCAATTATATGTAGGTACCGATGGTGGTGTATACGTAAGTTTAGACAAGGGTGCCACCTGGAACTTTATTCAATGTTTACCGGTAGGCCAGTTTTATCATACAGCATTGGATAATAAAAAGCCCTATAATATTTATGGCGGTTTACAGGATAACGGCAGTTGGGTTGGTCCATCGGCTGCTCCGGGTGCTATTACCAATGCAAGCTGGCGATCAATCAATGGTGGTGATGGATTTTGGGTACAACCAGATCCATTAAATCCCGACATTGCTTATGCAGAATCACAAGGTGGTGAAATAAACCGTATCAATCTTATTAATGGTAAAGGAATTGGTATCAAACCACAACAGGCTCCGGGTGAAGAAAAACTCCGTTGGAACTGGAATACACCAATCGTATTTGGAGCCGCCAATAAAAAAAATTTTTATACCGGCTGTCAGTATTTGTATAAGACGGTTGACCAGGGAAGAAACTGGGTGCGCATATCACCTGACTTAACCACTAATAACAAGGATAAACAAAAACAAGACGAAAGCGGTGGTCTTAGTGCTGATAATACATCGGCAGAAAACCATTGCACCATTTTTACTTTAGCTGAATCACCGTTGGATGAAAAAATGATCTGGGCGGGTACGGATGACGGTAATCTTCAATACACCCTGGATGCAGGTAAAACATGGACAAACGTTGCGGCCAATTATGCAAGAGCAGGTATTCCTTCGCAAACATGGGTAAGTAGTATAGAACCTTCACTATATGATAAGAAAGTGGTGTATGCCACATTTGATAACCATATTTATGGCGATCATAAAACCTATGCGGCCCGATCTACGGATATGGGTAAAACATGGACCATGTTTAAAAGTGCAGAATTTACCGGTTTTGCCCATAAAATAAAAGAAGATACGAAAAATAAGGACTTGTTATTCCTTGGATCTGAAATGGGTTTGTTTGCTACATTAGACGGTGGACAAAACTGGTTCCGGATGAAAAATAAAATTCCTGAATATGTATTGGCAAGAGATATACAAATTCATCCGGTAACACACGACCTGGTAATTGCTACACATGGACGTGGTATTATTATCATTGATGATATTTCACCCATGCGTAGTATGAAAAAAGAAATTGCTGAAAAAGAAGTGGTATTATTTCCAGCACAACCTTTAACACTTACGATGGGACAATTTGGTGGTGGTGGTTTTCCGGTTACCAGTGGCTGGGTGGCACCTAACCCGGTTTCTATTCCGCCGGTGAAATATTATTTGAAAGACAGAGTAAATTCCGGTGACGTTAAAGTAGACATTTATGATGCAGCAGGAAAATTAGTGCAATCAATTCCCGGAAGTAAACGCAAAGGAATAAACTTTGTGAGCTGGAACCTGCGGATGAAGCCGCCAAAGATTGCTACCGGCGGAACAAAATTAGATTTCAGCGCCTTCCTGGCACCCATGGTTTTACCAGGAGATTACACCATAAAATTGACAGTCGGTGATTCCGTGTACACATCACCGTTAAAAGTAGTACATGATATTTCCAATAAGGATTTTTCTCTGGAAGATCGTAAACTGCAATTCAAAACTGCTATGGATCTGTACAAAGCTCACGAACAGCTGGCTGCAGTGGTAGATACGATCAATGCCAAACAAAAATTGATAAAAGATAATATGGACAAAGTGACCGACTCAACCCTTAAGAGAACAATGCGGGCCTATAACGATGAGTTGGAAAAGCTGCGGGCAGAAAGCCTTGGTACCAAACAGAAATCAATTTTTGCAGATGAGAAAAAATTAAGAGAAGAAATTACCGATGTGTATGCAGCCGTAAGCGGACAGGAAGCAGCACCATCTAATTTGCAGGTACAACGGGTTACTTTTCTGCAATCGGAAGTAAAAACAAAGGAGCAGGTTAATCAGCAGATCTTAAAAAAATATGACCAGGTAATAACAGAAGGTCTGAAAAAAGAAGGCTTGATTCCCGGCGGGGGAAAGAAGGGGTTTTAAGGAGGGAGTTTATATAAGTTTAATGCAGAGTTATGGAGGATATGGGCTTCACAGCGAAGGGCAATCTGTGAAATAATGCTCTGTGTAGCTCTTTTTCTCTGTATCTCAGTGTTGAAATACTTTTGTGCTAAATCAGGTTTTTTTATACAAATTCTCAAAGCGGTGTTTTATCTTTCAGTAAATTCCCATCACCAATTCTAACTATTATGAGAAAAATTTTCTTCCTGGCAACAATACTTATAAGTACCGTTGCTTTTGCACAAAAGAAAAATGCGGTAACTCCAACCGAACCAACAACTGCTGCAGCTGATGCTGATGCAGTATTATTCT
>JANMLJ010000003.1:0-1642 GCA_031372465.1 Chitinophagaceae bacterium | reverse complement strand
TTTCTTCTTTCTGTTTAGCCAGTTTACTATGGGTATAACTGTAAAAGAAATAAATAATAAGTCCGATTACCAGCCAGATAAGAAACCGCATCCATACTTTATGTGTTTCCTGCGCCATCAGGTAGAAACAACTGATCATTCCCAATATTGGTAACAGGGAGAGTTTTTTGGTAAATGACAGTATGGCCATAATCAGGGTAATAAGCCAAAACACGGCCATTGGCCAGGTGTCTTTTGTAAGCAAATCATCCGTAAAATAAGTTGGCAATTTTACAGCAATTAATATAACCGCTCCGATTAATAATGCGGGAAAAATGAATTGTGCATTGACATAAGGAACCCTGAATTTACTCTCCGGCCGGTCCTTTCTCTGTTGCAATACAAGGATGCCCGCACAAACTAATACAAAAGCAAATAAAGTTCCAATACTGGTCAAAGAAAGCACCTCACCAAGGTTTAAAAACAAGGCGGGGACAGCTACTACAATACCTGTAAGAATGGTAGAGAATGAAGGCGTACCATACTTAGGATGAATTCGCGAAAATATCTTTGGCAATAACCCATCCCGGCTCATGCTCATCCAGATTCTTGGTTGCCCAAGTTGAAATACCAGCAATACACTGGCAGTAGCTACTATTGCACTTATGGCTACTATACCACCAATAAATTTCATGCCCCTTGCATCAAATACCATAGCCAGTGGATCACCTACATTTAGTTTGGAATAATGAACCATTCCAGTTAACACTAATGCCAGCAATACATAAACAACCGTACAGATCACCAGCGAATAAATCATTGCTTTTGGCAAATCACGTTGCGGGTTTTTACATTCTTCGGCCGTTGTTGATATAGCATCGAAACCGATATAGGCAAAAAAGACTGCCGATACTCCTTTCATAATACCAGAAAATCCTGTTGGGGTAAACGGTGACCAATTATCCGTGTTCACATAATAAGCACCCAGAACTATTACAAAAAATATCACACACAGTTTTATAATTACCATGAGATTACTGGCAGACCGGGATTCTTTAATACCTCTGAAAACGATATAAGTAATCAGGACAACAATTAATAATGCAGGTATATCCAGGATAATACGAAAACCAAAAAGTTGCGGGGCATTTACCCAGGCTGAGGCCTGATCGGCTAATCCATCAGCAAAACCCTTTTTTGCACTTATATAATCCATCGTCATCCAGTCCGGGATATGCAAGCCTGCTTTTGTCATCAGGTTGGTGAAATAATCACTCCAGGAAATTGCAACGGCAATATTTCCGATGGCATATTCCATTAATAAATCCCAGCCAATGATCCAGGCAAATATTTCACCAAAAGCAACATAAGAATAAGTGTAGGCACTTCCTGAAACCGGAACAGTTGAAGCAAACTCAGCGTAACAGAGAGCGGCAAATCCACAAGCAATAGCTGTAAAGATGTAGAGATAAATCACACCCGGTCCGCCACTGGAAGCAGCTGAACCAATACCACTAAAAATTCCGGCACCGATAATGGCGGCCACACCAAAAAAAGTAAGATCACGAAGGCCGAGTACTTTTTTTAATCCTAAAGAGTGGCTGTCATGAAGACCAGCTTCTGCATCTTTAAGAATAGTTGATATAGATTTTTTACGGAAAAG
>JANMLJ010000280.1:0-4631 GCA_031372465.1 Chitinophagaceae bacterium | reverse complement strand
GCTTCTTACTAATTACCTGCCGGTAGAGTATCTCCCTCCCCGTGCCTGATCTATTTCCTGTCCATCTGTATTACAAGCACTAAAAGTTTACCTGTTTTATTAAACAGATAGAACGTAGTTCTTTTTTACAGCACATTAAATAATCAGACATAAAAATTATTATCATGCAAAAGATAATCAGGTATATCCTTGCAATAGGTATACTGATAGCAGCAGTTTTATCCAACCCGGCACAGGCTCAAAATACAATAAAAGGAAAAGTAGTGGATGCCATCAGCAGGCAACCTCTGGAATCTGTATCTGTTACAGACAGTAAAATACAAACGGAAAGAACAACAACCGATCAAAACGGAAATTTTATTTTAAAATCAGGTACTGAACTGCAGTTTTCAGCCATTGGCTACAAAACAATAACCAGCATGGTTGCAGCAAACAGCAGCAATGTAATAGCGTTAGAATCACAACTGGTAAGCCTTGAAAACATTGTACTGGAAAGCAATGCCACGGCTAAATTCAGCAGTATCAGCAAGATTGATCTTGATCTTAAACCGGTCAGGAATACACAGGAACTGATGCGTATTGTGCCTGGGCTCTTTATTGCACAGCATGCTGGTGGTGGTAAGGCCGAGCAGATTTTTTTACGTGGCTTTGATGTAGACCACGGCACCGATGTTAAAGTATCAGTTGATGGCATGCCAATTAATATGGTAAGCCATGCCCACGGGCAGGGTTATGCCGATGCACATTGTATTATACCGGACACCATCAACAATATTGATTTTGGCGCAGGCCCTTATTATGCACAACAGGGTGATTTTAATACAGCTGGTTATGTCTCTTTTTCTACAGTTAAGAATATTTCTAAAAGCCTTATACAGGTGGAAGGGGGCAGATTCAATACGTTCAGAACACTGGCCTTGATTGACCTGATAAAAAAGAAAAAGGATAAGCAAAGCGCTTATATTGCCGGAGAATTTAATTATACCGATGGCCCTACCATCAACAAACAAAATTTTAACCGGTTCAATATTTTTGGTAAATACAATACAGTAATTTCTCCCACAACTCAATTTACTTTTTCTGCATCGGCGTTTAAAAGTAAATGGGATGCAAGCGGACAAATACCCGAACGGGCAGTAAAAGACGGAAGTATTGATCGCTTTGGATCCATTGACCCGACTGAAGGAGGTAATACAGAACGTTATAATGCCAATGTTGTTTTTTCAACGCAGTTTAAAAATGGCAGTACCTGGCAAAACCAGGCTTTTTACAGCAGGTATAAATTTAACCTGTATTCCAACTTTACTTTTTTTGCAAATGACCCCATTAATGGCGACGGAATTAACCAGGCAGAGAATCGCAACTTAGTTGGTTTCAATTCTACCTTAAAAGGTAAAAAATTTATTGGCAAAGCGGTTATAAATTCAACGGATGGTTTTGGTGTACGATATGATGCAATTATTGCCAGCAAGTTGGCCAATGTTGTAAGGCGACAGTTTATTGATTATATAAAACTGGGTGATATAAACGAAATGAATGCTTTTGCATTTACTGAGCATCAGTTGTCTATCGGTAATTGGCTTTTCAGTGCCGGTATGCGGTTTGATTATTTTCATTTTAATTACAGGGATAAATTAACAGCCGTACAGCAACCAGCACAAAATAAAACTATCCTGAGCCCTAAATTAAATATTCAATACACCATTAATAAGGCTGTACAGCTGTATGTAAAGGGTGGTAAAGGGTTTCACAGCAATGATGCAAGGGTTGTTACGGTAAATGATGGTAAAGAAATTTTACCCGCAGCTTATGGTACTGATCTTGGTATTATTTTAAAACCAACTAAAAACCTTTTCCTGAACGTAGCAGCCTGGTATTTATACCTTGATCAGGAGTTTGTGTATGCAGGCGATGATGGCAATGTAGAACCAAGCGGTAAAACACGCAGAACAGGTATCGATATACTGGTACGTTACCAATTTACTAAAAACCTGTTTGCCAATGCCAATGTTAATTTTACAAAACCAAAGGCCATTGGTGAAACGAAAGGACAGGACTATATTCCGCAGGCACCAACAGTCACAAGCACGGGCGGGCTGTTTTATAAAGCCAAACAGGGTTTTACTGGCGGACTCAATTACCGATATATTAAAAACAGACCCGCCAATGAAGATAACAGTGTGGTGGCCAAAGGATATTTTTTACTGGATGCATCTGTCAACTATTCCAAACCAACATATGAGATTGGATTGGCGGTAGAAAATATTTTTAATGTAAAATGGAATGAGGCGCAGTTTGCAACAGAATCGCGACTGCGAAATGAAGTAGCGCCTGTTACCGAATTAAATTTTACACCCGGCAACCCTGTGTTTGCAAGATTGAAACTGGCATTTTTCTTTTAAACAAAAAAATAATAGTTGAACCATAATTAATAGCCACATGAATCATTCAGCAGGAAATAATAGAAGCTTATCACTAAAAGTAGTTGGGTTATTGATGATGTTTTTTTTATTAAACCAATCCGTAGCAGCACATGATGTGGTGGGTGAACTGGAAACGATGAGCAGTACAGATGCTGCTATTTTATACGGACAGCTTGGCTTTTCACATATCATACCGCTCGGGTTCGATCATATTCTTTTTGTGCTGAGCTTGTTTTTACTAAGCCCTAAATTAAAACCTGTATTATGGCAGGCAACAGCTTTTACAGTAGCACATTCCATTACCCTGGGATTGGCAATGTATAAAATAATTACACCCCCACCGGCAATTGTAGAGCCCATTATTGCTCTTTCTATCATGTATGTGGCACTTGAAAACATCTTCTCGCCAACCTTAAAAAAATCACGTATTGGCATTGTGTTTTTATTTGGCCTGGTGCATGGTATGGGTTTTGCCAATGCATTGGGTTCGGTAGGCTTACCACAAAATGCTTACCTCAGTTCATTGGTCATGTTTAATATAGGTGTTGAGTTGGGACAGATTACTGTTATCTTAACTGCATTTTTTTTATTTGGGAAATGGTTTGGCAACAAAACCTATTACCGCAAAAATATGGTGATTCCATTATCTGTATTGATAACTATTATGGCAGGATACTGGACAGTTGAAAGATTATTCTTTTAATTTATTTATTAAAATTATAGGTATTGGTCCCTTTGCATTGAGCTTATCGGGGCAGTGGGAGAGTAGTGTTAAATCATTTCTGTCATCTTAGCCAGCTGCACCAATGCAGTCGTATCTCTTGCTCCAAGCCTTTCTATCATATTACTACGGTGGTTGCCAACCGTATTGGGGCTTATAAAAAGCTGCTTGGCTATTTCTTTGGTATCAATATCTGCAGCAATCATTTTCAGAATTTCTTTTTCCCGTACACTTAACAGGTCATGTTTGGAGAATAGTTTATCGTTTGAATGAAAAGTTTGCACAAATTGTTTTTGTTGTCCGTAAGCAAATCGAATCCAGTAATAAGAAAAATCTTTTTTAATCAGGTGATGAATATTTTGCACATAATTGAGGGTGTACTTAAAATTACGCTGTTCATCTACCTGTATTGGCATACCCTGCGAAAAAATGCAAATAGGTTTTCCATCCAACCGGGTAAACCGCATACAACTATGGTGAATCTTCATGTTCACCCGTTCTTCAAATGGAATCTCCAGTAACACTTTAGTAAACCATTCCACCGATTCGTAAGGAAATTTAGCATATTCTTTATTGAGTAGGCCAAGTATAGAAATCATACGTTCCTGCATAGTTCCTTCAGGTAATTCCCCCCAGAACTCCGAATGACCTACCTCCAGTTCGGGTGCAAATGTTGTGTGGTTGAAAATGGTAAGATGAGCATCTGTTCCTTTTATTCCCTGTAAAAGAAATTCCAGTTCTTTTAAATAAGCATCTCTGCCTTCAAGACTGTCTGCATTAAAAATATACTGTGATAGCTCCGCAACAGTTTTGTAGATGGCTTCGCTTTTCTTTAGACCAAGCAGTATTTCATTGTCTAAAATATTTGCCATCGATTAAGATTTATAGAAGTGATTTTTATCTTAAATTTCTGTGGAAGATAAAACTATTAAAGGGGATTATTAATAATAGATTTGGATTGCCAGGCCTTGCTGCTTAAATATCTTTTTTAAAAAGTATTTGTACTTTATTTTGTTTAACATTTAGTCCAACAAATTGTCAAATTACATAACAAAAATGGGTGATTAGCAATTTCGTATTTTTTTAATTTATTGAACATTAAAGCTATTATCCGATTCTGATCCCATTCATGTAGGTAGAACTAAATGTGCTGTAAACTAAGGAAAATTCTCTGCGCATCTTTTTCGCATCGTCGGCATTACCCGGCATTACAATATTCCCCTGCGAAAAAGGGAGCGCTTCCAGGGTCTGGCCTTTTCAGGCAGCGGTGTCCTGCAACTTCTTACTCTTAATAAGGATGTTCAATTATAAGTTGGCCTATTCTCCGGTAACGGGTGAGTGGGCCGTCCCGCCGGCGGAGCATCGGGCGGGACTTGATTTTTTTTGTTACTTTTTTGTATCAAGACAAAAAAGTAAGAGACGATAATTTGTTCAGCATTGTAATACCCGAAAAAATTTGATCATGACCTGGTTAATTTTTGCTTTCA
>JANMLJ010000679.1:0-2828 GCA_031372465.1 Chitinophagaceae bacterium | reverse complement strand
ACCGGCGATGCCACTGCTAATAAAAATTACCGGCTTGATTACAGTGGTGGTGAAGAAAACGGAAAATTCTTTTTACGTAATGGTGGTTTCTTTAACGATAACACCAAATTAAAAACAAGGTTCTCCATTCCCGCACCATTGATAAAACCCGAAATTGATGTTTCCACCTTGAAATAAAAAAGTTAACAGATCGCTTATAAATAAACGGGTTTATCGTTTAATAGTAAATATATTATCGTTTAAAAAGAAATCTTCATTCTGATTATAATCGATGATGGAATAGCCGATCATATAATCACCCGCCTTTAAATTAATTATACTGAGTTTAATATCATCCTCACTATTGAGTATTATAGTTTTTCCTTCTTCTTCAAACGATTCATCCGTTGTCATATCGTATTTGTTGTAGAGAAAAGTCAGCTTATCACCCGGCTCTATAGTGATGGTTTCTTTAGAAAATAAACCATCGTCTTCAATATCCGGGATAATATTGGTAAGTTCATAGCTGCCGTCTGCGTCTACCATAAATTCCAGAATTGCATACTCATCATTTATTAAGACCGGTATTTCAATGATAGTCAGTTTACCAGTATTCCCATTATCATCTTCATACTCCTCTTCATACATGTCCGATATATTGGCAGGTTCACCATTCAAACCGATCCATTTGCCATCCCAGTTATATTTTATGGAAACGCCTTCATCTGTATCCGTTACTTCATCGGGTAGCATTACTCCTAAAAAATTGATTACATTTTTATCTTTTTCATCCGGGGCAATTAATACTACAAATGCTTCATCGTAGTCATCGCTGGTACATACAGCTTCAATGATGTTATCACGATCTGTAACACCTTTCGGTACTTGTGGCTTTACTACATCTGCAGCAGCAAGGCCGGTATACACTTTCAAAAACTGCTGATAGTTCTTAGAAAAAGGTATCTTTTCATACTGCGTCATCACTGCCTTTATTTTCGTCTTATTTTTCAACTTATTAAAAGGGAAAAACATGGTCAGCCCATTCGAATTAGGTTTTGTTTTGTCTTTTACTTTATACACCACAGCCTCATTAATGGCTTTTATAAGTACCTCAGCCGATGCGGCAACTTCCGGATTAATGGCTTTTACCTGCCGGGTAAAATCCAGGATATCAACTACATCCAACGATTTGTCGGGACTTTTATCTGATTTGCCATATTCTTCAGACTCAGAACGTCCTTTAGCTATCGGCAAAAACTTTGAACCTATATTTTTTTGTGCAGAGGCGGAGATCCCTGCAACAAACCCATCGAGTGCAGTAATAATATTATCAACTTTTGCAGTATTGACAACAGATAAAGTGATGCCTGATGTTGATTCTGATTTAGCTTGTGCCAGATAACCATCAGCTATTACTTTTCCCAGGGAAGCGCCATCGGTTACCCGATTAGTAACAATCGCATTAAAAATGGGTGTATAGTTCCAGCCGTGACCGGGTTCTGTTTCTTCAGAAGCCACGAAATAATTGGAATAGGATTTATAATTTGCCAGTACTTCAATATTCGCCATCAGGCAGGCATCAAAACCCAATACTTCTAATTTATTGTTGGAGATTTTACTGGCATTATCCAATGCCTCTTTTATTTGCATCACCGATAACATCATATTTGAATTCTCATCATGCCCATAACCATCCAGTGCTCCGCCATGATCCCATAATACCAAAACATATTTGTCGGCCGGATATGTTTTTTCGCCCCAAACAATAAAGTCGGTAAGACTGGCCGGAGTTGCCATATTATTGTTCGCTGATGTATAAGGAAGCGCATTTAATTTTCCCTTACCAACTTGCCAGCGTTTGATCTTTTTCCAGTTGATACCACCCGGTTCATTCGAATTATCTTTGTTAGCGCCCCCGGTGGTAACTATTACATTCAGGTTTCCAGCGGATCCAACTTTCATCATTTCCTCGAGATCGCTGCTGCCGGAACCATCATTGGATTCCAGGTCGGAACCGATCAGGTAAACAAGGAATGTCCATTTAACAGGATTGTTCTGAGCCTGAATGGCAGCAGATAAAAACATAAAGCAGGTAATAAAAAATGCAGCGGGCAATATTATTATTTTTCTCATATGTACTAATTATTTAATCTAAATGAAACTATAAAAAATAAAAATAAGAATTATCAGCTACGAAAAGCGAAAACTAATCATAACTTTTTCAACATAAAATATTTATGTGACAGTTTTATAGTATGGCATCGATATTCAATTATTCCCTTATTTAGTGTTTAATACCTGATAGATAGCTTTTCTTAATTTCTTTTATTTTTATAAAAAGAAATTAAGAATACATGCATTCATCAAGGTTTTTTATTTTCAATTGCCTGTATTTAACAACTTAGATAAGAAATATTACCCGATTTGAAGAAACCGGGCCTCGTTTTTCTATTGTCAAAATTCAGATGACTTATAGCCTCAATTAAGTTGCACACTATACCGAAAAAAAATCCTTGTGATATCCGTATGCAGACTCATATGTACACCTGCTAAATTTGCAATTATGTACCTGTTAATAAAAAAAACCGTCATTATATTTACTACAATGACGGCCTCTTTATTTTTATCGCTGTTTAGTTTTTAGTAATCTGAATGTTAACAGTATTAGTTCCATCACCAGCTTGTGCTGCTGGCTCACCACCACCCGTCATAGTTATAGTATGGTTTAACTGTCCTGCAGTTCCTGCCAATAAGCCCGTACCTCTTGTGATACGAATACGGATTATACTATTACCACCTGCCGGTATAACTACTGATGAAGTAAAGTTTCCTGCACCATCATACGACCA
>JANMLJ010000672.1:0-5275 GCA_031372465.1 Chitinophagaceae bacterium | reverse complement strand
AAGAGATGGTTCAGCTATCCGATTAACCATTGCCCGTTATTATACACCCCTGGGCCGGAGTATTCAACGTTCGTATGAAAAAGGTAAAAAAGTATATATGGATGAATTGTGGGATAGGTATAATAGTGGTGAAATGTTATCGGCAGATTCATTGAAAGTTCATAACGGGAAAAAATTTACATCGAGTTGTAAAGACACGTTGTATGGCGGTGAAGGTATCCTGCCAACTATATTTGTACCGATAGATACAAGTTTTGCGCACCAGCAAACGCTGCGACTTATAAGTGATGGAAAATTTAACAGCTATGTTTACAAATATTACCTGCAGCACCGGCAAGAGGCAGATAAGTTTACAACTGCTTCAGCATTTGCCAACAGCTTCGATGGCGCTGAGTTACTCAATATTGTTTTAACTACTGCACCTGATTCGCTGAAACTAA
Organism: Chitinophagaceae bacterium; assembly: GCA_031372465.1. Lineage (GTDB taxonomy): Bacteria > Bacteroidota > Bacteroidia > Chitinophagales > Chitinophagaceae > JJ008. The sequence continues at coordinate 4,835 of JANMLJ010000672.1, read as the reverse complement.
AATCTATTTCTGCTAAAGAAAAGGAATTACTAGAACAACGTTTAAAAGCATCGCTGGCAAGGTATAAATGGAGAGATTCGGGATTTTACCAGGTATTGAATAACGAGGATATTGTAATTCAAAAAGCAATTGAGCAATTATCAAAATAAAAAAACTACCCTGGAATTCCAGGGTAGTTTTTTATACGGGTTTAGTTTGTATTTAAACTTTGTCTTTATTTTCATCCCACCATTTCTTCTCTATCCGGTAAGAACCAAATAATCCAAGACCACCACCGATAGCGATCAGTGAAAAATAGATAGGTACATTTTTACCATCGTGATTAAAGGAATGGTCTGATAACATATAATTATCCAGTAAATAAGCAAGGAAAAGCCCGGTGCCTGCACCAATTAATAAAAGAGCCCATTTCAGGTTTTTATACGGAGCTGGCCGGTTAGCAAACTCTTTAGGGTTCATCCCTTTTTCGATCATTGCCAGGTTCTGACGGGTTCTTAAATAATAGATACCAAAAATCATTGCAAATCCACCGGCAAACATAACAAGCGGAATTAAAACTTCTCCATGTTCCATAATATTGATTTTTATAGTTAATAATTTTGAACTGCTAATCCGCCATAACCATTGCAAAGCTGGATTGTAATTCTATGACAACACTTCTTTTAAACAGGTTACAGCTAATAAGAACTTTTTTTTCACCTGAACTATCGCTTAATAGCTATAGAAGCGGTGTACAGAACTAAGACACCAGTATAACAATTTAGGTTACAGCCTTCGGCAAACTTTCGAAATGTGTTTTTTCTAATATGTAAGTAATTGTTTTATAATAATATAGAAAAGGCCGATAGATTAGTTTACACACAGTACTCAAACCACAAATTGTAGATCTACCAAAAAATGTACCTTGTATTGTAACCTATTTGATTATCAAGTTGTCTTAGATGGAAGTATGTTAACCGGACTTAGTGATAATGAGATCATTAGTAAAGTATTAACTGGTGACTACCAGGCATATGCCGGGTTAGTGAACCGTTATCAAAACTATGTATTTACATTAAGCTTACGGATAGTCAAAAACAGGGAAGATGCAGAAGAAGTGGCACAGGATGTATTTATTAAAGCTTATAAATACCTGGCTGATTTCAGAGGAGCTTCCAGATTCACCACCTGGCTTTATACCATTGTAAATAATACCTGTATTAGTTTTTTACGCAAGAAGAAACTAGACATTCATTCATTAGATAATGAAAAAGTATTTGACTTGGCAGACAACCAGGATTCTGGCATGAGTGCCAATTTAGTTGAACAAAAGTCAAAATTGGGTATGGTAAATAAGGCGATCGGCTTGTTAAATCCGGATGATGCGAAGATTATTACCTTATTTTACAAAGCCGAGCAATCACTGGAAGAAACAGCACAGGTATTAGGCATTGAAGTAAATGCAGCTAAAGTGAGATTGCACAGGGCCAGAACTAGATTGAAAGAAAAAATGGAAACGTATTTTGCGGAAGAAGTAAAAAATCTGAATTGATTTAAATTTAGTGTATGCCTACACAACATAATATAGAAGAACGTCTTTGGAATTTCATTGACGGAACTGTTTCTACCGCGGAAAAAACAGTGATAGAGCAATTACTGGAAAGTAATGCCGAATGGAAAGAAAAGTACGAGGACCTGCTGCAAATAAATGCATTACTCAAGTCATCTGAACTGGAAGCTCCTTCTTTACGGTTTAGTAAAAACGTAATGGAAGAAATAGCCAGGTATCATATTGCACCTGCCACCAAATCATATATCAATAATAAGATTATCTGGGGCATTGGTTTTTTCTTTATATCACTTTTAGTTGGCTTTTTGATCTATGGATTTGCACAGATTTCTTTTACGGGAGGGGGTGGAGAAGAATCTTCCTTAACAAAGAACATCCCAAAAATAGACTTCAGCAAATTCTTCAACAATAGCTGGATCAATGCATTCATGATGATCAATGTGGTGATCGGGCTGGTATTGCTGGATAATTATTTTAGTAGTAAAAGAAAAGAATTCAGAAAACAAATCTAGCATTCATACCTGCATATTTACTTATTGAAAAATAGCAGGACTTCAACTAATGATTGATATCCGTCAATAAATTATCGCTATATTTTTTCAACGCTGAGAAAAGGAGACCGCTGAGTTTACGCTGAGGGTCTCTGCGAGACCTCTTTATCTCCAGTTCTTTACGCTAAAAATTTGATGCCGGATGGTATTGCTTTAGCGAAAATTTTAAATACACCCGTTTAATTCCTGCAATGCATCACTCCTTCTCAATCGTTACCTTTGCCCCGGAAAAAAAATAATTATGGATATTAAGAACAATATATTAGAAACGATTGGCAATACGCCGATGATCAGGTTGAATAAAATTACCAAAGACCTTCCCTGTACGGTAGTGGCGAAAGTGGACTATTTTAATCCCGGCAACTCCATCAAAGACCGGATGGCATTAAAGATGGTAGAAGTGGCAGAACAGGAAGGCCGTTTAAAACCCGGTGGTACCATTATTGAAGGAACCAGTGGCAATACGGGTATGGGTTTAGCCCTTGCAGCTATTGTAAAGGGCTATAAATGTATTTTCGTTACAACCGAAAAACAGTCGAAGGAGAAAGCGGATATTTTAAAAGCGGTAGGTGCAGAAGTTATTGTTTGCCCAACCAATGTTTTACCAGAAGATCCGAAAAGTTATTATAGTGTGGCAGCAAGACTGGCCAGAGAAGTGCCGAATTCCTGCCATATGAACCAGTATGATAACCTGGCCAACCGATTAGCTCATTATGAAACTACCGGCCCTGAAATATGGAACCAGACTGATGGAAAGATCACTCACCTGGTTTGTACAGCTGGAACGGGTGGTACTATCACGGGAGCTGCGCAATTCCTCAAAGAAAAAAACCCTGCTATTCAAATATGGGCTATTGACGTGTATGGCTCATTGCTCACAAAATATTTTCGGACCGGTGAAATTGATATGAATGAAGTTCATCCATATATCAGTGAAGGATTTGGGGAAGATTTTGTTCCAAAGAATTATGACATGCGTGTGATCGATTATTTTGAACAGGTAACGGATAAAGATGGTGCGGTTATGGCAAGAAGGCTGGCAAAAGAAGAAGGATTATTTTGCGGCTATAGTGCAGGCAGTTGTATCCAGGGATTAATGCAGTTAAAAGATCGTTTGAAAAAAGATGATTTGGTTGTATGCATTCTTCATGATCATGGCAGCAGGTATGTTGGTAAAATCTATAACGATCAGTGGATGATCGAAAGAGGCTTTCTTGCTGTAAAAACATTTCGTGACGTGGTATCATCCAGAGGCACCAAAAGATTGATTACTATTGAACCTTCACAAACAGTTTTAGAAGCTGTTGCGTTGATGAAGAAATATGATATTGAGCAAATTCCTGTTATGGATAGCAATGGCCCGCTTGGTGCCATCAGTGAAGGCGGTTTATTTCAAAAAATATTTGCTAACCCCGAGATTAAAAATTCTACTGTTCAGGAAGTGATTGAACCTTCTTTCCCTACTGTAGCATATGACACGCCTGTAGAAAAACTAAGTCACCTGATCAACAAAGAAAATGGGGCAGTATTGGCAAAAGATGAAGCCGGCAATTATCATATCGTTACCAAATACGATGTTATACAAGCCCTCGGGAATTAACAGTTAAAAGTTATTTATTTTTCCTTCATTACCAATATAGTCAGACAAAAATTTCGTAAATATACGATTGGCTATTGGTGAAATAACGTATCCGTTTTACGTCTGTTTTACTATTGGCGGGGTAAATACCGACGCTTAAAAATAGAGTTATTTTGCTCTATAATGTTAACTAAATGGGGATTACTTTTGTTTTCTGATCAGCCAATAACCTAAAAGAAAAACCAAACCCAAATCCTAAGAAAACCAAAGAATATCCAACGTCCAATTTAAAAAACCAATTTGAAGTCCAGATCCAAAAGAAAAACCATCCTAAAGTCCAAAAGAGATCCTTGAAAACCAAAAATGTCCAGATCCAGATGAAAAACCAATTGAAGTCCAAATCCTAAAGAAAAAACCAAAAGTCCAGATCCAAAAAACCATCCTAAAGTCCTAAAGAGATCCTTGAAAACCAAAAATGTCCAATTCCAGATGAAAAACCAATTGAAGTCCAATTTCTGAAGAAAAACCAAAAAAGTCCAGATCCAGAAAAAACCATCCTAAAGTCCTAAAGAGATCCTTGAAAACCAAACCGAGTCACCGTGTCCAAATCCAATGAAAAGAATCAAAGTCCGGAACCCTCCTGCTAGACCACAAATTTAGCAGGAGGCGCGGTGAACTTTTTTACCCTTCCCTTTTTACAATTTTTCAATAATTTTATTGCAACTCTAGTTTACAGTCATCTGTACTATTTAATCTATTTAGGGGTTGCTGAAAAACCTTAAGCGCTTGTTCTCTTTAAGTTTTCGATTCCGAATCCAAAATCTTATCAGCTACCCATAAATTATCGTTATCATTTGCAAGGACTCCCAGTGGTGAATTGAGTTGATTGTTGCTTAACCGCTTCCGTTTCCACCAGCCTGCACACTACCACTATTATTGAATAACAAACTTGTATTAGCATTATTTACGAGTGTTCCATGCTGGTACCACACTTCGTACCTTTATATTTATTGAAGGGTATCTCTAAAAACCCTGTTAGCCTGTCCGAGGGACTCCTTTGGAGAGCTTGTCGAAGGTTGAATGTCGATGAAACTCACGTCTGATAAGGCTTCGATAATCCCGATAACTATCGGAACAGCCTGACAAGCTGCTCGTT
>JANMLJ010000663.1:0-16856 GCA_031372465.1 Chitinophagaceae bacterium | reverse complement strand
CCCCGAAACATTTTTGGTGCAGGGCTGTTGTCCGTTTTCCTGTACCTGTGTCTGTTGCATTCCATTGGCATTGGCAGGAAAAGCGACTACACAAGACCGTGGTGATTCTGCCAGTACGGTTGCGGGTTGGTTACCTATTGTACATTGTGTAGTAGCTGCATTGCCATCAAAAGGGCCGGGTATCGTCATGGGTGAACCTGTGATCACATGACCCGGTATCACACATTGTGCAGGTGCAGGTTTTTGTTCGTTGATAGGTTTGGCAGGAATAGTCAGTTGTTGAACGGGGTTTGTTCCCTTTGCATCCAATAAATCCATAGTGCCATGCATGGGTTTGCCAGCAGGTTCAGTAAACCGGAATGTCTTAGCTGCGTTGCCTACCGTAAATTTTTCTCCATTCAATCCGATAGAATACTTAACAAGTTCAGCGAGGTTTCTTGTAATCTGTTTTTCATTTTTCCCTTCCGGTTCGGCTACAACAGTTCCCGATATAACATCTCTCTGGCGAATGTCATCCGGCAGATAAACTTTTATGGTTCCCTGCGGAAGGTTAAAAACAGCAATAGTCAATCCTTTTTGCTGTGTTATTGTTTGCGCCGTGGTTATTGATGCAGGTACAAGCAGGAATAGTATGAAATAAAACTTATTCATAAACTATTACTTTATAAAAGTTATACATTCATTGTTTATTCAGTTACTTCGGTGTCAGAATTCTCGGGGGCAATGGTGTAAGCTCTTTTTTGATATAGCTAACTATGGAAGAATAAGCCCAACTGCTCCACACCCACTCTTTTCTGCCGTAAAATTTTTCCAGATTGAAATATTGATGATACCATTGATCCTCTCTTTTGCCTAGGCTGCACCCAAGCACAATTAATTCTCTTCCTGAAGGATGTTTAATAAGTTCAAGCTGTTTACACCCCCATTTTTCATTAACCCAAAGTCTGATATTACTATGTACAAAAGCGTCTTTTTCATTGAACATTTCCAAACCGGCTTCATCCCCATGGCCGATTAAAAGAACAGCCTGGCAAGCATAATTTTTATAAGCCCTTTCAACCGATGTGATGGTTAGCTCAAAATCTGTAAAAACATTATAGCCTGCCTCTTCATACTTTTTAACGGCATTTTCCGCAGCGCCAATCAATTCCCGGTGTTCCATCGCCTTAATAACCCTGTGTTTGATATTCCCGACACCAACAAAAGCAATCGGTTTTTTTCGTGGTGGTATTTTTATTGTCAAAACAATTGGATTAACAAGATCATTAAACTGTCCGTTATTTTCAATCTTTTCTCCAAATCTAAACTCTGTTATTTTATCAGTTATTGTACATTGAATAATAACTTCATTTGTCGATCCATACTTATGTTGAAATGAAACCGTGTTGCCCATATCCCCCAATAGAAAATAACCTTCCCCTTTTTTTATTGACCAAATAATGTCGAATCCATCATTTATACCACTGATTGTTTTAGGAATTATGATGCCATCATGGATGCAGTTGAGCACCAAATCATCTTTATCTTCTGCATCAATGGTTAATAATACGAGATTGTCAGGATAATTGTCAGGTGGCAGTGTCATTGTTATTGCGGGACTTATTACCGGGTCTTGCCCCTTTTTCCATTCATGTTTTGTATATACGCAAGGCCCTTTGCTTTCTTCACAGGGTACTTCCGTGGGCTCATTCAGAATTTTTGAATCTATATTAACCACTATTTGTCTTTCTTCATGTTGTCCCTTTTCACCTTTTTGTGTAACCAGCAAAGACATCGTTATAGTATATTCAACTTTCACTGCTTCATCATTCGCTTTTTCTCCAGCATTTTTAATGGTAACTGTAATTTTATTGACAGCAGGAAAATCTTCCAGGCAAAATGGTATTTGAAACAAAACGCTGTTTGATTTCGCCCCACCCTGTTGGATAAGTTTGCCTGTTCCACCACCTAATTTTTTTATATCCCAATCATATATTACGATGTCAGGTGTTGCATCGTGTTTGTGAATATGCGTTTCCATTTTACACCCGCAGTATTGAAGCAGGTTATCATAATCACGGGCAAATACAGAAAGGGCAATCGTTTCACCCGGCCGCATATCTTTCAGATCTTCTGAGTAGGGATATTCTCCATACTTGATAACGTTGATTGGTGTACCGGCACACCATTTGAAATCTACTTCGCATTCGGCCTTTTCTTCCAAATAGCAATAATTTGTACACTTGGTGCCATCCGTACAGGTTACTATTACTCTCAGAAAAACGGTATATTTCCCCGGCCTATATACTTTTACTTTTACAGAAGGATAATTCGCAGGGCCAATGATTTCTGCAATGCCTTTTTCTTCATAATGCAGAAACCATAAATATTCAATCTTCTCTGCCTTACATTTAATTTTGGGGTTATTGGGATAACATTTGGCATCCACAACTGAAGTATAGGTTAGTTCACCACAATCAGTTTTTGGTTTTATGATTTTACATGCAATATGACATTCACAACTGCCCGGAGGATGGGTAATGCTTGTGGGTAAATAAACTTCTGAATCCGCACCTTTACATTCACTCCCGTCATTACAGGTTACAAAGGCAGTTACATAAATACCTAAGGCCCCGTCGTGGGAATTTTTAACTTTGAAAAATACCCCCGTGTGGCCTCCAATAATTTCTATAGGTTTATCGGCACTGTGAGTAACTTTCCATTCATTAGTTATTACATCAATAATAGCACATGGATGGCAGGGTGGTTGACCGGGTGGTATTCCAAAAAAACCGGTACATGCCGCTGTTACCTTAACTCTGTACGTAAGTGTATCTCCGCCCTTTCCTTCAAAAATAATTTCGGCAACACAAGAACAATTGCATTTGGGGCATAATGCCACGGTTGTGGTGGAGTCATGTGGTTGGGTTGGTGCCCCGGTAGTATCTTTTGGCTGCGGATTATCACCCGGTTGGGGTTGCGTGGGCGGCTTATCACCGGGCTGTAGTTGGGTGGGCGGAGGTTCATCATATAAATTTTCCGGCAAATCAAGATTTACATTCACCGAAAAAGTTCCTGTTCTTATACTTTGTATATCGAATGTTTTATTAAAAGTACCGGATCCGATACTATCCGGCGAAATAGGAATAACAATACTATTGTAGGGTAGCATGACTACAACTCCCGTTGTCATATTATTAAGAGTGAGCATAGCCTGGCCAGGTAAATGCTGAAGACCGGTGATGCTGACATTAATATAAGTCTCCTCTCCTTTCAGCATATTTAATTTGCCGGCAGATACATTCATCTGTACACCCGACACCTGTTGTAAACATAATTGCTTCCCACTTTCCTGAATTATCAATGTTTTTATTCCCGTGGCATCAGCAGGATATAAAACAATACATTCTCTTGGTGATTTGGCAAGAACCTCCATTGGTTTATTATCCAGTGTGCAATTGGTATTGGAAGAATTACCATCAAAAGGACCGGTTATCCTGAATGGTGAACCGGTTAATCCATGAGATGGAATTTTACATTGTGCAGGCGTTGGTTGTTGATTTTTTTCGGGTATTGCTGGAATACTTAGTTCACCTTCTTTTTTACCTGAACCATTTATTAATTCTAACTTTCCTTTCATTGTCCGTTCTGCATTCACCAAAAACTGAAATGGCTTATTCGTATTTTCGACAGCAAATTTTTCGTTGTTGATAGAAATAGAATACTTTTTTAGTTCTGTAAGATTATTAGCAGTTTGCTTTGCATTTTTTCCAATGGGTTCAGCAATCACACGACCTGAAATAAGATCGTTAGGACGGACATCATCTGGCAGGTATACTTTTATATTGCCGCTTGATGTAGTAAAAACAGCAGTGGTTAATCCTTTTTGAGATGAAATAGTTTGCGCATAGGTTATTGATGCCGATAATAGCAGGAATAAAACGTACACAGAAATTGATAAGTAATATTTTCTCATTTGTTGTTTGTTTGAAAATATTAGTTTAAAAATAAAATAATAGAATGTGACTAATCTTTTTCCGGGATATCTGTTATGCTTCTTATAGACTTTCCATTTTAATCTTTGGGCTTACCTTCATCAGGCTTTCCCTCTCCGGCATTAACACCATTAACAATTATTAATACCTTGGTCTTATCAAGATCTAATTCGCTTTTGGGTACAAGTTTTCCACCGGTGGGCGACTTAAAATCATCGGGCCATACCATTCCTATCGGAAAATTCTGGCATCTATAATAGTCCGTTCCCTTTTTTATAGTCCAGTCAAGGTCTGCATCAACTGCTTTGCCCTCTTTGGATACACACTTAACCCGGATGGTTAATTTTTTCAGTGTCATTTCGTCGGTAAAATGAATATTCACACTAATGACATCCTTCGTATCATCAGACGGTAATTTTCCCCAATACATCTCAGTTACTTCAGCATGTGAATCAGGTGTACCGTGCGGAGGAGGAAAATTGGTGAGAAATAATAGACCGCCGGGTAAAAGCATCTTCATTACTGCAGGCATGCCGCTTTGTGTTCTATTCATTAGCGTTTGTAATGACCCAAGTCCTTCGTTTAGTTTTTCCAGGGTTTCTTTTGTTTCACTTTGTGTTTCCATTTGACTAACTAGTTTTCCAGCCTCAGTAGTTCCATTTTTTAAATCATACTCCACCAACTGCTTATCTGCCAACCGGCTGATATAAGCCAACCCATTTTTAATCACATCAAAATCTATCAACCCAGGATTGCCCGTTAAATTGTCATTAATTACTTTAGATGCAGTTTTAAAGGCTTCATAATTGCTAAGCCAGTTGTTAGCTACGCCTTTGGAAACATTCAAGGGACGAATTAAAGAATACGCCACAGCTTTGCTTTCATCTAATTGCTCTGGACTTGTACATACCGGCATATTATCAATAGCCCTTTGTGTATTAACTTTTACCGTCTGGAGGAGTATATTATCAAACCCATCAAACATGGGGATGGTGCCTTTAGTCTGAAAAGTTGCGTATTCCTTCAGGTCTTTTTTTAACGCATTGGCCCATGCATTAAAATCTTCCGGGGTTTTTAAAACATTTAATTGCGGACGAAAAGGATCATTGCTGGTTGTATAATCTTCATGCAATGTGGCACTAACGGAAAAAGAACCTGGTTTAATGCCGGTAATGGTTCGGGTGATCTGTAATGGAGCCACGTCCTGCTGATTGTCACTCATCGGGAAATGGATTCGTTGAAGATTTCCCCCTGCCATTGAAACAGTATTTGGTTCGAGGTTTCGAAGATCAATTGTCAATACCTGTTGCGTACTCAAAAACAACTCTCTTTCATTTGCAGTTATTCCTGATCCGCTGCTTTCATGACATACTACAGTAACAGAAGATGTTTGCCCTCTACGTAAATTAGTATTGGGGCTCGATAAATCGATATCAATCATTTTAAAATCTGCTGAGGATATATTATTGCTATTAAGTGGCTGATTCGTTACTTCTTCACGAATAGTACAATTTCCCGGCACCACTACTTTGGGAACAGTCATCACCGCTTGTTGAGACGAAAGGCATATTGGCGTTAATGTAAACTGCTGTCCTTTTGAATCTGTCAATACAAATTTTTCGCCCGGGGAAAACTGCTGATTGGTATAAACATTCAACATATCTCCTTTTACCAGCACATTAGATGGAGTTGACAGGTTCGGTGCTGTTCCGGTTTTTGTCATCGCAGGCTTTGAAAGAACAGGAGGTAAACTTACTTCTGCTATTTTCGACCCTGATGCATTCAATAATTCCATTGGCGTTCTTTGTTGCCGGTCCAAATGTGTCAACCAATCAAAGTTTGTTGGTGTTCCTGTTACAGGAATTTTTTGACCATCCAGCATTACTGTGTGTTTTAATAATTCTTTCAGGTTACGGGATTTTTCCTTTTCCGTTTTACCTGAAGGTTCAGCATACACTGTTCCGGTTATCGTAGTACCTGACATTGACTGTGGAAGCTTTACCAGGACATTTCCATTTGGCGTAGATAATTTAGTTTCTGACATACCGGATTCATACCTGACAATACCATTAAGGGTTTTAGTTACCTGAGCCTTTGATACAGCAACAACCAAAAAAAAGGCTGTCAGACATACAAACAATCTGCATAAATATTTCATGCCTCAGTTTTTAAATATTTACAAAAAATGTTTTGAAAAAAGCAGGAAGCTATTAGGTATACCTGTCTTGCTGACTTAAATAAAGCCGGAAACGGAGAGTTCCTTTGCGCCCAGGTTATTGATGCGGGTACCAACAGGAATAAAGTGAGCAGAGCCGAGAAGGTATTTTTCTTTCTCATGGCATTGCTTTGCTTAAAATTATAACAGTTTTATTGAACTTATAGAAAGAATTTTACTAATATGATAAATCAAAAAGGATCAACCTGACTGTATAACGGGCTATTTTAATAGTAAAAACGGCCACTTTCTGGCTTTTACTGCTCAATAAGTAAGGTTTGGATAATCTTAACATTTTATAAATACCCATTTGTGCAAGTTGCACGGGGTTTGCATCGTTAATAACAGGTGTGAACAACAATGGATTGCACCGCAAATCACCAAACTGTAACTTTGTATGAATAACGCCTACATTATGTCAGCATCCCTTGAAGCTAAATACAGAAACCAGGCCTATATGATTACGGCTGGCTTTGCTGGTTTGGCTATCCTGATAATGTTTCTGCTGAAATGGCAATTACCTGTTCCAGAGATTGCTATAAGCGAACCTGGGATCGAAGTAGAACTTAATCTTCCACCAGAACCTGAACCAAAAACACCGAACGATGGCGGCGGCGGCGGTGGAAATCCTGTTCAGGCAACAGGAGCAGCTGGTATTGCTTCTTACACTCCCCCCGCTCCCGGCGAGAAAGAAGACTCAAAAGATATTGAAGAAAATAATGATAAAGAAAGTCCGGCAGTTATAAAACCAACCGTAGTAAAGCCTAAAGCCACTGCCATTACAAATACTTCTATTGCAAAAGTAGAACCCAAACCGGTTGTTGAAGTACCAGCACCAAGAATACCAAAAGCAGTAGCAGGTAAAACGTTAACAGGTACCGGTAAAGGTGGTGGTTCCGTTGATGATTACGACAGGCCGGGTGGCAGAGGAAACGGTAATGGAGTTGGGAATGGAAACGGCACAGGGGGTGGAAGTGGTACGGGAAATGGCGGGGGAAATGGACCTGGTTCTGGTAGTGGCAATGGCCCTAAAATAACCAGAGGTGATCGTAAAATAATTCGCTATTATTCCTTTGAAGGGGATCTGGATAAAGCGGTTGTTTATGCCAACATCACCGTATCCCCTGATGGGATTGGTAAATTTATAAGTATTGCAAAAGGTTCATCAAACAGTAATGCTGCCTACAAACAGGCGATAATGCAATACCTGCAGAATATTAAATTTGATAAAGCTGATCATGAGTCAATGTTGACGGTTCAGTTTAACTTCAGGGTGAACTAAAGTTTTAAATTATTTTTTTGAGGGCTGTTTTGGTTGAAACCCAGACAGCCCTTTCTTATTTTTGCCAGTATGAACTACCAGCAAACCCTTGATTATTTATTTACCCGCCTGCCCATGTTCAGCCGCATTGGTGTAGCTGCTTATAAAGCAGACCTCACCAATACAATTCTTCTTTGTGAGTCATTAGGCAATCCGCAACATACATTTAAAAGTATCCATATAGCCGGTACCAATGGTAAAGGCTCAGTCAGTCATATGCTGGCTGCCATTTTACAAACGGCCGGGTATAAAACAGGGTTGTACACGTCCCCTCACCTCAAAGATTTCAGGGAGAGAATAAAAATTGGTAGCGATCCGGAAGGATTTAAAGAAGTGAGCGAAGATTTTGTCATTGATTTTACAAAAAAAATAAGTCCGCTGATTGAAAAAATAGAACCCAGCTTTTTTGAGATCACAGTGGCGATGGCTTTTGACTATTTTGCACAACAACAAGTGGATATTGCTATCATTGAAACAGGACTAGGTGGCAGATTAGATAGTACCAACATTATCACGCCTGAATTATCTATCATTACCAATATCGGCTGGGACCATATGAATTTACTGGGTGATAGCCTGGAGAAAATTGCTTTTGAAAAAGCAGGTATTATTAAAGAAGGTATTCCGGTAGTTATCGGTGAAGTATTGAAAGAAACAGAAACAGTCTTTACAAAAAAAGCAATAGAGAAAAATGCTCGCCTTTCAATCGCAGCACATAAACGACAGGTACTTGATTGGGAGTGGAAGAAAAATGAATTAGTTGTTGAAGTAGCCGAACCACATCATACGGACCACAAAATTTATCACCTTGATTTGCCGGGTATTTACCAAACAAAAAATCTGCTGACAGTACTTGAAGCCTGTTCGCTATTGCAGCAACAGGGTTGGAAGATTGATGATAAAATAATTCAACATGGATTAAAGCATACAAAAAAATTGACGGGACTGCACGGCCGATGGGAAATAATTCATATATCGCCAAGGGTTGTGCTTGATGTGGCACATAATGCTGATGGAATCAGGCAACTGGTTCAGCAGGTAGAAGTAACCAGTCATAACCAATTGCACATAATAATTGGCATGGTAAAAGATAAAGACATTAAGCAGGTTTTGGCACTTTTACCCAAAAATGCACTATACTATTTTACCAAAGCACAGATACCAAGGGCATTGCCGGAAGATGAGCTGATGGAAAATGGAATGAAAGCGGGACTTTATGGTAAATCCTTTTCAGAAGTAAATGATGCCTTAACGTTTGTTATTCAACATGCCCATCCTGATGATCTAATAATTATTTGTGGTAGTGTGTTTTTGGTTGGTGAGGTTAATACTTCAATTCATTAAGTCTTTCCAATGCATACATAATGCAGCTTACATGCATTGACTGAATGATCTTATTTTCCCGGAGCAATTGTTTTAACTCATCAATAGACAATAACACCACTTCTATTTCTTCGTTTTCATCCAATAACTGTTCAGCCACTTTCTTTCCCCCCTTTGCCAGGAACATATGTAAGAGGTTGGTGTTGGTAGATGGATTAGGTGAAATTCTACCCAGGTATTCATAAGAAGAAAATGAATAACCGGTTTCTTCCAGCAATTCGCGGGCTATCGCTTCCTGGAAATCCTTGTCTGTATCATCCACGCAACCACCAGGAATTTCAATGATTGTTTCACCCAATGCATGCCGGTACTGACGAACCATTACTATTCTTCCATCTTCCGTTACAGGAAACGCACCAACCCAGGTTGGAAATTCATATACATAATAAGGATCAACAATTTTCCCAGAAGGTGTTTCGCAAATCTCCTTCCGAACTTTAAACCAACGGTCATTAAAAAGGTATTCAGAACTGAGGGTTTTCCATTTCATATGAAGAAGTTCATAGTTAATTGTTCATGGTTCATTGTACGTCCATGAACTATTTGCCATGAACCATGAACCGTATTACCATTTCATTCTTTCTCTCAGTGAAGTAATATGCGCTACATGATGTTTACCATGCCAGGCATACATACCTAACAAATACCAGAGACGCATTGTTTTTTTACTACCCGGATGATAAATAGTCCTGTTGTTCCAATCATCATCTATCACATATTTCAACGTCTCAAACAATCGGACATGCACCGCATGTAAAATTGTAATAGAAATATTAACCGGCAGTTTCTGTACATCATGCATTTCTGCCCATTGCTTTTCATCATACGGTTTGATAGTAGGATTGTCTTCCGTCAATCCAACTTTAAAACGGATATAAGCATTCATGTGACTGTCAGCAACATGATGTATCAACTGATGCACCGTCCAACCTCCTTCGCGGTATGGCGTTTGCAACTGTGCTTCATCGAGATTTATCATTGCATTTTCTATTTGCAATGGCAAAAATTTTATATCCGCCAACCACTCAATTTTCTGTTCAATTGAAAATGGCTTTGGCACATATTCACCGATCGGATAGCGGGGATCTATTGCAACGGATGGCATATAATTTTTTTATTTTACAATTTCCAATAACTCTACTTCAAAAATTAAGGTAGCTCCACCTGGAATATCACTGCCTGCTCCCCGATCGCCATAAGCAAGATCAGCAGGTATCCATAACCGCCAATGACTTCCTTCCTTCATTTGTGGTAAAGCAATCTGCCAACCTTTTATAAGAGCTGTTAAAGGTGCAGAAAAAGGCTGTCCTCTTTTAAAAGAATTATCAAACTCCTTTCCATCCAATAAAGTTCCTTTGTAATGTGCTTTTACTGTATCCCTGAGTTCAGGTTTTGCACCACTTCCCTCTTTAATAACTTCATACTGAATTCCACCGGGCAATTCTTTTACTCCTTCTTTACTACTATTTTCTGCCATAAAAGCAGCTCCTGCAGTTTTCTGCGATTCAATTTTTCCTTGCATATATTGTTTTAATTTGTTTTGAGTGTCCATCTGAAAAACGGAACTCTGTTCCGTTTATTTTCTCAGAAATTCCGTTCCGTTTATTTTCGCCGGAACAGAGTTACGGCTTCCTTTAACCCTCCCTCAACGAATGCCCCGTCAGATTTATAAATACATCTTCCAGGTTTGCCAGTTTCATTTCCTTAGGGCGCTCAAACCCTGTTGCAATCAGCTTATCAATTAATTTATCCGGGCTATCCAGGGCCACAATATTTCCCGAATCAATAATAGCCACCCGATCACATAAATATTCTGCTTCATCCATATAATGGGTGGTAATGATTACTGTCGTGCCACGTTCCCTGATATTTTTTACGAGCTCCCAAAGACTTCGTCTTGCCTGCGGATCAAGTCCGGTAGTAGGCTCATCCAGGAAAATAATTCTTGGTTCATTAATTAAAGTGGTAGCCACGGAGAAACGTTGTTTCTGCCCACCACTCAACTCCTTGACTTTCGATTTGGCCTTGTCTTTCAGGTTTACCATTTCTAATAATTCCATCGGGTCTACTTCGCGGTTATACAAGCCACAAAATAATTGTATCAATTGCAGCAGGTTTAATCCGGGGTAATAGCCACTTGTTTGTAACTGCACACCAATTATCTTCTTGATCTCGTTGGGCTGTTTGTCAAGATTATATCCATCCACCATTACCTCACCACCCGTTTTGGTGCGAAGCGTTTCAATTATTTCAAGTGTGGTTGATTTGCCAGCACCATTGGGGCCCAGTAAACCAAATATTTCTCCTTCCTGTACATCAAAGGAAATTCCTTTCACGGCCTGGAAATTGCCATAATTCTTCACCAGGTTTTTAACGGATATAATTGTATTCGTCATTTTATTATTTATTGTTACAGGTAAGTTTCCAATTCTTCCATCATTAGTTTACTACCAATAAACATCGGCGTACGCTGATGAAGTTCTGTTGGCTGAATATCAAGAATTCTTTGTTTACCATCTGTCGCTCTGCCCCCTGCTACTTCTACAATAAAAGCAAATGGATTACACTCATACAATAACCGCAATTTTCCTTTTGGTTTATCAGTAGTTCCCGGGTACATAAAGATACCACCTTTGATCAGGTTGCGATGAACATCTGATACCATGCTGCCAATATAGCGTTGCGTATATGGGCCGCCAGTTGTTTTATCTTTTCGCTGACAGGTTTGAATGTAATTTCTGACCCCTTCACTATACTGAAAGAAATTTCCATGATTGACGGAATATATTTTTCCTTTTTCAGGGCACTGAATATTCGGATGGCTAAGTGTCCATTCACCAATGGATGGATCCAGCGTAAAACCATTTACTCCTCTCCTGGTTGCATACACCAGCATCGTTGATGATCCATAAACTATATAACCAGCTGCTACCTGCTGACTTCCCGCTTGTAAAAAATCTTCTTCAGTGACTACCGTTCCTATTTCGGTTTTGCGCCTGTAAATACCAAAAATTGTTCCGATAGATACATTCACGTCAATATTTGCACTACCATCTAACGGATCATAAAGACAAACATATTTTGATTTTACACTTTTATCATCATCGAAAGCTACAAAGTCATCCAATTCTTCACTGGCTACCCCGGCACAACTGATTCCATGTTGCAGCACCCGGGTAAATTGATCGTTGGCATAAATATCCAGTTTTTTCACTTCTTCGCCCTGTACATTAATGCTTCCCGTATCTCCCAATATATCTACCAGCCCTGCTTTATTTACTTCAGTATTTACCCTTTTTGCTGCCAGACCGATATTTCGTAATAGGTTAGATAATTCACCTGTTGCATTAGGAACGTCCCGAAGCTGTTGAATGGTGAATTCATCCAGGGTCTGAACTTTACGGTTAACAATCATATTGAAAGCTTTAATAGAGACAAAAGTAAGGGAATAAGAGAAAGTTAATGAGATCTTGCATTCAATAGTTTGCCAGTTGAATTGAATATCCCGATTTTTGCAAACCGGCAAACTCGCAAACTTGTGAACTTGTGAACTTGTGAACTTATAAACTCAGCTAACTTATTATCCATGATGGTCTTTAAATTCGGTGGTGCTTCAGTCAATAGTGTGGAAAGAATCCAGAATATTGGCCATATTATGAAGTACTGGGAGCATAAAAAAATGATAGTGATTGTTTCTGCCATGGGTAAAACAACCAATGCGCTGGAAAAAGTGGTAGATGCCTTTTATGCCGGTAAAAAAGATGAGTCCCTCCAATTATTTGAACAGGTAAAAAAACAACATCTTACAACGGCCAAATATGTGTTGGTTACTCATTACCTGGCTTGTGAAAGACAATTAAAAGATTTTTTTACAGAAGTAGAATGGCTGTTGCATGATAAACCGGTAAGAGCGTACGATTATTATTACGACCAGGTGGTATGTGCAGGCGAATTATTTTCAACAGCTATTATCAGCGCATTCCTGAATGAAGCAGGCATCAGGAACAAATGGTTAGACATACGTGATATCTTCCGGACAGATAATGATTTCAGAGATGCAACGATTGACTGGACTTTTACAAAACAAAAAATTAATGAAGTTGTAATCCCTGAATTATATCATTACGACATTGTGCTGACGCAAGGTTTTATTGGTGCTACCGATGAAAACGAAAGTACCACCCTGGGAAGAGAAGGCAGTGATTATACGGCCGCTGTTTTTGCCAATATGCTGGATGCCCAAAACCTGACCATCTGGAAAGACGTGGAAAGCGTAATGAATGCCGACCCGAAACAATTTGCAGAGGCAGTTTGCATTCCGGAACTAAATTATATTGAAGTAATAGAGATGGCCTATTTTGGCGCACAGGTTATTCATCCAAAAACTATCAAGCCCTTACAGAACAAAGGGATTCCCCTTTATGTTAAATGTTTTTTGGACCCCACCTTACCAGGAACAGTGATCCATGATAAAGCAGTTCATCATCTTCCCCCCATTATTGTATTGAAAGAAAATCAGGTGATGATGCAAATGAGTTCAAGAGATTTTTCTTTCGTTGGTGAACAACATATCGGTCATTTATATCATCTTTTTGAAAACTTACATATCAAACCAAATCTAACACAAAATGGCGCTATCAGTTTCGTTTGTGTGCTTGATGACAAAACAGAAAAGATTGAAAAACTTGCATTGGAAGCTGCGGCATTTTTAGACGTGCAGTTAGTAAAAGATTTATCCTTACTAACTATCCGGCATTACACCCATGAAATTTTTGAGAAATTAACCAACGGAAAAACGATCTTGTTACGGCAACAAACACCGGAGACAATTCAGCTATTGCTACAGGCCACATTGCCTTAAACATTTACCTATTGACAGATTGATTCAATAAGCTGTAAACCCTACATCGTATTTTATTTATCAGGCACCCTTACAACTACTGTCTGCACCATTTTCTTCGGCACCGGTTTGTCATCTAGTATTGCTGGTTTCCAGGTACCCATATTCTCCATCCGGCTGATCAGTTCATCATTAAATTCATCCCCGTCCTTTACACTTTTCAACACATTGAAATTAACCGGAAGGCCGTCTACATCAATAATATATTCTACCTGCACATAGGCTGACCTTACACCTTTTGGCAGATAAGCCACCATATCGTTACCCAATGTCTCAAGGTATTTTGCAAAAACATCCGGACCATCAATAAATTGGGGTGCACGAAAAACAGCATTGACCAATGTTCCTACATTTCTTGTTCGATGAATTACCGGAGGTGGCTTAAAAGTGGATTCCTCTTCTGTAAGTTTTTTGAGTTTACGTGGCGGCACTTCATTAATCAGGTACTGCCCTTTTGTATCAATCATTACAACCGGCAATTGCCTGTACTTATCAAAATAATCAAAGGCATCTTCCATTCGGGCCGAAAATTTTCTCAATACCGGGTCATCCTTTGTTATGTTATCTAAAAACTTTACACTCTTCTCTACATTAAAACGAATAGGAAATACATGTACCGGAATAAAATCCTGCCCCTGGTCTTTGGCATAAGCAGCTAAAATATATAATTCGTCTATCTGTTCATCACGGATAGGAATGCAACCGACAGTAACACAACTGCCATGAATATAAATTTCACTACCGGGTTTTAGTGAATCGCTTAAAATTTTATCTGAGACATTGGGATAATTGATTCCCAATGACAGGTAATAATTACTTTTTGGATTAAACTCATTGATATAATAAAAACCTTCGGGTACCTGGTAATCACCTTCCATTCGTTTTGGTCCAAGCGAACCGGCTAAGGCACAAACTTTATACGTCTTAAAAAGCTGGAATTGATCTTTTTTTTCATTCTTCACCCATACTTCCATCTGGCTGTCATATTTAAATGAACGTATATAAAGGTATTTGGCAGGCCATTTTAATTTTTTGGCTTCAAATTGTTTTTGCAGGGTATCCGCTTTTCTTTCCAAAGCTTCACCAGGACGGGTGAATGAGCGCTGGTAATCAATAAAAGAAGTGCCGGCTTTTGACTGAAACGGTTGTGCCATTACAGTAAAGCCTAAGCCAAAAACAATGGTAATTGCAAGTAGGTTTTTCATTTTATTCTGTTAAGGTATAACGGATAGTAACAGATTTTATTTCAACGGGTTTGTCAAACTATAGACAAAGATACAGATGAAAAGTCAAATAGTAGCTTCCGGGGTAATTAGAAGTAGCTGACGGATAGCTATTGCGTTAAAAAACGGTTGTGTTCGTATAAATCCTTGTCAAACATGTAGGTAGCATACTTTAAATTTTTGTTATTGTAACAAATCTGAGTTCTTGATTTTTGGTAAAACTGATACAGTCATCCGCACCCTTTTTGTTTATTTTTGTTATATGACAAAACTCTCCGTCAATATCAACAAAATTGCTACACTCCGCAATGCCAGGGGCGGTAATAATCCTGATGTAGTAAAAGCAGCTATAGATATACAAAGATTCGGTGCTGATGGTGTAACAGTGCATCCCCGGCCAGATGAACGTCATATCCGGTATGAAGATGTGCGGCAGATAAAAAAAATAATTACTACAGAATTTAATATCGAAGGTAATTGTACAGAACAAAAATTTGTTGACTTAGTACTGGAAACAAAACCAACACAAGTCACATTAGTGCCGGATACTATCGGGCAACTGACCAGTGACCATGGATGGGATACCATAACCAATAAAGATTATCTTAAAGATATAATTGCAGTATTTAAAAAAGCAGGTATACGTGTCAGCATTTTTGTAGACCCGGATATCCGGATGGTGGAAGGTGCTGCAACAACAGGAACTGACAGAATTGAATTATATACGGAAGGGTACGCAAAGCAGTTTGGAGTCGGCCCTTCGACAAGCTCAGGACGGGACCCGATAGCTATCGGGTCGGGAGTGAAACCCTATATTGATGCAGCTATTAAAGCTAAAGAACTGGTCTTGGTATTAATGCCGGACATGATTTGGATTTACACAACTTAAAATACCTGAAACAGCATATTCCCTGGTTAGATGAAGTGAGTATTGGTCATGCACTTATTTGTGATGCATTGTATTGGGGTTTTGAAAATGCGGTGCAATTGTATAAAAGACAGTTAGGTTAAATGTTGTCTCAAGTTGCCAATTTATTTTGAATAAAAAAATGTCTCCTTGTGGTAGGCTACAGTTCAGAAAATTTTGTAACTTTATTATATGAATATCAGTGAAATTTTAAGTGTTGACAAAGACATTTTAGGGGGACAAGTTGTTTTCACTGGTACAAGAGTGCCCGTTGAGTCAATTTTTGACCATTTAGAAGCAGGTGTATCCCTTGACGAATTTTTGGACGATTTTCCCACTGTATCAAAAGAACAAGCGGTTGCACTGCTTGACATTGCAAATAAATTACTGACCACTAAAAACGTTGAGCAACTTTATGAAGCTCTAGCTTGACGAAAACCTGCCTAAGCGACTAAAAAAAGACTTTCCTGAACATGAAGTTTTTACAGCAAGAGAAAAACAATGGAATGGAATTAAGAATGGCGAACTTTTACAATTAATGATAGCTGATAGTTTCGATGCTTTGCTAACCTTTGACAAAAATCTTCAGCATCAACAAAATTTTAGTACCTATTCAATTGCTGTCATCGTTTTAACTGCTACTATTAATACTTATGAAGAATTAACAAAGCTATCGGATACTGTTCGCAAATATCTTTCAAAAGAAAAACTACCCGTTGGATCAGTTATTATTAAATTTACTTAATAAAACAGATTTATTTTTGCTTATTTGAACGCTTCTCTCTGCATCAACAGAAGCGCCCCCGGTAATCCTTTTATTTTAACATGGAAAGACAATTTTCAAAGAATACTTTCATTGTAGTTTGCTTAAAACGACATGTAAATGGAATAATTTCCTAATCAGGAACTGGGTTAGTTCTTTCAATTTTTATG
>JANMLJ010000627.1:0-6310 GCA_031372465.1 Chitinophagaceae bacterium | reverse complement strand
TTCTAATGGCTGTAAGGTAAAATGAGAATTAGCAGAGGCAATATCAGCCAGATATTTTGCTTCCGGTATGATGTGATAAGCAACATAAATATGAAGGCTATCTGTTAAACTTTTTGGATTACCCGTATTAGAATATTTTGCAACTAATGCATTGTAGGAAGTAATTCCAGAATCTGCCAATGCCTGGTTTGTTTCTGCCAAAACTGTAAACCATCTTTTAGGAATAGCCGTATTAATTATATTCAAGGTATCATAAAATCCGGTTGCAAGCAGTGCCTGTTTGAAAATAGAATAATTGGGATTATCTGAAATTAACTGTGCACTTGATTTTACTGCAGGCTTTAATACATGATCCAGTGCATGAATATATCCATTGCCGGTTTTTATATTACTCTGTGTCAGGATCGCCTGACGATTAATAGTAATACTGGAAACACCGGCAGTATTAGTAACGCCGGAAACAAGATATTGTCCATACATCGTTACCGTAGGTAACTTTCCATCCTTAAATGAATTGGTTGTAATAGTATCCTGTAGCAAATGAAACTTAACAATGTCTTTTGCTTCTGTTTCAGTAAAAGCGTCGACCGATGTTTTACTGACTTCCGTTAAATAAAGTGCTACTGCTGCATTTGTAGGAGCAAACAAAGTATAAGATCCATACGCTGTTAAAAATCCTGCATACCCGGATTTGTCAACTATTTTCGCCCAATCAGAGAAATCACGTGGATTATTCTTTAAATATGGATATATATTCAAATCCGAAGTCGTCTGGGTTTCAATTTTTATTTTTTTGCACCCATTGAAACTGGCGAAACATCCCATAAAAATGACAATGACTGCAATCCTGTTAATATTTTTTTTCATTCTGGTATTATTTATAAAATGGGTTTTGAACCAATAGTTTGTCTGTTTGCAATTCATAAAAATAAATTGGCAGATAATGGCTGTTCTTATCTTTGAATTTAGCAATTGCTGATTGCTGTCTGTCAGCAGGTACTGTATTTAATACCATTTGTAGTAACAGATTTATATTCTGATAATTATTTCTTTTGGCATTTCTTAAAAGATCATACCAGCGTTTACCTTCATAGGCAAATTCTCTTTTTCTTTCATCCAGGATAAAATCATTTACTGCATTTTTATCGGATGGACTTGGGTTGGTATTATTTCCGGCCACGGCCCGTGCACGGTTCCTGATTTGTGTAACAAGGTCGATTGCTTCCTGACCATTATTAAGCTGGTTGGTTGCCTCTGCTTTCATAAGTAATATATCAGCATAACGATATACAAGCCAGTGTGCAGCATATTGTGTTGAAGCCCGCTGTGTTCGGTTATCATTACTTAAACCACTATACTTCCAAATCATATTATCTGTAGAACGCACGGAGGCTCCATCACCACGGATATCTATCATCGGAGGGAGATTGACAAAATCGGTTGGAAAAACATCCGTTAATACAAGAGGATTAGCGGCAAGATGTCGGCTCACAATACCCAATAAAGGATAAAAAGTGTTTTGCCGCTGGTTGTCAAACTGAAATTCGAATATACTCTCATTTGAATTTCCATTTACATAGAGTGTATTGAACCATGTACTTGCCACACTTCCATCTATCAAACCAAATTGGCTGGAACTAATTATTTTATTACAGGCTGAAATACACCCTGCATAATTCTCCACCCATAAATTAACTTCTGCCTGAATGGCATTGATAGTATATTTTGTGATTCTTCCTTTATCAGAAGCCCTGTCCCCATACGTAATTGCGGCAGTAGATTCGGCTTCAGAAAGATCCTGAATGATTTGTAATAGTATAGAGTCTTTTGAAGTTTTAGGAATTTGTTCAACGTCTTTATCACTGGCTGTTGCCTTTAATTTTAACGGTACATCACCAAAACTTCTTACCAGGTAAAAATACATTAACGCACGTAATGCTTTTACTTCAGCTATACTTTTATTCAATGCATCCTGGGTAAATGTCTGGTCATTGCCTAATACCTGCGGTGCAAAATCGATAACTGTATTACAATAGTTGATTGTTTGATAAACTGAACGCCAGTTGACAATACTATTTGTCGGAAGAATATTTACGTTCATAATATCCAACTCTTCAGGAACAGTAAACGTGGTGGTAGCCAGCATATCAGACCTTAATTCTCCCCACAAAAAAAGAAGTTCAGCCAATGATCTGCTACCGTTCGGAGAACCCAGCAGTGAAGCATAACATCCCGTTACGGATGCCTGTACCTGTTCTTTTGTTTTCCAGTAGGAAGCTCCGGTTATACCATCCGTCGGCTGAAGGTCTAGCCATTTTTTACAGGACACGCCGGAGAATAGCAGAAGTACAAGAGCGATTTTTATAGTTAGTTTCTTAAACATTTTAATACAACTAATTTAAATTAAAAAGATGCTGATATACCTATCGTAAAAATTTTTGCAGGTGGCGTAAACGATTGATCAAATGCCACTCTGAACGGGTCAGATCCCCTTAAGCTAACTTCGGGATCCTGACCTGTATATTTTGTCCAGGTGTACAGGTTTTCACCTGTGATATAACCACTTATATTTTTTAATTTTAATTTATCAGCAATTTTTTTGGGGGCTGTATACCTTAAAGTAATCGTGCGGAAACGAATAAATGATGCATTCTCCACATAACGATCCGAGCCTAAAAAATTATACCCGTTTCTGTATAATGCACGGGGTATATCAGTAACATCGCCTTCCTTACGCCATCTTCTTAATACTGCAGTACTCTGGTTATCGAAGCCATACATATTAGTGGTATTCATCTTTGTTCCATTTATCACGTCGTTTTTATACCTGAAATTAAAAAAAGCTGTCAGCTTCAACTGGCCTTTATAGGAAACAGAAGAACCAAATCCTCCTGTATATTTGGGATTGCTGTTTCCAAGATAAACTACATCCTGGTAGTTGATATTTCCATCATGATTAATGTCTTCATAAATTGCATCACCAGGCTGAAAAGTATAACCTATACTGGGATAATTAAATTTCATGTAAACTGTTTGACCATTAGGGCCGATTATCGGTTTACCTTTTTCATCAGCAGCAATTGTTGATGCAAGGTCTTTATATACTCCTTTGAATTTATACCCATAAAAAGCCCCAAAAGGGTTATTTACTTTCAGGAAGGTGGCATACTGTCCGTTTGTTGTTACATCTCCTTTAGAGGAAGGATATAGAGGAGAAATTTCCCTGATTATATTCTGATTACTGGAAACATTAAAATTCAGATCTACCTGCCAGTTTTTGGATTTATAAGGGGTAGTATTTAATCCCAATTCAAAACCCTGATTATCCATAGTGCCTACATTCTGGTCAATTGTATTAAATCCTGTAAAAGAAGATATTTGGAGACCGGGATTGGCAAAGAACAAGTCTTTTGTCTTGTTTTTATAAAAATCCAGGGTTACAGTGATACGGCGTTTGAACATGGATAAATCAACGCCGAGGTTTTGTCCAACGATAGTTTCCCATCTCAAATCCTTCAATTCCGGATTGGAAGGATAGATACCACCCTGGCCAAGATAACTAAATGGAGTGCCAATAGTGGTAGCAGCACCCCCTGTTATCAATGCATTGTAAATACTGAAATAGGTATAATCCCTTGTTGGCGCATTTCCGCTTTGACCATAACTGAGCCGTAAACTTAAATCATCAATTGATTTTACATTCTTGAAAATTTTTTCTCCTGAAATTCTCCAGCGGGCAGATACAGAGGGGAATACCCCATAACGGTGATCAGCTCCAAACCTTGAGTTTGCATCTCCTCTTATACCTGCATTAAATATATATTTATCCAGATAGCTATATTGTGTGCTTAACAATAATCCCAAACTTCTTGTTTCGTATTGATTGGACTGTAATTTTGATTCAGAGTTTTGGGTACGTGACGGAGAGGAAGGATCAACTAAAATGGAAGAAGCTGTATTGGAAGTAAGTACTTCATGTGAAGTGCTTTTATTATCAAAGGTGTTTAAAGAAATAAACGAAACCAGACTATGTTTCGGATTTTTAAATTCGGGAGTATACACCAGGTTGGTCTTTGTAGTAACATTAAATACATCAATATCCCCGTCATACGATCTGTTTACAGCAGGTTCAGTGAATAAGCGACCAGTTGCCGTTTGTGGCAAAAAGCTCTTGTTCTTTGTGTTATTAATATCAAACTGTACATCAAATGTTGCCTGTAAAATATTTTTCTTAATGGTATAATCAAGCTTGAAATGAGGCGTGATCCGCTGTGAGATAATATTATTCGTGGCTTCGTTGGCCATAGCTACAGGGTTAACCGTACCAATTACATTTCCACTACTGGTAAGACCGTTATAGGAACCCTGTATATTAGCAAAAGGTGAAAAATAATTTCCTGAATTGTTACCAAATTCATCAAACTCATAAATGCTCATATTGGGCATTTTCCGATAGGCAATATCCCTTAAGTTGTTGGCAAAATTTCTATTGTTATTGGTATATGAATAAGAAAAATCAGATCTGAACTTGATCTTTTCTGAAACGATATAATCAAGATTAATTCTTGTATTGATCCGGTTTAAGTTGGTTCCGATAGTTGTACCTTTTTGGTTAAAATAACCTAATGAAGCAAAATACCGGGCTTTTTCACCTCCTCCGGTCATAGAAATATTATGGTCCTGAATATAACCTGTACGGGTAATCGCTTCTATCCAATTGGTATTATTACTGTAATTATGATACCAGTAAGGATCATTCGGATCATATTGAAATTCTTTAGTAGTCTGTGGTAGCGGTGTACCGGCTGGGTTCATATATTCTTCGGGTATTAGTGTAGAATACTGATCCCCATTTAACATCGGAAGAGCTTCTGGTTGTTTGGTAACCGATGCCTTAACCGTATAAGAAAGAACAGGTCGGCTTACCCCTCCCCTTTTTGTAACAATAACAACCACACCATTCGCAGCCCTTGAGCCCCATACCGCTGTTGCAGCTGCATCTTTTAAAATAGAGATATCCCTGATATCAGATGGAGCAATATTTAAAAGTTGTGCATAGCCAACTTCATCAGAAGTGCCAAAATTAAAATCTGATGGAATGGTTGTTTCATAGGGAAGTCCATCAACTACAATTAAAGGATTCGTAGCTCCGTTAATGGAGGAGGTACCCCTGATACGAATTTGCATTCCTGCACCCGGATCACCCGAGGCAGCCGTAATGTCAACACCAGGCAAACGTCCCTGTAAAGCCTGATCAATGGAAGCTGATTGCATTTCTTCCAGCTCTTTTGCATTGATATGTGCCTGGGAAGTGGTTAAATTTTTCTCGCTGATCGGCACCATTCCATTATCAGCTTTTCTTACTGAAAGAATGACAACATCCTGCAGGTCTTTACTGGCAGAAAGGAGTGTTTGATTAAAAAGAGTTCTATTGTCAATACTAAGTTCTACGGACTTAAAACTGATATGAGAAAAGGACAGTTTATGTTTTTTATCGGTAATTTTAAGGGAGAAATTGCCAGCTACGTCCGTCTTACCTGCTTTGATAGTTCGGCCATCTGCATCTACTTCTGCCACCGTTACTCCGGTTATTGGTAAATTATCTGTATCTGTAATTTTTCCCTGAACCGTTACTGATTGAGCCTGGGCTATGCCAATAAAACCTGATAGGGCAAGCAGGCAAAAGCAAAGGATAAGTGGAAGAGAATATTTTTTCATAATCAATATCAAAATTTTTGTTTACGGATATTTTAAGTAATTATCAAGTAACTGTATTACCGTTCGGTTGGAAAGCTGATTACTGGATGTCTGGTTGGTAGCACCATTCACCAATCGGGCTTTTCTTACATTGGATTGATCACTGATTTCAAACACATTGGCGGGGTATTGAACATTGATGATACCCGGGTCTCCATTACTTGTTCTGAATAATGTAGGAAAAACTCCTATATTTCTTTTGTCGGGTATGATGATGTTTTTATCAATGATATGATACAGCATAAAATTGGCCACTTTTGATTTGTCGGTAACACTGGTGGGATTAAAAAGTGGTACGGCTACTGTTCCTGGTAATAAACCGGCAGTTATAGCCAGCCTGATAGCATTATTATTAGGAGCTAAAATTGTATAAAAAGAACCTGCAGCCATAAGAGGTATGCTGTTGGTGACCGTTTCATAAACAGTTGAATTTTTTAAATAATTCCAGTAAAGATTATACTCAGAAGTTACAGGAGTACCCAATGTGTTCAGATGAATTCCTACATTTTGTGTTGTAAAATATAAAAGGTTATTAAGATATATGACACGACCG
>JANMLJ010000611.1:0-1944 GCA_031372465.1 Chitinophagaceae bacterium | reverse complement strand
CAGTTGTCAATTACCTGAGAACATTGAAATAATTATTGAAGATTTTTTGATGTATCAAAAAGGCCGTTCCAGTGAACGGTCTTTTTCTTTTTTAAGAATATATCTGATCAGGTGTAAAATTATTACGATTTTGCAGTTTGTTCCTGATTTATGGCAAATCCCCGCAAAGCATCTGTTGGTTTTATCTTTATCACTCTTCTTATTGATGTAATGGGTTGGGGACTCATTATTCCGGTGATGCCTAAACTAATTTCACAACTAAAAGGTATCCCTGTAAATGAAGCCAGCTCTTATGGCGCCTGGTTATTATCTGCTTATGCTATTACTCAATTTGTATTTGCTCCCGTAATTGGCAACCTGAGTGACCGCTATGGACGCCGCCCGGTACTACTCAGTTCATTGACGGGATTTGGAATTGACTATATATTCCTCGCATTAGCTCCTACCTATGGGTGGTTATTTGTTGGTCGTATCATTGCCGGCATCACCGGAGCCAGCTTTACCACCGGTGCGGCTTATATAGCAGATGTAAGCACTCCTGCTACCAGAGCCAAAAATTTTGGAATGATCGGCGCTGCCTTTGGATTAGGTTTTATTATTGGTCCGGCACTCGGTGGCTTGCTTGCCGGTTGGGGAGTAAGGGCTCCCTTTTATGCCGCCGCAGGTCTTTGTTTGTTAAATGCATTGTATGGTTATTTTGTTTTACCTGAATCACTAAGTAAAGAAAACCGCCGCCGTTTTGAATGGAAAAAAGCAAACCCATTTGGCGCCTTCCAATTTTTAAAAAAAACACCAGCTATTGGTGGGCTGGCCATTTGTTATTTTTTGATTTACCTCGCTGCACAGGCCGTACAGGGCAACTGGAGCTATTTTACTATTTACCGTTTTCAATGGAATGAAAAAATGGTAGGTATTTCACTCGCTGTTGTTGGATTATTGGTTGGTGTAGTGCAGGCCGGATTAACAAGAGTAATAAATCCAAAAATTGGTAATGAAAAAAGTATTTACCTGGGAATGCTATTATATGCTCTCGGACTTATTTTATTTTCCGTTGCCACCGATGGATGGATGATGTTTTTATTTCTTATTCCCTACTGCTTAGGAGGAATTGCCGGCCCCGCATTGCAATCCACCATGGCAGGTCATATCCCCGGAAATGAACAAGGTGAATTGCAGGGAGCATTAACAGGCCTGATGAGTCTTACTACAATTATTGGCCCGTTAATGATGAACAACCTTTTCAACTACTTTACCACCAATAAAGCTCCGGTATATTTTCCGGGTATTTCTTTTATGTTAGGTGCAGTCTTTATGCTGTTGGGTGCACTTATTGCCTGGAAAGTGCTGAGCAGGGAAAGAAAAAAGGAAGTAATACAACGTATTTGACCTTATCAGTTTTTCTTTCCGCTGGTTTATCAAAATCCTAATTAAAGTCATCTTTTTTTATGATATTAAGCATTTATTACATTAGAAATTAGCAGCATCTTCACTTTGCTGAAATAAATTCTTCATTTTAGCATCACGATTGCCTGCCTTTTTATACATTTCATTTTAAATCATTTGAATTATGTCAAATCAATCCAACTTTTTTGCCATGGAAACAGCTCCTGCCCGTGCTGAACTGGAAACATGGGTAAAACAAATTGCTACTTTTTGCGAAGCAGATAATGTGCATTGGTGTGATGGATCAAAGGAAGAATATGATAATCTCTGCCAGCAATTAGTAAAAAAAGGAACGTTTATTCCGCTTAACCCTGAAAAAAGGCCGAATAGTTTTGCCTGTTTCAGCGACCCCAGTGATGTGGCCAGGGTGGAAGATAAAACGTTTATCTGCAGTCTTCGCAAAGAAGATGCGGGCCCTACCAATAACTGGATGGAGCCGGTACAAATGAAAAAGAAACTGCAGGATTTATTACAGGGTGCGATGAAAGGAAGAATTTTATA
>JANMLJ010000589.1:0-2403 GCA_031372465.1 Chitinophagaceae bacterium | reverse complement strand
TGAATATTGGTTATTTAGTTTGTCGAAGTCTTTTGCCCAATAAGTTGTGTCTAATCTTGGATATATAATATTTGCAGTTAAACTTGTATCCTGAGCTTTTACAAAAACTGTCAGACCCGCAATAAAATATAGAGTTATAATTGTTTTTTTCACTGTCTTAAAAATTGCACTTAACGTTTTTTGTATTTCTGAAGCCTGGACTTAAAGTACTGAATTTCATTACGTAGAACAGAACTAATTATAACTGACTTCCCTTCCTGCGATGTGACTCTGCCAGGTTTTAGAAATACAATGCTAGCGGAAGTGCTTTGGTCAATCATGTGAATTTTTATTTGTAATTATTTAGTAGTTCTTTATATGTCCATTCGTTACCTTTTTCAAAAAAACTATAAGCTTTGTCCCAATCGGTTCCTATTCCCCAACCTATCATAGATGAAACTATTCTTGTATGCTTGTCATCAACCTTTATAAACTGAATAACTTCTTGAAGATTTGCATCACTCTCTCTTACACTTTTTACAAAGTTATCGTTGAGGATAACTTTCAATACAAGTATTTCGTTGTCAATAAAGCTTGTAATCGGTAATTTAATTGAACTGCTGTCTGACAGACTTTTTGATATGTCATAGTTTGTGATAATATAGCCACCTGCTTTCAATTCTATATGGGCTAACGGTGCAATCCATTTTCTTAATTTTTCGTCAGTCGTGAAAAGTTTCCACGCATCATTTAAACTAACTGGTAGAACACATTCAAGACGTAAAACCTTTTCACCTGATTGATTTTTGTAAGAAGTATTTTTTAGCGTCTGACCATGAACCGGCAAAGTCGTAAAAAATAAGAGTAAAATTGAAATACATTTATATACAGTCATAATAACATTGATTTATTTTATAGTCAAATATTTTGGTAGCATATTTAAGGTCTGTCTTTGCATTACCGCTAACACTACAATTTATGATATAAGACGCTGACTGCCAAACATTTTGCTATTGAGAACTAATCAATTAATATTATACATTCCGTATTGTTGTTAGGACAATCCGATTTTATTTTTTAAATAATTGAGATTCTCCGACTTTGAAAAGCAGGCTCCCGCAATCCCATTTATGTTTAGATGCATGATACCTCCTATTAATTTTTTGCAATTTATTTTTGCAGCGTATTAATATAGAAACAAACCGCTGAAAGCATTCCAACAAAAAACCCTCTGCTCACGCAAAGG
This sequence comes from Chitinophagaceae bacterium, assembly GCA_031372465.1. Lineage (GTDB taxonomy): Bacteria > Bacteroidota > Bacteroidia > Chitinophagales > Chitinophagaceae > JJ008. The sequence goes on along the minus strand of JANMLJ010000589.1, from coordinate 1,178 downwards.
GTTTTTAGAAATCCTATTATACATTTTTTAATGCATTATAATCCGCTGGTTACCGCCCTGGTTATTCTGCTGCATTTCCTTCATCATCTTATCTCTTTCTTTTTTAAATTCTTCCGGGGTATAATGTTTTTTACCGGTTGGTTCTTTTATAACTGCGAGATCAGCTTTTTCCGAAATACTGATTGCTTTAAAAGTTTGGGTGCCGTCTTTTACATCCATTTCTAAAATCAAACCCGGTAACTGCCCCTGGAATTCGGCAGGTCCGGCAGCAACGGGAATACTGGTGGTAAACCAGGCAACAATATTGGAGGTGTCCTGTATTTCTTTCCGCTCCATTTTTCCGTTGTCCATATTCATCATCGTACGGGTGCTGGTACGGGTTGTGGTAGCTTTCATACAGGGCATATTAAGAATTGTTTTTGTTTCACCCGTCATTTTCCATTTTAAGGAGCGGATGCTGTCATCAATGATAAAAGTTTTATCCATCACTTCTCTCTTCTCTGTTTTCTTAGCCGTTTCAAAATTGTGAAACAATACATCATCATTACCGGCCACCACCATGCGGATCTGCATGCCACCATCGCCGCTGCTTATATTGTCATTATCATTTTCCTGTTCGGCAGATTTCCACAAGGATTGATTATTTCCAAAAGTCAGTTCAAACTTATCTGTCCTGCTTTTCGGCAGTTGTTGTTCCATACCACCAGGCATATCTGCAATCCGTATTTGCATTTGTGATGTTCTTGCAAACACTACTACACCTTGTTTTTGCTGAGCTTGTACAAGACCAACTGATAAAATAGCACAACCGGCAATCAATAATTTTTTCATATAATTTTTTATTTGATTCAAAACTAATTAAGCTAAGCCGCAAGATAAGTTAAGCCACCTTTCATTAAGGTTAATAAAGGTTAAAACAGCTTTAAATGCCGGGACCGAATGGCTAAATTTGTAGTTCAATGATACGGCGAAAGCTCATACCAGCACCTTTTTTAATGGTAATTTCTATTTTAGGCATTACGGCTTTCCTGTTGTACTGGCTCAAGCAGACCTATGACCGGGAAGAAAAGTCACTTTTTATAAAAACAGAAATGGCTTTCCGGGAAACAATAATGCAGTTGCAGGTGACCAAATTGAAGTTAGATGGATCCCAATGGGATGTAAAGGATAGCAGCAGT
>JANMLJ010000580.1:0-3178 GCA_031372465.1 Chitinophagaceae bacterium | reverse complement strand
ACAATCAATAAATATTGGCAATAGTGCTGCGTACACATCCGATGTTCAATTATCGGATGATGCATTGAAAATGGATGAGGTAGTAGTAATTGGTTCTTCTTTGAAACAGTCAAGAAAGCAGTTAGGCAATACCGTTAACTCGGTGAATTCAAAACAGCTTTCCAACACTGGTTCAGGAAATCTTTCTGCATCGTTACAGGGTAAAGTCCCCGGCGCACAGATAACACAGACTTCCGGCGATCCATCGGGTGGCATTTCAATACGTATGAGGGGAACCAGTACGATTAAAGGATCTTCAGAACCATTATATGTAATTGATGGTGTTATAATAAGCAATGCTACTACGAATGTTACAAACCTGAACGTAGGTGCAGGTGCAAGTGCCGAAATAGGAACAAACAGATTGGCAGATATTAACCCAAATGATATTGAGAAGATTGACATTATCCCCGGTGCATCAGCATCTGCTATTTACGGATCAAGGGCCAGTAACGGGGTTGTTTTAATTACTACCAAAACAGGTAAGGCCGGACAGTTTAAAATTGATTTTGGTACAAGTCTTATCTCTAATGCTTTACGTAAAAAGGTTTATATCTCAACTTATGGAAAGCAATTTGGATATGCCGCATTACGCCTTGGTAATATCAGTAATGCAGGTGGCCCGCCAACTTATACCGGCGCTACCACTACTTATACCAGACCTGATGGGCAAGTAAGAATATTAGCGACTGACCTTGTTGACGTTACCCGGTATGATTACCAGGATCAGATTTTTGATAAAGGATTAGGTACAGATAATTATATCTCCTTAAGTGGGGGTTCTGAAAAAACAAAATACTATTTCTCCGGTGGATATTATAAAAATGAAGGTATTATTAAGAACACCGATTTCAGGCGTTTTAATTTTAAGACAAGAGTTGAACAAACAGTCAATAAATATTTAACCATTATCGGAGGTATAGCCTATACAAATAGTTTCTCCAATGAAAAACCAAACGGGAACGTTTTTTGGAGCCCTATTAACGCAGTTAATATTACTAACAATCTTTATGATATTACTCAGCGGGATGCCGCCGGTAACCTGAAGAATGTAGAGCCAACAAGGGTTAACCCACTGAGTGTAATTGAAGACATGTCATTGACGCAATCGGTTAACCGCACGATAAGTGATATTCAGGTGAAAATAAAACCTTTCAAAGGATTAAGCATTGATTATATCCTCGGTATTGATAACTTTAGCCAGGAAGGAAGAAACCTGATTGAGCGATATCCTTACATAGCTGCACAAGAAGGACTTGGCTATGTGGCAAGTGCTTTGGTAAATACTTTTTTAATTAATAATGATGTAAATATTTCCTACCAGGCAAAGTTTAAATCAATTTCAAGTTTGACCACTGCCGGATTTAATCACCAGTACCAGAAAATAACCGGACTATTTAATGAAGGAAGAGATTTATTAAATGGCATTACTACTATTAATGGAGCTGCTGTAAAACTTGATCCAAGATATACATTTGATCAGCGGCAGATATTTGGTGGGTTTCTACAACAAACTTTTGGTTATAAGAATATTTTCTTTCTGACTGCTGCAGGTCGTATTGATGGAAGCACTTCTTTTCCACAAGACACCCGGACTTATTTCTATCCAAAACTGAGCGGTTCCTGGTCTATCAGTGATATGGATTTCTGGAAAAATATGAAGAGTTCCTGGATTAATTCTGCCCGCATACGGGCTTCATGGGGATTGGCCGGTAATCTTAGTGGTATTGGTTCTTACGACAGATTCTCAACTTATCTCTCCAGTAATATAAACGGAATTGCTACGTATAACGTAAATACAGCATTAGGTAATGGCCTGGTAGAGCCAGAAAGATCAAGTGAGTTTGAGTTTGGTACCGATCTTTCTTTTTTGAATAATAAACTGGGGTTAGTATTTACTGTGTATAATAAAAAGATTGTAGACAACTCATTATTGGTTGACAGGATTCTGGCACCATCCTCAGGTGGTAGCACCAGAACGGAAAATGTGGGAAATCTTACCAACAAAGGTTGGGAATTGGGTTTGACAGCAACTCCTATCTCTGGCAAAAATTTTAACTGGAATATCTTTGGTTCTGTAAACAGGAATAAAAATCTTGTTACTGCATCAAGCCAGGTAACTCCTGTTGCATTAGCTAATGCAGGAGGTTCACCTTCGGTAATTTTAGCAGGCCAGCCAGTAGGTGTTTTCTATGGTAATTATTTTGAAAGAGATGGTAGCGGAAATTTAACACTGGATGCTGGTGGCCGTCCAATTGCTGCAGTTAATAATCCGACAGCGAAGGCATTATTAAGAAAAGCATTGGGAGATCCTAATCCTGATTGGGTGATAAGTATGAACAATAGTTTTGAATATAAAAAACTCAGCTTTAGTTTCTTGCTGGATGGGGCATTGGGACAAGAAGTATTTAATGCAGACAGAAGAACAAGACAAGGTGTTGGAATAGGCGACTATTCAGAAAAAGAAATCAAAGGCCTTTTACCGCGAGGCTATATTTTCAGCATTTATAATACGGAAGAATGGAGGGTGGAAAGCGGCTCTTATATTAAATTAAGAGAGATTGCTTTATCTTATCAACTACCATCTTTTGCTAAATTTATTAAATCATCTTCTATTTCTTTAATAGGCAGAAATTTGATAAGTTTTGATGATTATGACGGATATGATCCTGAAACAAATGCTGGTGGTAATAGCTCTGTGTTAAGAGGAATTGATTTTGGCAATGTGCCTATTCCTAAAACATTCCAGATATCATTCAGAGCCAGTTTTTAAACCTTTAAATTCAGAAAAAATGAAACTATTAAAAATAAAACAGATCACTTTATTGCTTTTACTGGGAAGCAGCATTATGTTTACTTCCTGCGATAAAGAATATATAAACCCAAGTACTGCTTCAGTGCCTAGCGTTACTACCAGCGTAGATGGATTAATGAATTTATGTGCAGGATTGCAAAGAAGATTTACTATCGGCAGACAAAGTCCTTTATACACGGCACCTATAGGTGGTGCATACAGTGTGCTTGCCTTATATACATTAAACATTGGTAACACAGCGGAGAAAGAATTAGAAACTGGTAAAGGTGCCGTTACACAGGGTAATGCCATTGTATCACAAATGTGGGCACAATGCTTATTAAC
>JANMLJ010000550.1:0-3848 GCA_031372465.1 Chitinophagaceae bacterium | reverse complement strand
AATGGGCATTGGCAAAATATCATCTACCCGTATTGAACCAGAATTGATGATAGCCACATCAGCTGTTGGCGATGCTTTTTCCAAAGCAGCAACGATAAGCCGGGTAAAATTGGTTGACTGTGTCCGGATATACGCTTCTCTGCCATCCAGTGGCTCTCCTTTTTGCAGCACCACCCGATGCGCATCAAAGCCAAGTGACGCGTAATTTTTTTCGGCGATATCCGTCCATTTTTTAACAACAGCATCTGTTTCGCTATCAGCAGCTATTTTTTCATCCACAAAGACCAATTCGGTTTTCACTTCATGCTCTTTCTTTTTCTTATTGATGATAATGTCTATAAGATATGCTGTCCGGGCATTGGCATCAGCTTTGGTGATAACCACATTACCGATTTTGGCATAATGACGTTCATGTTCATGTCCGCCAATGATCAATGTCAACCCGGGGATTTGGCGGGCCAGTTTAATATCATCTTCTAATGACTGGTGAGTGATGGCCACCACCGCATCGCAGGAATCTTTGAGTTGGTCATAACCCTTTTGCGCAGCCGCAAAACCATCGGTATAGGTCACATAGTTGGCCGTGTTGAATGGAAGGGTAATACCAATAAACCCAATCTTTGCTGCAGTGCCATCAGCATCTTTTACGTTTAGGGTATATGTTTCCGGAAATGCTTCAGTGGTTTGATTTTTAGTCTTAACAAAAGCCGAAGCAGTATTATTTTTTTTATGAAATGTATTGGTGGATACCCAGGTAAAGTTTGATTCATTGATCCGGCTTTGCAGGTCAGCTTCGGGGATATCAAATTCATGGTTACCGAAACAAACAAGGTCCATACCAGCAGCATTCATAGCTTCCACCATTTGTTTACCCCTGATCCTGTTCCCCTCATATTTAAGGCTATTGTACACGGAAGGGCTTACAAAATCACCCGCCAATACAAGAAAAGTATTTTTATTTTTTAACTTATTTTCTTTTTTAATAGTGGCTACCCTTGCCATACCACCCGCTTTGCCGTTATCCAGCGGGGCTATTTCATATACATCGTTTAGTTGTACAAAACGGATATCGATCTTACCATCGTCTTTACCAGCCTGTATACGTTTTGAAGAACTACAGGAAGATATCCATAGGAGGGGTGTCAGGAGGAGGAAGTTCAGAATCTTTTTCAAGTTAAAATTTTATGCGACAATTTAGAATTCTATTTCCGGTTTGACAATAAAATATTTTATGCTTTTTGGGGCAGATATTCAGTAAGGGTGTACTTCCAAAAAATATTTTTCCAGGGTAAATGGGGTATGTAAATCTATTCTTTCGAGTATTATTTTCTCTATACCTTTTTCAGCATCCAACGCATTCCTATGTACCAGTTTTGGTCAGATAAGCTTTCTATGGCATCGCAGTTATTATAAATAAAAAAGGATCCAGGAAAAATGGAGATCCTCAGTAGCCAGTACGAGATTTGAACAGAAGGGCGAAAGCCTTAAGAATACAGTTTTTATCAATTTAATTTAGCAATACTAGTTGCATTCGGTTGGAAAAATTCTCACCCGGTTAATTTTTTTGAGAATGGATTTTTGGATAACATTTGCTTTGGGGAATTGTATAAATACAACAACCACGATCCGCAATTTGTTACAAAGGATGCGAGGCAGGAAAAAATCAAAAAGATTTTTATAAAGCAGGATTCTTTTAAGTATATCTATGATATGGGAGATAATTGGGAGCATACTATAAAGGTTGAAGAAAAAGTTGAGGAGGAAATTGTAAGACCTTATTGCTTTGAAGGAGGCGGAGCATGTCCGCTGAAAGAATGTGGGCTTGCGTGTATATGCAGGCTGGTAAAAAGCCTGAATAAACCGGGCGATCAGAAAGACAACAATATAGAATGGTAGGATTTCTACCTGTTCAAAAATTAAGGTAAATTATTGTATAGTGCAGGAGGTAAATAAAGATGGTGTCTATTGGATAAAAAAGTTCGACATTAAGTAAGACACTTATTGGGTAAATTCAAAGAAGCCGATTGCAAGGCTTACAATCCTTTAGATTTTTTTTTATTCAGTAATTTAAAATTACTCATAATATTGAGTATATTTGCTCAATGTACTGAGTAAATTGTATAATATGTTTGAAAGGATTCATTTAGAGTCGCTTACAAAGAGGATGCAAGAGCCAAGAAGATTCCTCCAGGTAATTATGGGACCCAGGCAGGTTGGTAAAACAACATTAGTAAACCAACTCACTGAGAAATTAGCAACAGATTACATCTTTGTTTCTGCTGATGCTGTAGCTGCGTCAAATACAATCTGGTTGGAACAGCAATGGGAAGCTGCTCGTATAAAGATGCACCAGGTTAAAGCAACCGAGTTTTTATTAGTGATTGATGAGATCCAGAAAGTAGAAAATTGGAGTGAAACTGTAAAGTTGTTATGGGATAGTGATACCCGGAATAAAAGGAATCTGAAAGTAATTCTTTTGGGGTCCTCCAGGCTGCTGCTTCAACATGGTCTCACAGAATCATTAGCCGGAAGATTTGAAAGCACCTACATGGGGCATTGGTCTTTTGAAGAAATGGAAAATGCTTTTGGATGGGATGTAAATCAATATGTGTGGTATGGAGGTTACCCGGGATCGGCTGAGTTAATCAAAGATGAAAAAAGGTGGAAGGACTATGTTCGGCAATCTTTAATTGAAACAAGTATTTCAAAAGACATTTTAATGCTGACACGTGTAGATAAGCCATCATTGATGAAACGGCTTTTTGAAGTTGGATGTACTTATTCCGGACAAATACTTTCTTATACCAAAATAATGGGCCAATTAACGGATGCCGGTAATACCACTACGCTTTCTCATTATTTAGAATTATTAGATACGGCAGGTTTATTAGGAGGTATTGAAAAATATGCAAAAGATATTATCCGTAAACGTTCGTCGAGTCCAAAATTCCAGGTGCATAATACAGCGTTGATCAGCGCCCAAAGGGCCGAATTTTTTGAGGAAGTAGTCACGAAGACTGATGAATGGGGAAGGGTGGTGGAATCATCTATTGGGGCACATTTGCTTAATTATTCGCATATGGAAGGATTTTCCCTGCATTACTGGAGAGAAAGAAATAATGAAGTGGATTTTGTGATAGAGAAAAAAGGGAAAGTAATCGGGCTGGAAGTAAAAAGCGGAGCTACTCAATCTTCTGCAGGAATTAAAGCTTTTAAAAAACAGGTAGATCCGGAAAAGGTATTGCTTGTCGGCAATTCCGGGATCAGGTGGCAGGATTTTTTGAAAATGAACCCGGTGGAATTGTTTTAAAAATTTTTTAGCTGCACTTTGTACTAATACGTTTTCAGCTGAGGCATTTTATTAGCGGGGTAAAGCACTGCGTATAAAATAACTTAAAACTTTCTATGACATAGACAGATATCATAAATAAAAAAGGGTTTCAAATATTGAAACCCTTTAGTAGCCCGTACGAGATTCGAACCGCAGGGCGAAAGCCTTATGAATACAGCGTTTCAGCGAGTTATCGTTTACGTGTTACCGAAAGAGTGACCTCACTAAAAAGCAATAAATAACATCAATTTGAATGAACTTTCGAAGTTGTAAGTTATATAATTCAGAGCATTTATTAGTCTAAAATGTGCAACTTTTATTACCCCGTTCTCTTTAGTTTGTTCTTATTGTTGTTAGGCTACAGGTAAGTAAAATGCTGAATAATGCAAAAAAACTGAATGGTTATGCTGAGTCCCGATAGCTATCGGGAGCGTCTACCTATCGGCTCGGTATAGCCGGAAAAAAAACATTTTTTTTTATGTTTTCCTGATTTATTTAAGGATCAGTATTTTTATTT
>JANMLJ010000540.1:0-12962 GCA_031372465.1 Chitinophagaceae bacterium | reverse complement strand
TTTGTTTAAGAAATTTTATTAATCTGCCGTGATTTGAAACGGCATATTTATACTTTACCGGTCCTCCGGATATATGTCCTTTGAGTACCTGCCATTTTTCATAACGTATTATCTTAATGGGCTTCCTGATTGCCATAAATAATAAATATTGGTTTAATTATTTATTCTTATTTCACATCAAAATCCACTACCACTTTTTCTGTTTTGGGATGACTTTGGCAGGTAAGAATATAACCCTGTTCAATTTCTTCTTCTTCCAATCCCCAATGTACATCCATGCTAACTTCTCCTTCTATTAGTCTTGCCTTACAGGTGCAGCATACACCTCCCTTGCAGGCAAAAGGTAAGTCAGCCCCCTGTTTCAAAGCTGCATCTAAAATGGAAGTATCACTGGTCAACGATAAATCAAAATCAAAACTTCTGCCATCAAGTTTAACCGTGATTTTACTCTTTGGTCCACTTTCAACTCCTGCCTCCCTACTCCCGACCCGATAGCTATCGGGTCCCGACTTCTTTTGTCCCGGTGTTGTGAATAATTCAAAATGAATTTTCTTTTTTTCCATTCCTTTACTTTCCAGGAAATCTTTCACACAAAAAATCATTTCTTCAGGTCCGCATATGAATGATTCATCAAAAGAAGTATAATCAATAATTCTTGAGAGCTCTATTAATTTCTCATTATTTATTCTTCCAAAATTTACCGGTGCATCTGTTCTTTCCCGGCTAAGAATATTAATGAAATTAAATCGTTGCAGGTATTTATTTTTTAATCCTTCCAATTCTTCAAAAAAAATAATGGAGTGACGGCTTTTATTTCCATACACTAATGTAAAACTACTTTTGGGCTCCGTACGCAATGTTGTTGTAATAATAGAAAGCAAGGGTGTAATGCCGCTTCCGGCTGCAAAGGCAATATAATTTTTCCGGTTTAAAGGATTTAGCTCCACATAAAATTTTCCAACAGGCTGCATCACTTCTACCACATCACCTTTTTTTAATTCTTTATTGGCAAAAGAAGAGAATAAACCGCCTTCCACTTTTTTAATAGCTACTTTCCATTCGTTATCTAATGGAGAACTGCAAATGGAATAGGTTCTGCGGACTTCTTCATTATTAATTGTTGCCCGCATAGAAAGGCTTTGGCCCTGTTTAAAATTAAAATCCTGCTGTAATGCTTCGGGTATTTCAAACGTAACAGAAACACAGTCTTCGGTTTCTTTTTTTATCTCTCTTACTTTGAGTGGGTGAAAGTGGATAGACATTTTCTCAGTTCTTTTTTAATCCGCTGATCAGGTGGTTCACCATATTGTCTTCCATCGTTTGCGGAGTTATTTTCTTGCCGCTCCGGTGCCAGAATTCAAGGCCACGAACAGAAGAAAGAATGGTTAAGGTTGCAACATATGGCGATATAGAATTCATTTCTTTATTCTGTATGCCCTCTTCAATAATAGCTTCCATCTTTTGCACATAATGGCGCCGCTGGGTGGTAAAATTGGTGTGATAAGGCTCTGTCAGATGAATCCATTCATTTATCATTACCGTGTAATCATCAAATCGGTTCAACATCATTTGTACATGAAAACGTATTAATGATTCAATTTTTTTGATACTACTCATTCTGTTATCATCCAGGCTTTCTAAATGAACATTGCAATCATTGGCGATACGGAAAATAATTTCCTGCAGAATTTCTGATTTTGATTGAATATGATTGTAAAGACTCGCTGCTTCAATACCAACTGCCTCGGCCAGATCCCGCATGGAAGTAGCGGGAAATCCTTTTTCCCTGAACATCGACGATGCCCGCAGGAGAATAAAATCTTTTTTGGAAGCTTTTTTACGTTGTGCCTTGGCCATACCCAAAGATAATAAACCATTATGAGGGAATAAGGCAAATTGAGAAAATCACGAAGAGACCGCCGGGTTCGCAGATGATTGTTCTCTTCGTCCTCTGTGCCCACTGCGTGAAAAATCTATTTTCTTATTTGTTTTTAACTGGTATGGAAAGTGGCTCTTTGATTTCTTTCCTATTCGGAATGATGAGTAAATCACTGAGGTCGGGTTTAATCATTTTGGCAGCTCTTACATCTCCCTGAGAGTCAAAAAAAGTCCAGAACCTGCCGCCATCCCATGATTCACCAATAAGGTGAGAAGTGGTGGTGATCAGGCTTCCCTGCCATTCAAGTTTGGTTTTTAATTCTATTATAGTTTGGTAATCGCCACCTGTTTTAATTATCTGCAAGATCTTTCCGGGTTCATATTTTTTCCAGGCAGTATCAGGTATCTGGCTAAAAGTTTCAGATATATAGGTAATGAATTCTTTTACACCACCAAGAGAACCAATAAGGGCAGGATAGCTATATCGGGCAAAGACTTCCCATTTTTTTGCCTTAAACCCATACGTAAGGCTGTCGGCGCAATGACGAATATTTGTTTTAGTAAAACTGGTATCAAACTGAGCCTGCGAATTACAAAAAATGAAAAATATGCTTATTGTCAGTAAGGGGCGTTTAAACATGTTACGGAATATTGTTTTCAAAGATATTAAAAACAGTTGGATTGCTTTTTTCCGTTCCCAAATTCACGTAGGTTTGCACGCCTTTTAACAGTTCGTAGTCAGGAGTCGTTAGTCAGGAGTCAGGAGCCACTCCCGACTAATGACTAACGACTCCCGACTCGTGACCCCAGACTTATCAAATTTAAAACTTCAATTTAACCAATTATGTCTTTAATCACAGTTGGCACCATGGCCTTTGATGCAATTGAAACACCTTTTGGAAAAACGGATAAAATAGTAGGTGGGTCAGCTTTATATGTGGCTTATGCAGCCAGTAATTTTGTAAAACCTGTTCAGCAGATCTCTATTGTAGGATATGATTTTCCTAAAGAGGAAATGGATGAACTCAGAAAAAGAGGCATTCACCTGGATGGAGTAGAGATAGTTCCGGATAAAAAATCTTTCTTCTGGAGCGGCCGCTATCATGAAGACATGAACAGCCGTGATACATTGATTACAGATTTAAATGTGCTCGCTGATTTTGATCCAAAAATTCCTGACAGCTACCAGGGGGCAGAATTTTTAATGCTGGGAAACCTGGCTCCCAAAATTCAGTTGAATGTGATCCAGGAACTGAAGCAACGTCCAAAGCTGATTGTGATGGATACCATGAATTTCTGGATGGAAATTGCTATGGCAGAATTAAAAATTGTTTTGAAATATGTAGATATGCTGATGGTCAATGATGCGGAAGCAAGACAGTTGACAGGTCAGTTTTCATTGGTAAAAGCTGCGAAAAGCATTATGGCCATGGGACCAAAATTCCTTATTATTAAAAAAGGTGAACATGGGGCTTTATTATTTCATGGGGATAATGTATTCTTTGCACCGGCATTACCACTCGAAGATGTGTTTGACCCAACCGGGGCTGGTGATACTTTTGCCGGAGGCTTCATGGGCTACCTGGCAAAAACAGGTGATATCTCCTTTGAAAACATGAAGAGAGGAATTATTGTTGGATCGGCCATGGCAAGTTTTTGTGTAGAAAAATTTGGACCAACCAGATTAAAAGAAATAACAAAGAATGATATTGACGGAAGGATACAACAGTTTAAAGATCTGGTAAGTTTTGATATTGAACTGGTGTAGACAATTCCTGAAAGATTCTACAGCGTTGTTTTCAAACGGCCATTTTAATTAAATTCGGGAAAATCATTTTGAATATAATAACAAGCAACTAAGCATACATCAATTTGCCCTTTGGCTCTGGCACCGGTCTGCCTAGTGATAAAGCAGTTTCAATCCATTCACTAATAACTATCTGAACATTTTCTAAGGCTTCTGCATAGCTTTTACCATCACCCATACAACCCGCTAGTTCAGGAACTTCTGCTAAAAAGCAGTTATTTTCTTTACTCCAATATATAATTATTTCGTATTTGCTATTCATCTTTTGATGTAATTAATTTGTATTTAATCAATAATTCTCTTACTTGTTTTACCTGGTATGCTTTTGCTTTATTATTAAGCGATTGCATGTTAATGATCTCTTCAACACCTTCTTTGTAATATATATGATGGCTACCTTTTATCCGATTATCAAACCCCAGTGATTCAAGAAGATTACAAAGGTCATTGAAATTAATATTCCTGTCAGAACTACCAGAAAGAACTATCCGTACTAATTTCTCAAATTAACTCATTTTATCAGAAATTTTTATAGCTATCTGAGTTGTCTCGCCAGCACCACCGTATTCTTAAACTTTTCTTTCTTTCCCTGCAGGTTAAATAGTTCAGTAAACAGAATATAAACGCCGACTGGTAGTTTATTTCCTTTATCATCAAGGCCATCCCAGTTCCAGTATCCTTTTAAACCAAGTGTTCCATTCCGGACGAGATTCCGGACAGCTCTTCCCCCCGCATCATAGATGATAATATTGGCTATATAGCCAGGTTCGGTTACTTCATATTGAATAGTTGCAATATCATCCCTTCCATCATTATCAGGAGAAAAGACTTTTGGACTAATATCAATTTTTGCTGTAATAGTATTCAGCAATTTGTATTGGGAGTTTTTATAAGTGGGTGTTCCGTATCCCGCTGTTGAAGCTGCACTATGCCAGTTGGTTTCATTTTGTGATGGCCCTTTAGGATCAATTCTTTCTAATGAAACACCCTCCTTATTATCAATCAGTTTAAAATGCCAGTCATCTTTGTATTTTACTTCGTCCACGATGTTTCCCTGGAAGTTTAATGCAATCACATCCCCTTCATCATCAGAAAAAGAAGGTGGTGAAGAAATGGTAACTACATTCTCCCGATTTTTGACCAGGTACTGTAAAGAAAGGTTATCTGCATCGTCTGTTTCTACCAGGTAATCTCCGGGAAAAATATACAATGGAGTAGTACTTAATACTTTGATGGAACTGATAGCACCGCTGCTGTTGCGGTTGGCTATATATAATTTTGAAGCATCAAATATTTTATTGCTGTTGTTATAAAATTCTATAAAATCATAGGCATTTGGTCGTGGATTGAATAATATTTCATTGATGATCCATTCACCTGAAGCAGCGTCTGCCGGCAAACCAACTCTTGCTTTATTGGCAGCACCAATATTATTATTCTTGCAATCTTTCACATTACCGGCAGTGACAGTATAAACTGTATTTGCAGCGAGCGGGTTATTTGTTTTTAACTGCACCTGGTTAAAAAGTGGTGCAATAGCCGTTGCACTAACTAGCATCAGGCCGCCATCTACTGAATAATTAGCAAGGGTTGCTCCGGATAAACTGTCAACCGGTTCATCATACACTACTACAATAGTTGTATTATCCATTGTAAAAGCTCTTTTTAATTGCGGGGCCGCTGTATCATTATTAACCCCATCAACGGAATTTTTCTTTCCTGCTGTGCCACCAGTTGTGTTTATACTTGCTTTCCAATTATTGCTACCGGCACAGGGACTTTTTGTATCTATCATTTCCAGGGTCCAACCTCCATCTTTCTTCAGTTCATTCTGGTACCACCCGGAAGTATAACTGACAGCATGAATTGTTTTTTGAATAGCAGCTTTCAAAAATAACTGGTCCCCATCATTATCCAGTGAAGGAAAACTGGTTACAGATATTGTAGTACCAAAGGCTGACATTGCTGCTACAGCACTGGCTGTGCAAACAATTACAAAACTATCCGGTTGTAAAGTGAAATTGGGCATCGGTCCGCTTTGCCCGGTAGCATCACCAATCCGCCAGTTTAATAAGTTAATGGGTAAGGCAGTTGTATTTTTCAACTCGATCCATTCATTAGCAGGCAGTCCGATCTGTGGTGTTGGGTCGGCCATTATTTCATCAATAACTACATCATACCTGTTTTGTGCCAACAGGAAAAAGGGAAACATACATACTATAATAAAAAACACTTTCTTCATCGTTACCAAGTTAAACAAACGCTTGGTACAAATCACCTATAACTAAAAATATTCATCATAATTTGGGTAGAAAGCAGCACAGGCTTATTTTTGCACCAGCATGATAACAAGTAAACATATAAAACGCACCATTAAACATTCCTCCCTTCGACTTGGCTCAGGATGAAGGTTTGCAGCGTTATGTATGTTTCAACATAAAACAATATAAACGATTAGCAGGCCTTCCTTAACCGGAAGGCTTTTTTTGTCTGACGGTCTCCGTCTGACAAAAAAACAACTTCGTCAGACCGGGAAGGTCTGACGACCAAACCATATTTAATAATTAAAAAACTCTATCCTTTGAGATGGAGAAGGGGGACAAAAAAATGAAAGTTGCAGTAGTAGGCGCCACCGGATTAGTAGGAACAAAAATGCTCCAGGTATTGGCAGAAAGAAATTTCCCAGTTACAGAATTAATTCCCGTTGCTTCTGAAAGATCAGTTGGAAAGGAGGTAAGTTTTAAAGGGAAGAATTATAAAATTGTAAGTATGGCTAATGCGATTGCAGCAAAACCAGCGGTGGCAATATTTTCTGCAGGTGGCGGTACTTCTCTGGAATGGGCACCTCAATTTGCGGCAGCTGGTATTACCGTTATCGATAATTCATCGGCCTGGAGGATGGATCCAACCAAACCATTAGTGGTGCCGGAAATTAATGCAGATATACTTACTACAAATGATAAGATCATTGCTAATCCTAATTGTTCCACTATTCAAATGGTAGTGGCATTGAATCCACTGCATAAAAAATATGGTATCAGAAGAATTGTAGTAAGTACCTATCAAAGTGTAACAGGAACCGGTGTAAAAGCTGTAACACAGTTATTAAATGAACGAAAAGGTATTAGTGGTGAAATGGCTTATAAATATCCGATTGACCTGAATGTAATCCCGCAGATTGATGTTTTTCTTGATAATGGGTACACAAAAGAAGAAATGAAAATGGTAAAAGAAACCTGTAAGATCATGAGGGATGATTCCATCAGGGTGACTGCTACCACTGTTCGGATTCCGGTAATGGGAGGTCATAGTGAAGCAGTAAATGTAGAGTTTGAAAAAGAGTATGACCTGGATGAGGTTAAATCATTACTGCAATTATCGCCAGGAATTGAAGTGGTAGATGATACGGCCAACCAGCAATATCCTATGCCCATGGATGCACACGAAAAAGATGAAGTATTTGTAGGAAGACTTAGAAGAGATGAAAGTCAGCCAAATACGTTGAATATGTGGGTGGTTTCAGATAACTTAAGAAAAGGGGCTGCGACAAATGCCGTACAGATTGCAGAATACCTGTATGCTAATGGTTTATTAAAGTAAGAATGGGCTGATAATAATTATCTCTTTTGCCCGTTAGCCAAAAAACCACTGATATGCGACTACTTATTTTTTCTTTTTTTACAATTTGTGCAGTTCAGCTGCAGGCACAGCAAAAAAATATTTATTATCCTTCCGGTTTTGTGCAGTTCAGTTACCAGGTTAAGGACGGACGTTTGAATGGTGACTTTGTAAGCTATTATGAAAATGGCTTTGTAAAAGCTAAAGGAAATTTTATACAGGGTCAGAAACAAGGCATATGGAAGGCCTGGGACACCAGTGGTATTTTAAGGACAGAGCGGAACTACCGTGACAATTATGATTTTGATATTGTAGCTGAATGGACAAAGACTGGTTGTGGATTAAGTCCTGATGAAGTCAGCAGTAAAAATAAAAAACTCCATACTTCCACTTCTGCTATGGATGACGTAATCTACAGGCAGCGGTTTTGGAAAAAGGCATTACCTGTTGCAACCAATTCAAAACTTTATAATAATGAATTTCGCAATTTATTAATAAAAGGAATTGGCGATGGCACTATAGCTGTATTTTCAGATGATCGGTTTGTACATGTAATTCCCGTTATAACAGCTACACAATTATTAAACGAAACTCCAATCGAATTTATAACGAAAGAAGATCATATTTTTTCAGCCGGAGATCAGCAGATGAAGTACAGGATGATTGGTCTTGGCCTTACTTATAAGGAACAGGAATCAGAAAAAACGATCTGGATATACTATCCCGATCTGCTTACCAAATTGCCAGGCAATGAAGTAGTAAAAGGCTTTCAAAACAATTTGTTTATTACAGAAATAGATAAAACTACTGCGCAGTCCCGGGAAAATTCTTCCCGGAAAGTTCAGGAAAACGAAAAAATATTTTTGCTATTGGGAGAAGCAGATTATGAGGCGCAGGCCTGGATCTATTTGCTCAATAAAGATATTGCCGGGAAATAAAAATTGTCAGCTTACAACTGACTCATTAATAAATTTGATCAACAGTTGCAGTGCTTCAAATGCTGCAACCGTTTTTTTTACCAGGTCTTTTGAACTAAGGTCTGCATCAGTTATGGTAGCCATAGCAACATAACTTTTCAACTTCAGGTATTCAGCTGCCGGATTACCGGGTTCATATCCTTTTGGAACACGGCTCAATGTATATTCAGCACTTTTACTAAGATCGCCATAAACAGCTTTGAATTTTTTTGAACCAATTATTTTTTTAAAATCAGCAAAATTGTAATCAATCTCCTGTCTTACTTTTTTTAATTCATCCGGCATGGGCATCCAGATACCACCGCCTGTGAAACTTTCACCGGGGTGTAAATGAAAATAATAGCCAGCTGAATTCTCTGCTTTCCTGCCACTTTTATTGATACTGGCGCCAAAGTTTGATTTGTAGGGAGATTTATCTTTTGCAAAACGAACATCCCTGTTAATACGAAACAGGCAATCCTTTGCTACCAGGTTTTTTATGGAAGAATCTTTTTTGCCATGCTGATCAATAACTGCCTGGATAAATTTTGCAAAGTCAGCTTTTGCATCTTCATAAACCTTCCTGTTTTTTTCAAACCAGGCTTTGTTATTGTTCTTCTTTAAATCTTTCAGAAATTTAATAGTGGAAGGGCTTAGCATTTTTTACTTTTTGCTAAGATAATGCAGACAAGTGATATGGAGTTCAACTATAAACTATGAACTACAAACCATAAACTTTTATATCCTTCCCCAATTCTCGCCACTCTTTATCCGGTACATCGTCATCTCGCTTACATCATAATTATCGGCCAGTTGTTTAATAGTGAGTTTACGATTTTTACTACTGAGTGTATTTTTTATTTTTTTAACCTGGCTTGCTGTTAGCTTTAAACCTTCTGTTCTGTTTGCTTGTTTTTCTTTATAAGCAATCTTAGCCGGACTGTCTTGCTGATGTTCGATCATCTTCTCAAGGGTAGCCCATTGAAGGTTTTTGATATTGTTATCCAATTTTTTATGATTACGATGAATAACAAATTTGTGTTTTACAGAAGGTTTTTTTAAAAATAGCTGTGCCATCTCCCGGTGGATATACAAAGTACCTTTATTATTGGGGCGATGCAGGTTAAGTGTACGGTAACCTGTCGTTAACGAACCGCTTAATGATTTGCCATCTTTTAATACATCTAGTTTATAACTTGCAATACGTCCACAACTGGACACAGCATAACGATTACGAAGTTGTTTCCATCCGGAAAAAGTCAAAGACTTCCAGGTTTCACCAGCTAATTTTTTAATCATAAAATATAATTTTAACCAATGACATAACGTCGTAAAGAACGGCTATAAGCTTTGGTTTTTTGAGTAAGTAAATGTTCGTTTACTAAGATAGATAATTTAAAGGCAACAACAATTTTATTTTTTACCAATGATCTGTAGAAATTCAGCCTCAGAAATTATTTTGACCGTGTTTATTTTCTTAGCTTTTTCAAGCTTACTGCCTGCATCTTCACCTACAATAAGGTAGTTAAGTTTTGCACTAACGCCTGTGAGTATCTGACCACCATTTGCTTCTGCCATGGCTTCCGCATCACTTCTTTTTAAGGTGGGTAGTGTTCCGGTAAATAGAAAAGTCTGGCCTTTCAGGTTGCCGCCGGATGACAATTCTTTCTTTTGATTTTTTAAGGGTAAACCCAACTTTTCCAACTGCTCCAGCATTTCCATATTACTTTTATTGCTGAAAAAATGATGAATACTCCCCGCTACCTTTGGTCCTACATCTTCCAGGTTTTGCAACTCTTCTATCGTGAATTTTTTAAAATCCAATAAATGATTGACAGCCTGTGCCAACGTTTTGGCGGTGGTTTCACCCACAAAACGAATACCCAATGCATAGATCAGCCGGTTGAGTGGTTGGTTTTTTGAATGGGTGATGGCTGCCTGTAAATTATCAATGGACTTCTGGCCAAAACCTTCCATGCCGCTTATTTTAGTAAAGTCAAGCGTATAGATGCCGGGAATATCTTTTACCAATCCCAATTCATAAAACTTCCTGACATTGGCATCACCAAAGCCCCGGATATCCATGGCATCTTTACTTACAAAATGGATGATACGTTCCACCACCTGTGCCGGGCATTCTATATTAATACAGCGCCAGACAGCCTCCTCTTCTTCTTTAAAAAGTCTACTGTTGCAAACAGGACAGGTTGTCGGGAAAATAATTTTCTTTTCTTTTCCTGTTCTTGTGTCAGTCAATGATTTTACAATTTGCGGGATCACATCTCCTGCTCTTTCAATCAATATAGCATCGCCGATACGTAAATCTTTTTCCCGGATATATTCTTCATTATGTACGGAAATACTACTGACAGTTACCCCGCCAACAGCTACCGGTTCCAGTTTGGCAACAGGCGTTACGGCTCCGGTTCTTCCCACCTGAAATTCAACATGCAATAATTTACTGGTAGCCTGCCTTGCTTTAAATTTATAGGCAATAGCCCAACGGGGATGATGAGAAGTCATCCCTAATTTTTCCTGTAAGGCAATATCATTCACTTTTATGACCATACCATCAATTTCATACGGCAAATTATCTCTCCCTGCTTCAAATTCGCTGCAGTACTTTATTACACCTTCTATTTGGCTGAAGATTTTTTTCTCTTGCTGTGGGCTGCGGAAACCAAGCTCCCATAACAGGGCTAATGAACCGGAGTGTGTGGTTAATTCAGCAGGTATTTTCTTTCCTTTTTGTAAAGCAAAATAACTGATATGATATACAAAGGCTTCCAGATTTCTTTTTGCTACTTCAGTTGGATCCTTGATACGAAGTGTGCCGGAAGCAGCGTTACGGGGATTGGCCAGGGGAGCGAATCCCTGCTCAATCATTTGCTCATTATAGTTTGAAAAATTGCTTTTATTGATAAGCACTTCACCTCTTATCTCTACTTGCTGTAATCCATAAGCAGAAAATTTTGCTGATAAGGGAACAGACCGGATCTGTTTAATATTTGCCGTCACTTCATCACCCGCTTCTCCATCTCCCCGGGTGGCGCCACGAACTAATAAATCGTTTTCATAAATGAGCGAAATACTTCCTCCATCAAATTTTGGTTCTACACAATATTCTATTGTTGAAATACCACTTAGCTCTTTTGCCTTTCTGTCAAAGTCCAAAAGATCATCACTGTTATAGGAGTTATCGAGCGAGAGCATGGGAACCAGATGCTGTACGGCAGGAAAATCTTTGGTTAAACCTTTTGCTACCCGTTGCGTAGGCGAGTCCGGCGTTTTTAAAGAAGGATCTTCCCCTTCAATTTTTTCTAATGCTTTGTAAAGCTGGTCATACTCATAATCAGCGATCAATGGATCGTTTAAAATATAATAGCGATGTTCATGAAAACGAAGTACCTCTCGCAACTGCTCCACTTCTTTACTGGAAATATGGCCAGCAGCTTGTTTTTTAATCAATACATCCGTTGCCGATTGTAGTTCTTTGATCGTTTCTTTTGAATACATGCGGTGAAAAATAGTTACTTGGTAAAGTTAACGGCTCTGTTTAAAAAAAGGGGGGGTGAAATTTGAAATAAAAAATTAATGTGTCATAAGTACATATTTGTTATCTTCGAAAACGGATTTGCTTAAACAGAATGTCTGAAAACTGTTTTTATACTGATTATAGTTCATAAATAGTACCAAATATTGAACCACAATAGGCACATAGAGCACATAAGAAAAACACATAGAAGAATCTATGTGTCAACCCCCGCCTGAATGGCTTAGTCGGGCAGGTATTGTTTTTTATCTTTCTATGTGGTAAAAGGAAAATGATCCTTGATTTTATTGAACTACCTATGAAGTATAAAAGGTATTCTTAACGATTTTGGTGTTATAAAAAAGCTTGCTATGAAGAAAATTTTTACATTGTTTCTTACAATGTTTGTTGTTTCATGTACAGTACATGCTCAATTATTAACCTGGGCACCAGGATTTGCCAAAGAGAACGATAATATTATCATAACAGTGGATGCTACGAAAGGCAACCAGGGTTTAAATAATTATGCCACTACTTCTGACGTATATGTACACACGGGAGTAATTACCAGTGCAAGTACCAGTGCAACAGACTGGCGTTATTCAAAATTTACCTGGGCCACTACACCGGTTCTTGCACAAGCTACTTCCCTCGGAAATAATAAATGGCAATATACCATTACTAATATCAGAAGTTTTTATGCCGTCCCTCCCGGCGAAACTATTTTGAAAATTGCCATACTTTTTCGCAACGGTTCTGGTAGTACCGTTCAACGGAATGCTGATGCCAGTGATATGTATATTCCATTGTATGATAATACAATTGCCACACGTTTTACTGTTCCGCTTTTTCAACCCACTTTTATCCGTTTATCCGAACCTATCAGCAAACAAGTAGGGGATAATATTGCGCTGACAGCTATCGCCAATAATTCATCGGTAATGAAATTGTTTCTGAATGGTACAGAAATACAATCGGCTAACGCAGCGACTACTATTTCAGCAAATCCAACGTTGACGGTAGCAGGTAATCAAACGATCAGGGTAGATGCAACGGAGGGAGCTACAACCAAATCCGAATCATTCCAGTTTTTTGTTGCCACTGCTCCCAATGTAGCACCATTACCTGCCGGGGTAAGAGATGGCATCAATTATTTAGCTGGAAATACTTC
>JANMLJ010000535.1:0-13525 GCA_031372465.1 Chitinophagaceae bacterium | reverse complement strand
TAAATGTGAAAAAATGGCAGTCCCCCTCACCCTTAATCCCTTCTTCAGGGAGTGGAGTGGGAAACGCCCGGCACAGCCCAAGCCTGTCAGAAATTTTTCATTATAGGCAAAGAAACCGAAATGCGAAGGCTGTGCCTGATTCTTTTCCATTGGGAGAGGTGAGGTCATCTTAGAAAAATTCAAGAAAGAAATTTGCACAATCATTTTTACTTTTATACAAAATAAACAAATATGGCCAGTTACATTTCCGACAAACTCAAAATCAAAGAAAATTACACATTACTCACTTTAAATGCTCCTTCCAATTTTAAAAAAGGGTTACTGGGGTTACCGGCCGGGGTAAAAATTACTGATAAAAGGAAAAATTATAACCAGGTGCATTGGTTTGTAATAAGCAAAACTCAAATGGAAAAAGAATTGAGTAAAGTAATGAAGCTGTTAAAGCCTGCTATTACAGTATGGGTCTATTATCCAAAAGGAACTTCGAAAGTACAAACAGATTTAACCCGCGATAAAGGTTGGGAATGTTTATTAGCTGAAGGCGGCAAACTAACCTGGATTAGCCTGATTTCATTTGATAGTACCTGGTCTGCCTTTGGCTTCAGGGCAAAAAGCGACGCTGATAAAAAGAAAGAAGCAAAACCAAAAAAACAAAGAGAAATATTTAAGTGGGTCAACCCTCAAACAAAAGAAGTGAAACTACCGGACGATGTTTCGGTTGCGCTTAAAAAAAATAAAATGCAAGCTGTTTTTTTTGACGCTCTTTCATTTACCAATAAAAAAGAATACCTGGAGTGGATCGTAACTGCGAAAAAAGAAGAAACAAGAAAAGAGAGAATTCTGGCGAGTATTGAACGAATGGCAAAGGGTTGGAAAAATCCGGCTAATAGTTGAATGATTTCCTTCTGCAAATCAAAAATAACAATGGTCCTGACGGGAGTATTCTTCCTTCAGGACCATTTTTCAGCTATCGTAAGAGTTATGAAATAAAATAATTACCTGGCTTTAAAAAGTCTTACGCTATTATTAATTTCATCATTTTTAATTTTCAGAATATAAATACCGGGAGAAAGAGTATTCAGCTGCTCCAATTCAATATTGTTAACTCCTGTAGTAAGATTTCGGGACATCCGCTTTATTATTTTTCCGCTTACATCTGACAAATAAAGCTCTACCATTTTATTGGCAGTCGACTCAATGGTAACAGTCATTTTTTCATTAAATGGATTGGGATAAACCGGATAAACAAGCGATTTGCTTTTATCTCTTCTAATAACGGTAACATCAGAATATTTAAAGTTATCGTTGTTGTCAACTATTTTTAACCGGTAATAAGCTGTTTTACCCTGTACTTGCTGGTGAACGAAATTATATTCTTTCTGGCCTGTACTATTACCTTGTGCCATCACTGTTCCGATTTTTGAATATAAAATTCCATCTGTACTATATTCCAGATCAAAATGATGGCTGTTATTTTCTCCCGAAGTAGTCCATTGTAATAAATTGTCAGCAGCAGATTTAGAGCCGGTGAAATTAACCAGGTTAACAGACAAAGTTGAACCGGTTGGACAAATAGTTATCTCATGTTCCTGGTAATATTGCCTTCCACAAGCGTCAGTAATTGTACAATAGATTGTACAATCTACACAGGTAGCACCTATTGCCGGTGCTGTAAAGAATGTAGCAGAATCAGTTGGGCTACTAAAACTACCTCCGCAAGTCGATTCCCATTGAAATGTATAATTTGACGAGCTGATACCAGTAGGTAAAGAAGCCCTGTAGCTATATGTATTTAATTGAACTAAGTTAATATTACCAATAACTAAAAAATTAACAACTTTGTCATATATTGATAAAAACGAAAAATTAAAGAATGCCCTCATCGCCGAGACGGCATCGGCTGTTCCTTTTTCAATGTTATGACCTCCGGTATACATTATCTTACCTCTTGCATTATCACCAAAGGCACGACCATAAACTATAGCCGCTGCTTCACCAGGGGATAAAGAAGGAACTTGAGCATGAGTTGGATCATATACAGCCACTTTTGTAGAAGACCTCCATGTACTAATTTTTGGAAGAAAAATTTGTTCTGATCCATTTTGCATTGCACCATCCGCAATTCCTTTAAACTGCATTTCAGGATCTGTTGGATATCGGTATGAATAAGGTGGGCTGCCATCGTTATGCGAACCAAATGGAACTAACCCATCAGTTGACAGGAAATTCATCTTCTCATTAACATTTAATGGGTTCGATAAATTTTCCAATACACTCACGGCATGACAACCTGCCCAAATCCAACCATTATTACTTTGATTCCAGGGAAGTAAATTACTATGGGTGGCCCAGGTAGGATCGGCATGTGGCATAACAAACAAGTCATCACATATATCTAAATTAATTGGTTCTTTTTTTGGGTAACCGGCAGTTGGGATTAACGCCGCAGTAAGAAAACCCAATGCAATATTTCCGTTTTGAAAATCAAATGTCCACCGCGGAGAATATTTCAGGTTATAAGTAACATCCACATTTATATCGAAAAGAGTTGTAACTCCTACAACTCCCTGTGTTTGCCAATAGGCAATTCTTGCATTCACGGCAGCAGATCTGTATTTCTTAGAAATAATAAATGTGCCGCCGGTAAAACTGGTTCCATTATAAGCAAAGTCTTCTCCATCTTTTATTTTTGTCGGATTTATCACCCATCTTATCTGTACCCGGTAGTTTTTGACCAAATCATGAATCATTCCCCATGGTTTTATACCATTGCCGTAGGTTTGTGGCACTACACCCATATTTACAATAAAAGAACCGGTAGGAATAGTTTCGATAGCTGCCCTCGAGACATTAAAGAAGGATAAAAATGTTATAACCAGGCTTAGAAATCTGGTGTATACGTGGTTTTTCATGACATGTGTTTTTCAATTCATCAGGATTGTATCAACTACTATGTAAAAGTTCTTCATTTTTTTAAAATATGCAATAGAAGAACTACTAGCTTATGTATGTTTTTTTACTATCGTGATTTTACAAAAAAATTAAAAAAAGTAATTTTTAGTCATTTTTCATTATCAAATATTTTCAATTTCACCGTTTCAGGACCTATTCCTGATTTAAAATATGGGCATGTATCCTCAGAATGATACCAACGGCTTATAACTCCTATAATCTATTTAATTAAAACAAATACAGCTTTAACGCTATAATCAATGAAAAACACATGATCTTTAGAATGAACAAATACTTACTGCAACCTGCATTAGTGGTTCAGATAAAAGTATTTTTTACTTATGGATAATAAAATAGTACGCTGATATCTTCACAATTCCTTTTCATTACTTTGACTATTTTTGCATAGTATCTCAGCCGGGAAAGCGGAAAGTATTCTTCCCTGCAAAACTTTAAAAGAAAGTATGAAAGGAAAAGCTATTCTTGTTTTTATAGGCCTCATTATTTTCTTCAATTCTTATTCTCAAAAAATAAATCCTGGGAATCCGGATTTGTCACCGGGTAATTTCAAATTGGATTCCTTACCCAGCTCTGAAATCAACATTCCCATTCAGATAAATCTGAAACCAGTTTACACAATGGCAGAGAAAAGTGTAGATACGATTTTCTCTTCTCCCGGATATCCGGATGGCTGGGTACAGGAAGGATGTGCAACCCGTTTCAAATATGTTTTTCGCCGGAGTAAGTTGCAGATGAAAGCAACAGGCATGTCGATGAATCTTGGATTTACCGGCTATTATAAAATAGCAGGTTCTACAAGAGTTTGTATTAATGGTACAGTTATTTCTCCCTGGACTCCACCCTGCCGATGTGGTTTTGGAGATGAGGGGGAAAGAAAAGTAAATATTTCCTTTACCAACTCATTGAGTATTCAACCTGATTTTAAGGTTAAATTGGATATAAAAAGAAATGAACCGCAGCCATTGGACAAATGTGAAATTTGTTTCTGGGGCCAGGATATTACCAAACAGGTAATGAAAGGTTTGACAACAGAATTGGATGCCGCTAAGAAAGATTTAGATAAAAGTTATGGTACAGTTGATTTAAAGCCCCGTTTTCAACAGGTATGGAACCAACTCAATAAAGTTTATTCTATTTATGGGTTAGGTTGGTTAAAGATTAATCCACAAAGGATACGCATTAATAACCTGTACGCACAAAATGACTCCCTGAATATATTTATTGGATTAACGGCAAAACCGTCTATTGGTTTTGAAAAGCCGGTAGAACAGACTTCCATTATACCTAACCTCGGGGCTTTCGGACGTCAACCTGGTTTTAGTATATTCCTCGATGCAGTTTTAAATTATGATTCGCTTAGTACCATCCTGAATCAGGAGGTAAAAGGAAAAGAGTTTGTTTTTAAAAAGGGTTTTATTAAAAAGAAATTTATCATCGATGAATGCAAAATATATGGCGGGGGTTTTGAAAAATTGATCATAAAAATTAATTTTTCCGGTACAAATAACGGGTTGGTATATCTTGTTGGCAAACCTGTTTATAATACTGAAAAGAGGATTATTGAAGTAACTGATATTGATTTTGATATAAAATCCAAAAACGTATTGTTGGGCTCGGCAGACTGGATATTTGATAAAAAAATAACCAAAGAGATCAGCAAGAATGCACGGTTTGAACTTGGTGCTTATATTGATACCGCTAAACTAAGCATTAACAAAGAACTGAATATAGAATGGGCAAAGGGGATCCGCAGTTATGGCAGGATAAAAGACATTTCCTTAATAGGCATCTACCCGATGCAACAACACCTGATTATCAGAAGTAATTGTGCGGGTGAGTTGTCAGTAAAAGTAGAATCAATCAATTTCAGTTTGTGATTTCTTCATCCGGAGAAGCTTTAAAAGAGAAATTTCGCTGCGCAATATAGCTAAATAGTACTACGATAATAATGGTAAACAGCTGCGCCAGTACAGGGTAAATATGAAATTTTTCTACAAAAACTTTCAGCAGCAAATAATTAAGGGCCAGGTTAAAAAGGCAAATCATTAAATAACGAAACAATTGAATCCGTCCCTTTATTTTTGAATCGCTGAACACCACATATTTTGCCATAAAGAATCCCACCGGAAATGTGATACAAAACGTAACAATCAGTGCAGCTATATGGCCTTCAAAAGCATAGAAGCCAAATTGAAATATTTTTTCAGCAAATAGATATTTAAAACTGATATAGTAAATGATCAATCCAAGTACTGTATTCCCTCCCCCAGAAGCAGCATAGCGAAAAGTTTGGAGACTCATCAATTTCTTAAACGGTGGGTAAAAAAAATCAATTACAGGCAACAAAAGGTCTCTTGCAGTATGTATGTGCTTTCGCATAGATGTGCGCAAAGGTAATTGCTAAATGGTGATTTAAGAAACCCACGCAGAGGCCGCTGGGTTCGCAGAGGAATTATCTACAATTGTATAACATTCTCTGCGTTCTCTGTGTACCCTGCGTGAAACTGTATTTAGGTAGTAGCCTCTTACTGTTGTAAATTTGCCGGATAAACAACCGAAGGGATGAGCATAGTCAGCCAGATAAAACCACTTGTACTTAAGGAATTGAAAACATTATATTCACAGGACCCGCTTGTTAAAGGGTTCCGGGAATCTGAACTCACTATTAACATCACCAAACCTGAGTTTGAAGGTGATTATACTTTGGTACTTTTCTCCTTTGTAAAGCAATTAAAAAAATCGCCGGAACAATTAGGCAATGAAATTGGTGAAGCAATTGTAATAGCGAACCCTGAACTATTTACAGCGTATAATGTTATTAAAGGTTTTTTAAACCTGACAATTTCAGATAAATACTGGCTTCAATTTTTACAAGCAAACTTTGCTGACACCCAATTTGGTTGTAAACCAGCGAATGGAAAAAAAGTGATGGTGGAATACTCCTCTCCCAACACCAACAAACCAATACATCTCGGACACCTTAGAAATAATTTTTTAGGGTGGAGTGTAGCACAGCTTTTAAAAAAAAGCGGCTATGAAACTATTAAAAGTTGTATAATAAATGACCGGGGCATTCATATCTGCAAAAGTATGATTGCCTGGCAGCAATTTGCTGAGGGTGCTACACCCCAATCCACCAATACCAAAGGCGATCATTTTGTTGGCGAATATTATGTACGATTTAATGATGCGTATAAAAAACAGGTAGAAGAACTGATAGCTGGTGGAATGAAAAAAGAAGAGGCGGAAAAAGAAGCACCCATTATGAAAGGCACCCAGCAAATGCTGCTCGATTGGGAAAATGGAAAACCCGATGTAATTGAATTATGGAAAAAGATGAACAACTGGGTGTATGCCGGCTTTGATGTTACCTACAAACGAATTGGCTCTGATTTTCAAAAAATGTACTATGAAAGTGAAACGTACCTGCCGGGGAAGAAATTTGTAGAGAATGGATTGAAACAGGGTGTGTTCTTTAAAAAAGATGACGGAAGTGTTTGGATTGATCTGACTGCAGAAGGATTGGATGAAAAATTAGTGTTGAGAAAAGACGGCACGTCTGTTTATATCACACAGGACCTGGGATTGGCCCAACAGAAATATGAAGAATTTCAATACGACCAGAGTATTTATGTGATTGCGGATGAGCAAAACTATCATATGAAAGTGTTGAAATTTATTTTACAAAAACTGGGAAAGCCTTATGCTGATGGGATTTATCATTTAAGTTATGGCATGGTGGAACTGCCAACAGGCCGTATGAAAAGCCGGGAAGGCACTGTAGTAGATGCTGATGAAATAATTGAAGAAATGGTAAACGTGGCCAGGAAAAAAACGGAGGAGTTGGGAAAAGTCAACGACTTTACCGAAGCTGAATTAACAGAACTGTATGATATTATTGCATTAGGAGCATTAAAGTTCTTCCTGTTGCGCGTAGACCCGAAAAAACGAATGGTTTTTAATCCCGAAGAGTCCATCGATTTTCATGGATTCACCGGGCCGTTTGTTCAATATACGCATGCAAGGATTAAGTCGATACTGAGAAAGCAGTCGGGAGTTGGGAGTCAGGAGTCGGGAGTCGGGAGTCTCTTAAAACTTGAAAAAGATCTTATCATTTCATTAGAGCAGTACCCGGAAGTTATAGAGCAGGCTGTGACCGAACATAATCCATCGGTAATTGCTATTTATGTTTTTAACCTGTCTAAATCTTTTAATACATTTTATACGGAACATTCGGTAATGAATGCTGAGTCCGAAGAAAAGAAGCAACTGCGATTACAACTTTCTGAAATGACTGCGAATGTAATTGCTGCTGGTATGCGGTTGTTAGGAATAAAAGTTCCGGAACGAATGTAGCTGAGTCGGGAGTTCGGAGTTCGGAGTCGAGAGTCAGACGATTCCGATCGTCGACAGGATTATCGTAGCTTGTTCAATCATTCTTCCCTTTGTTTTACAATCTTTTTTGCCAATCAATTGCTTCGGCAAAGCATAGCAAAAAAGCAGCTACTATTAAATTGCAGCTGCTTTAAATTATTTTACGCTGGCTCCTGACTCCTGACTAATGACTATTTAAAATCCATCCAATGATTTCTTTTGTTTATGAGAAGCAAGCCCGGGATCCAATTCAATAGCTTTATCACATAGAGCGATGCCTTTATCCAGGTTCTCTTTACCACCTTTTTTCTGATAGCACATACCAATCATATAAAGAGCAGAAGCATCATCCTTGTCATATCCAAGCACTTTGTCCCAATATTCCGTTGCTATATCATATTTCCCTTTGTAATAGTAAGCTTCAGCTACCATGTTTAATATGTTCATATCGCTGGGCTTTCTTTTAAGTATCTCATTTAAAATATTCACTCCTTCATCCAGGCTGCCCACATTCAGGTAAGCTATACCCAGGTTTTCGAGGTATTCATTATCTCTTTTCAGCCCTTTATCAGCGGCTTCCAGCATATATTTAAGCGCATCCTTATCATTGTGCATTGCATAGCAGATAAGACCTAATTCATATATCCAGTATGATTCTGTTGGTTTCAATTCAATAGCTTTTTGAAAATAGGGAATTGCCAGTTTATAATTCATCATATCTGAATAACAATGCGCTACCAGGTAGGGAATTTCTGCATTAGCAGGATCTTCTTTTGCGGCACCATTCAGGTATTTAATGGCATCTCCATAATTATCCATCTCATAGTTTACTTTTCCTACATAATAAAGTACTTTTTCTGCCGGATCGGCCGTTTTTAGTTTATCAGCATATACTAATACATCTGCATGATGTTTTAATTGAAATGATAGCATCATTAATTGCTTATAGGTGGCAGCAGAATTATCCCCCAGGGTCACCATTTTTTGAAAGGTTTCCTTCGCCTGACTATAACGGCGTAAATCAAGAAAAGCCATGGCTATTTCGGTTGTAATCTCTTTACTATTGGCATCAAATTTTGCAGCTTTTTCAAAATTTTTCAATGATTCAAGCCGACGGCCGTTTTGTTTTTCCAACAACCCTTTTTGCAGAAAATAGTCAGCACTGTCGGTGCCAATTTTAATTACAGCAACGGAATTTTGTGAAGTAGCTGCCATAGTTGTCAGCAAAAGGCAGATGGATAGGATCTTAGGTATCATTTGGTTTCTTTTGGGTTTGGATTTAAAATTATTCTTTCACTAAAGTATATAGCGTGCTTGATAAATCAAAGATTAATTGATCTTATCACTATGTATTTTACGTGGACGTCGTATTATTTCAGAATAATTCCTCCCAGCGGTGGTAAGTTTACTGTAATCCGGTATTTTTTTTCCGTTTTATCAATTAATTCAGACCTAATTTCCGGATTAAATACATTACCTGTACCCCAGTATATTTTTTTATCGCTGTTAAATATTTCTTTGGTATAATTTTTACCCATGACATAAATGTCCCAGTCATTTCTAACCACGGGTGTCATATTTAAAATAACCAGCAAATCATCCTTTTTCTTTTTTCCTTTGCGTTTAAATACGACGATAGATTCAGCCCGATGGTCTAAATCAACCCATTCAAAACCATCTTTGCCGAATTGAAGCTGGTGTAAAGCGGGTTCTGTTTTCAACAGGGTATTTAATTCACCGATACAATCTTTTAATAACCGGTGACCATC
The DNA here is from genome assembly GCA_031372465.1 of Chitinophagaceae bacterium. Classification (GTDB taxonomy): domain Bacteria; phylum Bacteroidota; class Bacteroidia; order Chitinophagales; family Chitinophagaceae; genus JJ008. The sequence goes on along the minus strand of JANMLJ010000535.1, from coordinate 4,409 downwards.
AAATTGCAACAACTCCCATTGCAATTCTGATTTATAATTCCACTCAGCGGTTTGTCCAAACTCATCACCCATGAATAGCAATTTGGCTCCGGGGTGTGTCCACATATAGGTATACATCAACCGGAGGTTGGCAAATTTCTGCCACTCATCGCCCGGCATTTTATATAACATAGGACTTTTGCCATGCACCACTTCATCATGACTCAGCGGCAGCATAAAATTCTCATCATAGTAATACATCATACTAAAGGAGAACTTGTCTTGCTGAAACTGCCGAACCAACGGGTCTGTTTTAAAATAATTCAGCGTATCATGCATCCAGCCCATCATCCATTTCATACCAAATCCCAAACCATCCTTCCAGGTGGATCTGCAAACTCCCGGCCAATCAGTGGACTCTTCAGCAATTGTTTGTACATCCGGAAAATCGCGGTAAATAGTTTCGTTTAAATTTCTGATGAAAGCAATGGCTTCAATATTTCCATTGCCACCAAATTCATTGGGTTCCCACTCCCCTTCTTCTCTGGAGTAATTTAGTTTTAACATTGAACTGACAGCATCTACTCGTATTCCATCAATATGAAATAAATCAAACCAATATCGGGCGCTGCTTATAAGAAATGATTTTACTTCTCCTCTTTTATAATTAAAGATGTAGCTGTTCCAATCCGGATGAAACCCTTTACGCATATCTGCATACTCATAGGTATGTGCACCATCAAACATAAATAAACCGTGAGCGTCGTATGGGAAATGGGAAGGAACCCAATCGAGTATCACACCAATATCCTGCTGGTGGAAAGCATCAATTAACCGCATCAAACCCTGTGGATCACCAAACCTTGATGTGGCTGCAAAGAAACCGGTACACTGGTATCCCCAGCTTCCATCAAAAGGATGTTCCATTACCGGCATTAATTCCACATGCGTAAATCCCAGTTCTTTTACATAAGGTACTAACCGTTCTGAAATTTCATCATAGCTATTATAGGTTTCCTCATCGTTTTTATCGGGTCGTTGCCAGCTGGCTAAATGAACTTCATAAACACTCCAGGGAGCATCGAGAGAATTGTTTTTTATTCTTTTCTTCATCCATTCTTCATCCTTCCATTCATAAAACATATCCCAGGTAATGCTGGCCGTCTGTGGTCTTTTTTCCCAGAAGTTGGCAAAGGGGTCGCCCTTATCAATTTTTCGTTTGGAATAACCAATGATATGATACTTATATGACTCCCCTAACTTGAAATGAGGAATAAATCCTTCCCAGATCCCGCTTTTATCCCAGCGGGGATTTAATTCATACTCGTTGTTTTTCCAATCATTAAAATTCCCCTTTACTGAAACCGATGTTGCATTAGGAGCCCAAACACAGAAATACATGCCCCAGATATTGTTGACCTGTATGGAATGAGAACCGAATTTTTTATATAACTGATAGTTACTACCGTTTTGGTAATTGGCAACATCTTCGTCGGTAAGCAGCGAATAATTCCAGACAGGTTTGATGGTATCTATAAAATTTAGTTCTTCGTATTTTTTTTCAATGGATGAAATATTACTTTCTTTATTTAAATCATCTTTTTTATTCGGATTATTCGTTGATTTATCTCTTTTATTGTTTGTTGAATTTGTCATAAGTATTGATACCTACACTAATTTAACTTAAAATTACATGAATGGTAAATAAAGTTAAGTTATAAACTACGATTTTTGTCGTATTGACTAATCAAGTCAGTAACCAACCTACCATGAGAATAGTTATAACAGGCTTACTCTTGCTTTTTTTGTCAATGGCCGCTTTTGCTCAAACCTCTTCAGTTAAAGGATCTGTAATAGATTCAGTAGATAAGAAAAATCTCATTAATACATCCATCAGTCTTCTACACCAACCCGACTCAGTACTGGTTAAGTTTACCCGTGCTGATAAAGATGGAAATTTTAAATTGACAGGCTTAAAACCCGGCAAGTATGTTATAATGAATACCCACCCCTATCTGGGTGATTATTTTGACAATATTGACTTGAAGGATAATGAAGAATTTGATCTCGGAAAGATTTATATGACACCAAAATCTAAATTATTGGCTGAAGTATTAGTAAAAACAGGTTCTCCGATCCGGATTAAAGGAGATACTACTATTTATACAGCGGATAGTTTTAAAGTAAGAGCTGGTGCAAATGTGGAAGAATTACTTAGACGATTGCCCGGAATTTCAGTGGATAAAGATGGAAAGATAACAGCAATGGGTGAACGGGTAAAAAAAGTACTGGTAGATGGAGAAGAATTTTTTGGATCAGATCCTGGGATAGCTACAAAAAGCCTGCGGGCAGATGGGGTGCAGGAAGTACAGGTGTTTGATAAAAAAAGTGACCAGGCTGAGTTTACCGGTATTGATGATGGTGTAAAAGACAAAACTATTAACCTGAAAATGAAAAAACTCTCGGGTTATTTCGGAAAAATTGAAGTTGGTGGTGGGTTGAAAAAAAATTATGATAATTCTGCCATGTTCAATCTTTTTAAAAATAAACGTAAAATTGCTGCATATGGAATTATGAGTAATACCGGACAAACAAACCTGGACTGGCAGGAATCTGTGAACTATGGCGGATCCAATGACAATATGATGAGTGGAATGAGTGATGATGGTGGTATGTATATCAGTATCAGCAATGACAATGATTTTAATAGTAACCGTAGTGGAATACCCCAAAACTGGAATGGTGGTGTACACTTCAGCGATAAATTCAATAAAGGCAAAAATAGTTTTAACAGCGGTTACAAATTTTCCAAAATAAATGCTTTGTCCATTACCAATGTTTATTCAAAAATATTTTTACCCGGCAACAGTTGGAACACGAATAGTATAAGTGATAATTTTAATTCGACAAATAAACATGCTGTAAATCTTACGATGGAGTTTAATCTGGATTCCAGTAATTCACTTAAATGGAGTTCTAAATTTAATAATAATAACAGCCGGAGTGATAATAACTACTATTCAGAATCATTGACCGATACCGATCAGACCAAATTTATAAATAACAGCACCAGGAGAAGTACTACAAATGCTGATAAGAATAATATTACTTCTTCGTTACTCTGGCGCCATAAATTTAAAAAACTTTCGAGAACCCTTTCAGTCAATACTGATTTTAGCTGGAGTAATGCCAAAAGCAATGGCCTGTTGTTTTCTTTGAATAATTATTATCAGCAGGGAGTACTTAGTTTACGGGATACTACGGATCAGCAGAATATTACCGATAATATCAATAACACCATCAACACAAAAATTGCTTACACAGAACCACTGGCTAAGGATATGTACTTAGAGCTGAGCTATAGCTTCAGCTACAACAATAGTAAAAGCGACCGCATCACCAATTTTAAAAGCTTTACCGGGAAATATGAAAAAGAAGTTGATTCCCTAAGCAATCGTTTTGTTTTCAACCGCATGGCCAATACACCAGGATTGAACTTTCGCTTAAATAAAAAGAAACATAATTTTTCTCTTGGCACGGCTATTGCCTTTACCCATTTTGAACAAAAAAATATCACGGCTGCTACAACTACTAACTACAGGTTTCTAAACTTTTTACCAAGGGCCAGTTATCAATACAAAATCAAACAAAATGTAAGTTTAAATATTAATTATAACGGATCGAATAATGCTCCTACACCTGAGCAACTTCAACCAACACGGGTAAATACTGATCCGCTGAATGTATTTATCGGCAACCCCAATCTAAAGCAATCATTCAGGCATAATGTTTCTACAGGTTTTAATTATTACAATGTGTTAAAACAGAAAAATATCTATGCAAATATTAATGTCAGTTTAAGTGATAATGCTTTTGTACAATCCAGTTCAATAAGCAGTAATGGCAAAAGAACGTATCAAACGGTAAATACAAACGGTGTCTATAATGTAAACCTTTATGCAGATTATGGAACTAAAATTAAGGATACCAAGTGGAGGATAGGCTTCGGACCAAATCTTAATATAAGCCAGAATATCGAATTTATCAATACTGTAAAGAATATTACGAATAGAAGTAGTTATGGTGTTCGGGTAAACGTTGGCCAATATGTTCCGGAAAAATTTAATTTCAATTTTGGCCCCCAATTCAATTGGAATCATTCGGTAGCATCTGTAAATAAAAGTGCCAATGCTGATTTCTGGTCTATTGATATGTATGGTTCTGCCTCTGTCAATTTACCAAAAAATATTGAATTGGCGTCAAGCATAAACAGTGAATTCAGACAAAAAGATCCACGTTTCAATCAAAATAATAATTATACAAAGCTGAACGCATCTGTTACTAAGCGGTTTTTAAAAGATAACCAATTGGAATTGAAACTGAGTGTAAACGATATTCTTGATCAGAATCGGGGCTATCAGCGAAATTTT
>JANMLJ010000472.1:0-7451 GCA_031372465.1 Chitinophagaceae bacterium | reverse complement strand
GATAAATACCTGGCACAAAATAGTATTTATAACGTAAAATAATTATGGCTGACGTTACAAAAAGCAACCTATTAAATATTAATACAGGCATTCTTAATAAGGATGCCTGTATTGTTTTGGTGAAGACTGAATGGAATGCCGCTATCGTAGATCAGCTTGAAAGAGGCTGTATTGCCCAGCTTGAAAAATATACGGTAAAAAAAATTATAGTGATAACAGTACCGGGAGCCTTCGAGATCCCCTTTGCTATCAATAATTATTGGAGAACAGCCGGTAAAAAGAAAAAGCCGGATGCTTTTATTGCGCTTGGTTGTGTGATTAAAGGAGATACGCCTCATTTTGATTTTGTATGCCAGGCAGTAACTGCCGGAGTTCTGCAATTAAACCTTTCATTGCCTGTACCAACTATCTTTGGCGTATTGACGGTGGATAATGAGCAACAGGCCAAAGAAAGAATAGGAGGCAAGCATGGTCATAAAGGAGAAGAGGCTGCTTTAACAGCTTTGAAAATGATTTCTTTGTACTAAAAATAATAAAGGGATTTCAAAAGATGGGTATAACCTGTTTTGAAAGGCCGTTTAAAAAAATAAAAAAAAACACCCAATTTTGGGATCAGGGAAATTATGAACGTTCAATTATTTATACCATGTTTTGTAGACCAGCTTTACCCGGAAACTGCTTTTAATATGGTAAAGGTTCTGGAGAAATCAGGATGTACTGTAAGCTATAATGCTTCACAAACATGTTGTGGCCAACCAGCTTTTAATGCTGGTTTCCAGAATGAAGCCAAAACGGTTTGTACCAAATTTATCAAAGATTTTAATGGAAGCGATTATGTAATAGCGCCAAGTGCCAGTTGCATTGGTTTTGTCAGAAATTATTATGGAAGTTTATTTGAGAATTCAACTGTCCAGCATGAAGCAAAAGATTTAGTGAAAAGAGTTTTTGAGTTTTCAGAATTCATGCTGAATATATTAAAAGTAGAAGATGTTGGTGCATCACTTACTGGCAAAGCCACTTATCATGATAGTTGTGCAGGATTGAGAGAATGTAAAATAAAAGAGGAGCCAAGAAAATTGTTATCGCATGTGAAAGGATTATCGTTAACCGAAATGAAAGATGTAGAGACCTGCTGCGGCTTTGGTGGTACTTTTGCGGTAAAGTTTGAAGCTATATCGATAGCAATGGCAGAACAAAAAGTAGAAAATGCGTTAGCGGCAGAGGCGGAATATCTTATTTCAACAGATGTTTCCTGCCTGATGCATCTTCAGGGTTACATCAATCAGAAAGGATACAAATTGAAGACGATGCATTTGGCGGATGTGCTGGCAAGTGGTTGGTGAAAGGACCGGCCAACCCAGTTTCGATATATTTGGAAATTCATTAAGATCGCCTTCCCGCAGGGAAGGAGGAATTTCACTTTCTCTTAGGAGTGGGTATTTTTTTTTCCGCTTCTGCTACTACTTCATAAATTCGAAACTATTTACTTTGATGAGCTTTATAGTATGTAAGGATTTTAATGATCTACGTCTACCTCCAGGGACAGGGGCTTTATAAACCGGAAAAATAATCATACCCTTTTACATCCGCCCAATAATCCGGAGTTCTCTTATTATCAAAATACATGAAGCCAATTCGTTTCAGGCTTTTTACACCATATTTTACCGGAATTATTAATCGAAGCGGATAACCCTGATTCATAGGTAATGGCTTACCATTTAATTCATAGCAAAGAATTGTTTGCGGATGCAAAGCACTCGGCATATCTATGCCAACATAGTATTCTTTATCAGGCGTAGCAAGACCAAGAAATTTCATAGAAGATTCATCCGTTAAATTATATGCTTTTAAAAAGTCAACTAATTTTACTCCACCCCAATGTGTAATCTGACTCCAGCCTTCAATACATTTGAAATTAAAAGCAAATTCAATTTTTGGTAATTTTTTTATATCGTCTAATGTTATTTTTAATGTATCACGATTGCTTCTGATAACATGTAATGCCCAACCGGCCGGGTCAAATGTTGATTTCATTCCCAGGTCACCGTTTACCCTTGCCGGGTTCGCTGCTTTTGAAATAGGATATTCTTTTGTCAAATGTTTGTCTGAAAGGAATTTGCTGAATATACTTTCATTCGCATCTAATACTTTCCGGAGTGGGGCATTAGTTTTTCCGGAACTGGATGGTTGATGACGCAGCCATTTCCATCCCAAAAATGCCGAACCGGCCAATACAAAAAAGAAAAAGAATGAAAGTACTGTCCTTTTCAGAATAAGCTGATTGGTATCTAACGAAGTACTTTTTGCAAAAAGTGTTTTAAAAAAATTGGTCATAACTATTATTTTACTGGTTTCTCCGAATTGGTTTCTTCCCCGGCAATGGGCAATTCAACTTTTTTCTTTACTTCAAAGCCGGTAATCATGGCCTGGAAATTGTTCCATCCTGCCAGTATAACCTGGAAAATATGTACGAGGAAAAATAAGACATAGCCAATAGTTAGTGCAAAGTGAAGAATACGTGCAAATTTATAGCCTCCCAAAAGGGAGCATAGCCATCCTAACTGAACTGGTTTGTAGATTGCCAGCCCGGTAAGAATAGATCCGATACCCATAAAAATAATAGCGGTGTAAGCAATTCGTTGCGCTGCATTATATTTTCCTGTTACTGGTGGCGCTGATTTTCGAATATGCAAGTCATGCAGTAATACCTGCCAGGCTTCTTTAAAAGATCTCCGATCTGGCATCAATAATTTCCACTCACCGGAAATAGCTGTGTAAAGAACATAGGCAATGCCATTTAAAAAAAACAGCCACATAAAAACAAAATGATAGGCCATGCCCTCTGAAAGCCTGAAAGGAATACTTAACACCTGGTAAAATGAATTGGGGAAAAATTTTAGTAAGGTCGTATCCCCAAAGCCAATTTTATACACGTCATTGCCCCAGTAAATAAGTAAGCCACTCCAGATCATAATAGCCAATACCGGAAAATTAATCCAGTGAAACCAGCGGATAGCTAATGGGTGTTTTTTTACGATTTCTTTCTTAACCATTTAACTTCGAATGAAGTGATGCGTAAGATACTTAAATATTAATACCAATATGATAAATTAAACAGCCCAATACATTTCACGCAAAGAACGCAAAGAAAAGGCGGCACAAAGAATACAAAAGACTAATTATTATTTCATTTGATATAAGTGTAATCAACCTGCAATTTCAATACTTACAACTGTTGATTTTGTCAGGGAAATGACAAAAAAAGAGGCTGTCCCAAAAGTCAATTCAAAAATAAATGCCGGTAAGGCGATAAGACGGTAAGTATTGAAATTCAATTACTATTTTCTTCCCGACTTTCTTCTTCCCGGCAATATTTAACTTTTGAGACAGCCTCTTTCAACAATACTGCATTTTTATTTAGGGAGCACTACATGGTCTATTACATGAATCACACCATTGCTTTGATAAACATCTTTGATAGTAATCATTGCCATACCGCCATTTTCATCTTTCAACATGTATTTACCATCTTTTTTCATCACCCATAGTTTACCACCTGCAACAGTAGTTAATGCGGCGGTGCCTTTACCAGCTTTTATCATCATTTTGAGGGCATTCAAATCTACTTTTCCTGCTACTACATGATAAGTAAGAATTCCGGTGAGTTTTGTTTTGTTTTCAGGTTTTACCAGGGTCTCCACTGTTCCGGCGGGTAACATACCAAAGGCTGCATTTGTTGGTGCAAATACAGTGAAGGGACCTGCACTCATCAGGGTTTCTACTAATCCTGCAGCTTTTACAGCAGCTACCAATGTTGTATGGTCTTTTGAATTCAAAGCATTTTCCACAATGTTTTTGGAAGGGAACATGGCTGCTCCTCCCACCATTACTGTTTTATCTTTCATGGGTTGGGCAGAAGAAATAGTAAACAAAAATGCAGCAACAAGCATCAATCCGGTTGATTTAAGCGATTTCATACTTTTTTTAATTTTAATTGATTAATATAATTGTTATTCAGATGAACTTTATGATTTACGGTAATCGACATAATACGGATTTAGAAAAAGAAATTTCTTTTATGCTGTATCCATGTAAATTTGATAACAAGACTTTCTGGTGTTAAAATAAATAAGTCAATCTATGTCTTACTGGCTCGCCAAATCAGAACCATCCACCTATAGTTGGGATAACTTCGTAAAAGAAAAAAAAACCTGCTGGAGTGGTGTTAGAAATTATGCTGCACGTCTGCATTTGCGTGCCATGAAAAAAGGAGAGGAAGTGTTATTTTATCATAGTAATGAAGGGGTGGAGATAGTTGGCATTGCCAAAGTAGTAAAAGAATTTTACCAGGATCCTACTACGGAAGATGAACGATGGGTAGCAGTGGATCTGGCACCCTATAAGCAGCTAAAAAATCCTGTACCCTTACTGCAAATAAAAGCAGATAAAAGGCTGGCAAATATGGCACTGGTAAGAATTGGAAGGTTATCCGTTCAACCTGTTTCAGAAGATGAATGGAAAGTGGTAATGGAATTGGCTGGGGAGAAATGAGTCAGGAGTCTTTAGTCGGGCCCCGATCCTTCAATGACTCAGAACTATCGGGGAAAAATTTCATTTAACAAATTAAGAAGGTTACTTTTTATAAGGTTGTGGAATCAATAGTTGATTCCCTATTTTAACCTTTAAAAAAGTATAGCCATGAACAAACTATTGATCGGGCTGCTTATCATAGCAGCCGGAGCAGGAACCTTCTTGTATCTCCGGAATAAAAAAAAAGAAACAGTCCCCAACGAATTTAAAAAAGAATTGATCATTGGTAAATGGAAAACAAATGATGTGCTGACAAATGATTCCAACTTCAATAAGTTTCAATTTAATTTTCAACAGAATGGCACTATCATCAGATCGTTGAATGATTCTGCAAAAGCAGATACCATTCATTTCGAATGGAACAAAGCCAATGAATTAGTATGGGCTGAATTGATTCCTATGGAGAAGGAAAAGCCAATTGATTCAACTGGTAAAATTTACAGGGTGATTAAGTTAACAGCGGATAGCTTTCAGGTGAAGGCTGCAGATAGTTCTACTATTTTATTTACCAAAGTAAATTAACGTAAAGAAAGCCATCCTGATTTGTCCGGATGGCTTTGCTTTTTTACATTTGAGTATGTCAAAAAAGAAATTAATTGTACTAACCGGAGCAGGAATCAGTGCAGAAAGCGGATTAAAAACATTTCGTGATAGTGATGGCCTTTGGGAGGGATATAACGTAACAGAAGTAGCCACTCCCAGAGGGTGGAGAAAAAACCCGCAATTAGTCCTTGAATTTTATAATGAACGAAGAAAAAATGTGGCCGATGCTAAACCCAATGCAGCACACTATGGCCTGGCTGAATTAGAGAAAAATTTTGATGTTACCATCATTACACAAAATATAGACGACTTGCATGAAAGGGCCGGATCGACCAATGTATTGCACCTGCATGGTGAGATATTTAAAATGCGCAGTGAGTGGGATGATACGATTATTTCAGAAATAAGAGGAGATATAAAGCTGGGTGATCTGGCAAAAGACGGGGCACAGCTACGCCCATACATTGTATGGTTTGAGGAACAGGTACCTAAAATGGAAGAAGCTGTTCCAATTGTTTTTGCTGCAGATATTTTTGCTGTTGTTGGTACATCATTAGTAGTATATCCGGCGGCAGGTCTTATCAATTATGTGGCGATGGATGTGCCCAAGTATATTATCGACAAAAAAATCCCTTACACATCTGCTATGAAAAATCTGACACTGATAGAAAAACCGGCCACAGAAGGAGTGAAGGATTTTATGAATGAACTGCTAAAATAATTTTAGGTTTTTACTAACAGGATTGAGCTTATCATTGTATCGAATTTTCAGCATGATAAAATATTTATTCGTTTGTTTCTTTATTTCTTGTTTTTTATTTTCTCCGGCACAAACTTATCTGCCTTTTGAGCAGGTTCGCAAGTACACCAACTCTCAATCTCCGAATAAATTTGACTCATCACATAAATATTTAACGAATAGGCTGGGGGCTGAGATCCATTACCTGTACCCATTATACCAGGCTATAGGCTGGGAAACAAAGTTTAAAAATGCCATGGGGGAGAATCGCTTTTATGAGAACTTCAGCCAATTACTTTCATTTGCAGGTGATTACAGAAAGGCCATCACCTATACTGAAAAAAATTTTGATACACTGTCGCTCTTTGCTCAAAGCATGATAGCAGATACCATCAACAAATTAAAAAACATTCAGTATGTACCGGCAAAAAGTTCAATTTTAAGTATAGCACCGCACTACAGCGTGATTATGATTAACGAATCACCTGCAAAACCGGTGCACAGAGCTTTTACTTATAGCTTATTAGACGATTTGTACAGGGAAGGTTACCGTTATCTTGCTATGGAAGCTTTTAATAATTATGCTAACAAATGCCTCGATTCATTAAATGTATTTACCGGTTATTATACCTACGAACCGGTTGCAGGAGAGTTAGTAAGAAAAGCGTTGAAGTTGGGCTTTAAATTGGTTTCCTATGAAGACACCACTGCATCGGAACATACCGCTTCGCAAAGAGATTCAATACAGGCAGAAAATATTTATCGCGTCATTAAAAAAGATCCGTCCGCTAAAATTTTGGTGCATGCAGGATATGGCCATATTGCTGAAGAAAAGACCGGTGATTATACACCAATGGCTTTATGGTTCAAAAAAATCAGCGGTATTGATCCCTTTACTATTGACCAAACAGCTATGACAGAGGGTAGCGATTTTGAATATGGCAGAATATTCTACCAATACTTCAATGCCCGGTTTACTATTAATGCGCCTTCCATAATTTATCATAACAAACGACCTTTTAATCCGCTGGAACAAAAAGGTTACGATGCTATTGTAATGCATTCTTCCACAAATTACCTGCATAACAGACCTGACTGGCTTTCTTTGGAAGGGGAGCGAAAAGCCACCCTGGTACAACCAACGGAAAAAATGTTATTCTTTGTACAGGCTTATTATCTGAATGAATATAATGCTGATATGCTGAATTTTCTTGTGCCTGCAGATCATACATACATTACCAACCAGGAAGGGTATTACTGCTTATTTCTACGGAAAGGCAATTATAAAATAGTGATGCGGGATGTCAGTTATAAAATACTTTCTTCAAAAGATCTGGAAGTAAAGTAATGTTGGATGTGCAAAAAAAGGAAATGCTTTTTTTCGAAATCTATTTTCTTTCTTCTTTAAATTTCACAGCGTATTTCTCCAATTCTTCAAGTACCGGCGCATAGATTTCTTTGGAAGTAGGTATATGAAGCCCTGTCAGTTTAATCCTGCCATTTAAAATATGTTTAGCTGCAATGCCAAGAGGTAATCCCACCGTCTTTGCCATAGCTGTTCGTAAGCTATTCTCCCCTT
>JANMLJ010000238.1:0-19852 GCA_031372465.1 Chitinophagaceae bacterium | reverse complement strand
GGCACCAAGAGGAGTTCCGCAGATTGAAGTAATATTTGATATAGATGCCAATGGTATCTTACACGTTACAGCTAAAGATAAAGGAACCGGCAAAGAACAAAAGATACATATAGAAGCAGGAAGTGGTTTGAGCAAGGAAGAAGTAGAAAAAATGAAAGCAGAAGCAAAAGCCAATGAAGCAACGGATAAAATAGAGAAAGAAAAAGTAGAGAAGCTAAATGCTGCTGATAGTTTAGTATTCCAGACAGAAAAGCAATTGAAAGAATACGGCGAAAAAATACCGGCGGAAAAAAAGACTGCTATTGAAACTGCTGCAGAAAAATTGAAAGAAGCACATAAAGCACAGGACTTAGCGGGTATAGATACAGCGATGGCTGCATTGAATGCTGCCTGGACAGCGGCTAGTGAGGATATGTATAAAAATACACAAGATAGTGGAGCACAACCAGGTGCCGACCCTTCTACAGACGCAGGAACACAATCAGAAGGTGCAACGGCTGGTGCAGATAATGTTACTGATGTGCCGTATGAGGAGGTGAAGTAGACAGTTGATTGAATGATTATAATGAAGCCCCTGCAAAAAATGCGGGGGCTTTTATAATCAAAGAGGTGTCCTATTTAAATTAAGGCAAGTGCTGAATTTTGAATTTTCTTTCTAATCTCATTTACACACTGCATGTGAACTTTCTGAATAAAAATTTTACTGCCATCTGTTGAGTCATGTGTAAATATCGTCACATTATTTAAATTAGTAACAACAGAAGTATGCAAGTTTGAGTAGAGAGTATGAATTTTATTTTGATTACCAGTCGTAGGATTATTCCAAATGGTTTGAAATTCCCATTTGCGACCAGTTTTACTTTCATATGTTTTCATGCTGTTAAACCCATATTGTTTGGTCTTTTCTTCATCCTTCATAACTGTGACAGATATAATTAGACCTGAAATTCCTCCTAGCAACAATCCTGCAATAGCCATAACTGGAAAAGCGGTTTCTTGTTGACTTTTCTTAACCCATCTATTTTCGCCACTTCCTATAATAAATCCCAATAAGCCACCGATAATCGATCCTATAAGTGTTGGTATTATTGATTTCACGTCTTGAAAAAATTAGTTTTATAAAACTAAATTTTTTTTCTTTTTAACTTTCAAAAGTTTTTGTCTCTGGTGGTGTTCTACAAAATGGAGTACGCCGCTGTTGTGTCTTGTTTGTGGACAAAGTGGGCAGGCAAGAGACCAACAGCAAGCACTATAGGAAAGTAAAGAGTAGCGTATTACAAATAATAAAAGTTAACGAAGTCGTTGAGTAATCAGGGGCTTTTGTTATTTTCACCAGGTCCTTCCTGATAACTGTTATCTTATAAATTTTAACAGTGAGATAAATAAAATAGCGGTTGAAATAAAACTAAGATTCAACTAATAAATGATTTTAAATAAACAAAATGATAAATAATAATTCTAATCGTAGGGATGCAATACTGCAACTATTTGCTGCAGGTGTTGGCTTTAGCTCACTACTATCATCCTGCAGCAGTACTAAAAATAGCCCTGGTGAAAAAGTAGTAACGGACAAAAAGTTATCGCCATTTTTTATACCACCAACACCGCCACTGCAGCCTGGGCCAGGGGGCTTAGACATAAAAGTGTTGATAAAAAGTAGCCAGACAAACGGCCAGTTTTCTTGTGTGGAATTTGCAGTAGCACCTAAAAAAATGGGGCCAGCTCCACACTATCATAAAAATTTAGATGAATTGATGTATGTGTTAGAAGGAACCGGTTCGGTTTTGGTAGAAGATACCTTGTATGAAATACCAGCAGGCGGTTGGCACTTACGGCCAAGAGGAATTGAGCATACTTTTTTTAATGCTTCAGATAAACCGTTCAGAGCTATTGATATGTATTTTAATCAAAATTTTGAAGATTATTTAGAAGAAGTGTTTCATAAAATAACTCCGGAAATGCGAAAGAACGACAAGGTAAATGTTGATAAAAGAATGGCAGAATTACATATTCAATTTGGCATGGTAGGCTTTCCGGAAAAAAGAAAAGCCATCATTGATAAATACAGCTTAATTGCATAAAAATTTCATCTCTTATAAAGAATGAAAAAAGTTGCTTTTTTCATTTCAGCCGTATCTTTAATTCAAAACTATTTTTGCCCTCGTTGGTTTTCATCAAAAAAAAGTACGCCGCTGTTGTGTCTTGTGTGTGGACAAAGTGGGCAGTCAAGAGACCAACAGCAAGAGCTATAGGGAACCCGTTTTCTTCCCAGCCATGTTTCCAATCTTAGCCATTCCCAGGCGAAATCTCGCACAGAAGTATTTTTAAAGTACAAAGAATTTATTGGCCGGATTCACTGTTAGTTAAAATCTGATTTTCCAATTTGCTTCAGCATCCTGAGAAAATCCAAATACACCTTGTATTTTGATAATGCGATTTTCTTCGTCAATAGTATAATGTGCGGCGTAGGGAAATTTTTTTACCACAGCAAAGCGCACATTATCATATCTGAAGGAACGGGTAAATGGGTTTTGTTTGATAGTAATAAGTTCAGTCAGCAGGTTTTTCTTAAATCTTGTACCCAATCCGGTACTGGCATCGTTGTAAAAGTCGATAATCCGTTCTATTTCTTTCAGCGATTCGGGTGAGAAGGAGAGTTTAAACCGGGGCATTACATCGTTTTAATCATTTTTAATGCCGTTTTTTCGTCAATCAGCAATTCAGGATGTTTCTCGTATTTTTTAATGCGTTTTCTAACTTCCTGTTTCTGCCATTCAGGAATAACAACCGGTATATCTTCCTCTAATATATCCATCAATTTTTGTTTTTCTTTTTTAGGCAGCGTTTTAACTAAGTCAACCAATTGATTGAACTGTAGCGGCAGGTATATGTTTGTTGTTGTTGGCATTTTTAAGGGTGTTTCTGAGTGTTGTAAAGATAATAAAACTTTGCCCTCGTTGGTATTCTACAAAAAAAGAGTACGCCGCTGTTGTGTCTTGTGTGTGGGCAAAGTAGTCAGGCAAGAGACCAACAGCAAGAACTATAGGAAAGCCTGACCATCGCCTCTCAGGGAACCAAAAAACTAAATAATTTTGTATCTTTAAGCTATGACAACAACGTATCGTCTTCATATCAATGAATTAACGGCAGATCTGCTCAATTCTATTAAAGCAGCTTTCAAGGATAAAATGGTGGAGATAGTTGTTTCAGATGAAATAAATGAAACGGAAGTTTCTTTTGATTTTTGGAAAAGTGAAAAGGAAGATATTTATCAGGATTACCTGAATAAAAAATGTCAATTTATCTAAATAAAATACTATAGCAAACGCATTAGAAAAAGAGTGGTACAGTTATTTTGTACAACTTAATGAAGCGGAAAAGAAATCTGTTTTATTAATGCTTAAAACTTTTTTGCATGGCCGCAGCGAAGATGCTGGTCGAATAAGTATTGAGCAATACAACAAAGAGATAAATGAGGCAATGGAAGAAGTGAACAGGGGAGAAGTTTATAGTCATGATGAAGTGGTGAAAATGTCTAAAGACTGGTGATGGCCAAAAGAAAAGTAACCTGGACCAAAGGTGCCACCCGCCAGTTAGATGCAGCAATTAAGCGTATAGAAAAGACTCGGAACAAAATGCAGATGAGGTAAAAGAAAAAATATTGGATAAGATCAATGCTTTATCTGACGACATAGCAGTTCACCGACAAGACGCTTATAAAAAGGATAATGACGGAAACTATTTATACTTTGAAATCCTGAAATATCGCATTGTTTATTATCGGAAGTCTGAGGAAGTATTTATTATCAGAATTCGTTACACCGGGATGGAGCCAAAATCATATTAGAGGGCGATTTTCTCTCCCCAGCCGGGTCTTTTTTGCCCTCGTAGGTATTCTACAAAAAAAGAGTACGCCGCGGTTGTGTCTTATGTGTGGGCAAAGTAGGCAGGCAAGAGACCAACAGCAAGAACTATTGGAAAGCCTAACCATCGCCTCTCAAGGAACCAAAAAACTAAATAATTTTGTATCTTTAAGCTATGACACAAATTGTAATAGATAAAAAGAAATATGTACTGCTGCCGGAAAAGGATTACGAAATCCTACAATTAAAAGCTGCGTTAAAAAATAAGCCGGCAAAAAAACTTTCTCTTGCCGCAGGAAAGAACCGGGCTTATAAACTCATAGATAAATGGGCAAAAGGAAAGTAACAATTCTGGATACTGCTTCTGATACGGTTGCAGAAGCAGCTTTTTTCTTAGAAGGAGAGGGATTGCCACGAACAGCTAAAAAGTTTGTAGTGAAGCCTTTGAATTTTTTGCAAGCCTTTCGGATGATAGAATCGAACATCATCTTTGTACCTATCCACTTTGGAAAAGCCTCAATTACCGTTGTGTTACTTATAAAAAATATGCAGTAGCGTATCTTTATTTTAAAGATGAGATCGTGGTGTGTGAGTTTGTACCATCAAAACTTATTCATTGGTAGATTAATTTTTCTCCCCTGCCAGTTCTTTAATTCAAAACCATTCCAAGTCGAAGTCTGGGCCAGCAGTATTTTTAAAGTATAAAGAATTTAATAGCCGGACTTGCTCTTAATACCAAATCATTTTTTATTGTACGAAACTATAATTCCATCTTTCAGTAAGTTTGCCATAAGATAAACAAATGAAAAGCCTTGCTACTTTAATAAACGAGTTAGAGACCAAACTTCCTTTCATTGAACAAAAGAAGGAACCGGTATCACAAGTAACTGTTGGCTGGCACCTTGAACATAGTTTGCTGGCTTTAATTAAAATGATATCAGCAGTAGAACATTCAAATCCGTCAGATTTTAAAGCAAAATTCAATTTTAAACGTTCTATTGTATATATGTTGGGAAAAATTCCGAGAGGAAAAGCCAAAGCACCTGAATCTGTAAAGCCCGCAGAAGAAATCAGTTTGGATAATATCAATGCATTAATAGAAAAAGCAAAACAAAAGGTAGCTTTATTTGAAAAGCTAAGCCCGGGCAATTTTTTTACACATCCCGTTTTTGGTGATTTACCCGTAAAAAAGGCACGAAGAATAATTGCCATTCACACCAATCATCACCTAAAAATCATAAACGACATTATTAAAGGATAAGCAATCCTTAACTTTGCTGCCCCTGCTTATTTGGCAGGTTAGCTGTTAATGGTGCTTTTTTTGCATCGGCAGGGCTTTCTTACACTTAATAACAAATTATGGAAATCGAAATCTTCACTCTTGCCGACTTTGCGCAAGACAATTATTCAAAACTGACCATAGTTGGCACTTTTGATAGTATAAATGTTAAACAATTTCCGGTAACACACCCGGCCTGTACAGTTGCCTGCCGTCTGCGTTTTGCGGCCAAAGAATCGGGTAATCATGGCTTTAAATTGAGGCTCATAGATTCAACAGGTAAGGAAGTTATTCAGCCCATAGAAGGCAATATAGAGATCGGCCCTCCTGCTAACGGTCAGTTTACTTCTATAAATATTGTTGTCAATTTTAATCAGTTGCAATTTACTGCTGCAGGTCGCTACTCCTTTGAATTATATCTGGATAATGATTGGAAATCGGGCCTCCCTTTATTTTTAAACCTGGTAAGTTAGTCGGTAAATTAAAAGGCCCTTGCAGAAGGTCAGGGGCCTCCATCCATTCAACTTAAAATAATGGTTTTCAACAAAAATTTTCAGTGTTGAATTATTTTCTGTGGCTGATAAAAAAAGTTTGAAATAAACTCAACATAAATTTGCTGGTAAAATAATATGACAATTTGAAATAACAGTTGAATAATAACTGAACAAATTACCGGGCTTTTTCTTGTTGTCAATTTTATTCCAATCGCTTTCTACTAACTATTTTATATTTTTATTTGCATTTTCTTCTACGATTTTCCTTGCTAAACGGTATTTTTTCTGTATCTTTGTATCTCGGATCTGAGCTGTAGCATGCTTGCTGCTAATGACTGAATTCAACACTTCTTCTAACGATTCTTAGTGTTTTTTCTTCCGACTTTATGCTCAGAAACTTAATGTGTAATTATTAAACCATAATATCATGAAAATTGATTTGAGGCCATCTATTGTACAGATGGAACCAGATGTGTTAAACAACCTGGTAAAAGAAGTAAAAGAAACATTGGCTATTAACTTTAAACTGCCTGAAGTAAAACAGCGCTCATTCACTATTGCAGACATGTGGAATATCCGCCGGAATGCAAAAACTGCAACCAGCCGTTTTAACAGATAATTAGAATAAAGAAATCCGTTTCCAATGTAGTTCAATGCCGGCCACCTGCAAAAGGATAGGCCGGCATTACTTTACTTATACTTTTTCAATCTTAGCAGAATAGTAGCTTACTCCTTTTTCCCTTTACTAGAAAATTATTAAGATAATTATGTTGTTACACATCATATTTTAAAGCAAATTCAGTTCCTACTCTTTTCTCTGTACGGAAAGAAAAAGAAAATTTGCTCTAAAATAGGATGCTGATTAATGATAAATTTGCTTCCACAAACTGACTTAAAATTTATATATATAAACGAAAAAATATAAAACCAGAAGTCATTTGCCCAACAAACCAATCCCTCAATTGGGGAATATTATCTACTAATCGCCCAAAACAACAACCAGGGCATATATAACACCCGGAACAAAAAATAAAAGTGTCAGCAAAAGACTAATCCAGAATCTTTTGTTGATTACACCTTCATGCAGGTATACTGCCAATGGTGGTAATAATATAGCGAGTATTACTAATAAAACAGTGTTAGTACTTGGAGCATTGCCCGCTTTTTTTGCTGCTTTAAATCCCTTTAGTTCCTTCTTCAATTCTTTTATCTTTTCCCTTTTTTCAGCTTTAGAAAGATTGTTGAAAGCCTCTTTAGCAGCTTTCACAGTGGCGGGGTCTGGTTTTTCTGCGGCCGTTGATGCCGGAATAATAAAAGCAGCAGAAACAGTTGTAAATGAAGTGCCAATAATAAGGAGTGCCAGAAACGATAGTAAGAATTTTCTCATAATTAGTTGTTTTAATTTTAATTAAATTGTTAACAAATGTGTAACAGCCAATTAATGTGCCGGATATTACACAAAAAAGCCCCGCGGGTGGCAGGGCTGCAAAAAGTATAAATTCTACTTTAAATTCTTACATGATGTCCATCGCTTTTACAAAAGAAGTAGTACAGAAAGGAAGAATAAGAGTTAACCATTCCCAATGAGTATAAATAGCAAAAATTAACGCTGCCGTAGAAGCAAGGCATACTAACCACCAAAAACCTGTGTACTTTTTTGTTTGTTCCATTTTTTAATATTTAAGTTTTGCTTTTATATGCTTATTTGTGGTAAAAGCTGTGCAAAAATAAGGCAGCAATGCTAAATGAAAAAATAGTTTCCTTTTTTTGTGGAATAGTAATCATGAAAGCCTGCTTTTTTTTATTGCAAATGGTATGGCCACCAGCGCAGCTGACAGTGCGATGATCCATTTTATAGCCACTATATAATGATAACGCACAAATTCGCTGCCAATAACCGGGTTCTTAATCCATTTAAACAGGTAATAGTTCTCAGCAATATCACAGCCCCATGCAATTATTTGTAAGGCAGCTGCTACCAATAATATTTTTCTGATTATCAAATTCGCCGTCTTTTCCCTTGTCATCATACAAAGTGCCGCAATACCGGGATAAACTCCAACCATAAAAGCAAAATCAAAACTTAAATGATAGCGCAGAATAGTTCTAACTTGCCCGTCTAGGCCGGACAAAATAGCAACTACTTGTTCTTTTGTATTAGTGATCTCGAGCCCGATAATGGTAAATTTTTGGCCATTTTGCCAAAAATCCCCTTCCATCCATTTCATGCAAAAAGCTGTTGCTGCAAATATTCCAAGGCAAAATAGAAAAAGTTGTTGCCAGCGTTTAAAGTTAGTAATCATACAATTACGATTTTATTTGTAAAAATTCTTTGCCCTAAAAGTACGAACCTTGGATGCTTTTATTTACTTTCGTTATAATGTGTTTATAAAACACGATATAAATTTTTTATTTCAGACATAACGATTGCCATGAAGCTCCAGTTTTACCTCCGTTATCATACAAAGTATGGCCAGACTTTGTGGATTACGGGCAATAATGACTATTTGGGAAATAATGACCCGGACAAAGCAGTGCGGCTAGATTACTTAAATGAAGATTTTTGGGTCTGTAAGATTGAAATTAAAAAGAAAGACATAGATAAAAATATTTCATATAAGTATATATTGAAAAATGAGGATGGAGAATTATCTTTTGAATGGGGAAATGACCGTGAAGTAGAAATTTCAAAAAAAGATCATCATGAAATTCAATTGGTAGATACCTGGAACCATGCCGGGGAATATGAAAATGTTTTTTATTCCAACGCATTTTCGAAAGTATTACTGAAACAACATCCCACAAAAAATAAGATTGTATCTGATGAAAATTACACCCATATCTTTAAAGTCAAAGCTCCGTTACTAAAGAAGCATGAAGTTGTTTGCTTAACCGGTAATAGTGAAAAGTTGGGTAATTGGACAAAAGAAAAACTTATACTACTTGGAAGAGAAGGTGACTGGTGGATCACAAAATTAGATTTGTCTGATTGTAATTTCCCGGTAGCTTATAAATATGGTATTTATCAGTCGAAAGAAAAGAGATTTGTCGAATATGAGGACGGAAACAACCGCCTTCTTCAAAATGATGCTGACAAAAAGAAACTAACCATTTTACATGATGGATTTGTGCATATTGCTAATGACAACTGGAAAGGTGCCGGTGTAGCTATTCCTGTTTTTAGCTTGCGGAGTGAAAAAGGTTTTGGGGTGGGGGAGTTTCCAGATATAAAATTGCTGGTAGATTGGGCAAAAACTACAGGGCTTAAAATGATTCAGCTGCTTCCCATTAATAATACCATGTCCACTTTTACCTGGATGGATTCTTATCCCTACGCTGCTATTTCTGCGTTTGCATTACATCCTTTATATATTAACCTGACAAAAGTTGCCGGTAAGGAGTTCGCAGAAAAACTATTTCCATTAAATGAAAAACAAGCTGAACTCAACAAACTACCAGTCGTAGATTATGAAGAAGTAATAAAAATTAAATTCTCTGTACTAAGAGAACTTTATGAAGTAATGGGGCAGGATTGTTTTGAATCAGCTGATTATAAAGATTTTTTTAAGCTTAACAGGCATTGGCTTGAGCCATTTGCTGCTTTTTGCTATCTCAGGGATAAATATGGAACCTCCAATTTTGAAGACTGGAAAACAAATGCGGTTTATGATAAATCAGCGATTGATAAAATTTGCTCTTCCAAATCATCTTCCTATAAAGAAATTTGCTTTTATTATTTCAACCAGTATCATCTTCATTTTCAGTTAAAAGAAGCTGTTGATTATGCCCATAAAAAAGGAATTGTTTTGAAAGGTGATATTCCTATTGGCATTTCGCGGAATAGTTGTGATGCCTGGGTAGCTCCTGAGATGTACAATATGAATTGGCAAGCCGGTGCTCCTCCAGATGACTTTACAGCAGTTGGTCAAAATTGGAGTTTTCCAACTTATAATTGGAAAAAAATGCAGGAAGATGATTTTGCCTGGTGGAAACAACGCTTTGAACAAATGAGTAATTATTTTGATGCTTTCCGTATTGATCATATACTCGGTTTTTTCCGCATCTGGAGTATTCCTGCAAACGCAGTGCAGGGTATAATGGGAAGGTTTGTTCCCTGTATTCCTGTTCATATTAACGAGTTTGGTCAAAACGGGATCTTTTTCGATTATCAGCGGTATTGCCGGCCTTTTATTACGGATGAAGTTTTGCAGGAAATATTTCAAGGACAAGCTGAGCTGGTAAAAGAAAAATTTTTGATAGCCAATGGTTTTGGAGGATATGAACTGGAGATGGAATATGAAACACAGAAAAGTGTTGAAGATTATTTCAGTTCGCTTGAGCAAACAGAAGAAAATGAACATATAAAAAATGGGTTATTTAATTTAATAGCTAATGTGATTCTTTTTGAAGAAGAAGGCTCCCAGGGTCAGGAATTTAATTTCCGGATTTCCATGGATAAAACTTCTTCCTTCCGGTACCTTAGTCCAGATGTTCAGCAAAAACTGAACGCATTGTATATTAATTATTTTTTCCGTCGTCAGGATGATTTCTGGTTAAAAGAAGCCTTACATAAATTACCCCAGTTGAAAGCAGCTACCAATATGCTGGTATGCGGGGAAGACCTGGGTATGGTGCCACATTGTGTACCCGAAGTGATGAAACAGCTTGGAATTCTCAGCCTCGAAATTCAACGGATGCCCAAAGACCCGAAAAAAGAGTTCTTCCATCCTAATGATGCTCCCTATTTATCGGTGATAACTCCATCAACGCATGATATGAGCACGATCAGAGCCTGGTGGGAGGAGAATGTGGAAAAAACACAACATTTCTACAATCATGTCTTGGGCCAAATGGGGTATGCACCTTTCTATTGTGAACCATGGATTAATAAAGCAATCCTTATGCAACATTTATATTCCCCAGCCATGTGGAGTATTTTCCAGTTGCAGGACATAATGGGAATAAGTGAAACACTGCGCCGGGAAAATCCTCAGGAAGAAAGAATAAACAATCCGGCCAATCCCAAAAATTACTGGCAATACCGGATGCATATTTCGCTGGAAGATTTATTAAAACAAAATGAATTTAATGAAGAGTTTGGCGGATATGTGAAGAATAGCGGTAGAGGTTAAAAAAATGAGAAATTAGGAATGATAAATGAGGAATTAGAAAGTTCCACGTTGATGTAAACTTCCTCATTCCTTATTTCTAATTTTTTATTTCTAATTTTTTATTTCTAATTTCCCTAATTATGAAAGTTCAATATTGGCCTTATAATCTAAAATTCCGTCATCCTTTTACTATATCCAAAGGAACGAAAACGCATCAACCAACATTAGTTGTTGAACTGGAACATTTTGGAATCAAAGGTTATGGGGAAGCCCCGGCCATTGCTTATTATAATATACCTGTAGAGAAGATGATGGAGGACCTGGAATCAAAGAGATCTTTTATTGAAAAATTTGCTTTTACTGACCCGGAACGTTATTGGCATTATCTGCATCATTTACTTCCACAAAATCCTTTTTTAGTTTGTGCGCTGGATATTGCCGCCTGGGATATTTATGGCAAAATGAAAAAGAAAAAACTCCACGAACTCTGGGGCGGAGATATTTCAAAAAATCCAATCTGTGATTATACGATCGGAATTGATACCATTGAAAATATGGTGGCCAAATTGAAAGAAAAACCATGGCCGATCTATAAAATAAAAGTAGGAACGAAGGATGATATATCCATTGTAAAAGCCTTAAAGGAAAATACCGATGCCATTATCAGGGTAGATGCTAATGCTGCATGGGATGTAGAAACAGCGTTGATATTAATTCCTCAATTAAAGGAACTGGGAGTGGAGCTGGTAGAACAACCTTTGCATAAAGACAATTGGGAAGGAATGAAAATACTGTATGAAAATTCTCCATTACCATTGTATGCTGATGAATCATGTGTTGCGGAAAAAGATGTTGAAAAATGTCATAACCATTTTCACGGAATTAATATCAAGCTTACAAAATGCAGCGGTATTACACCTGCCAGAAGAATGATTGATAAAGCAAAAGAATTGGGCATGAAAGTAATGATTGGTTGTATGAATGAATCAACCATCGGTTCATCCGCCATAGCACATTTACTTCCTTTTATTGATGAAGTGGATATGGATGGTCCTTTACTCCTGGAAGAAGATGTAGCAACAGGGATTGGATATGATTTTGGTAAAATAATTTATTCCGATCAGCCCGGTTTGGGCATTACCTATACAGGATTACGTAAAACAAATTAATACGAAAGGACAAATACTAAAGTTTGAACTGTTGACTACCTGTTATTCGTGTTTTTTATCCGTATGTTGGCAGGTGAAGGGATCATACCGGCATATCCTGCCAGTTAATTTACAACGGCAATTATAGCCCGCTAAAACAATTGAACCCATTATCAAACAGGGTTTTTATCACTGTATTACTTTGAATTTTATTTAATAAAGCAGGAAACGGAACCATTTTACTATACACAAGTTTGTTGAGACACCGGTAAACAATGAAAATAAGCTGACTAAACCTATGAAAATCAATGATACGGTTTAGCAAATTCAATCCTGTAAATCGTTTCTCCAATTATTTTATCCCTTATCAAACAGTGACAGTAAAAAATGCATAGTACCCCTGCAACAAAGACAGTGTTTTTTACTAATGCATTTTGGAAAATCACGAATCACTAAATGGCTTATTCAATAGCGCGGAGATATTTTTTTTTCATCGCATTTTAATAAAGTCAACTGTTCATATATAGGTATGGTAAACTTTGATTTTGCAAGAGCAGGGTTTACGAATGAATGTTGGAAAATCACTTCTCCGGGTCATGCATAAACGAATTTTTTATTTGATTCTTCTTTTAATATTCGTCGTGCGCAAAATGTGTTTGTAGTTTTGATATATCGGTTGATGTACATGATAAATATTTTGTCAGACAGCCGTCGAAAACCGTACCTATGAAACGCCTCTACATTTTGCAAGTTTTTATATGTTTATGCATA
The DNA here is from genome assembly GCA_031372465.1 of Chitinophagaceae bacterium. Classification (GTDB taxonomy): domain Bacteria; phylum Bacteroidota; class Bacteroidia; order Chitinophagales; family Chitinophagaceae; genus JJ008. The sequence continues at coordinate 7,186 of JANMLJ010000238.1, read as the reverse complement.
TTCAACTTATTGCAAGCCCAGGAGCAGGATAAGCTTGCCACTTTTTCTCTCTTTACCGGAGCTATGAATTATCAGGGAGATTTAAAACCGAATGCGTTTACTACAGCTCATTCCTGTTTTACAGCTGGGGTTACAATTCGAAAACCATTGAATACTTTTTTATCAGTACGAGGTGGAGTTAATATCGGGAAGATACAAGCTGCTGATGAATGGAACAGCGATGATTTAAAATCCCGAAATCTTAGCTTTACTTCTACGATCAAAGAAGTTTATATCGGATTAGAAGTATCGGCTCCAGGGATAATGGGCGGTCTGATTACTCCTTATCTATATGGCGGTATCGGCCTTTTCAATTTCAATCCATGGTCTTATGATAATAGCGGAAATAAAACATACCTAAAACCTTTGAGTACTGAAGGCCAGGGTTTGTCATCTTACCCTGATCAAAAGCCCTATAAGCTCACTCAACTTTGTTTACCTTTTGGCGGAGGTTTCAGGGTGGCAATTAGTAATAGTATAAATATAGGTATCGAATTTAATCAACGAAAATCGTTTACTGATTATATTGATGATGTAAGCTCCAGATATATTGATCGAAATACATTATTGCAGGAGAAAGGAAGTAAAGCAGTAGAATTAGCTTATCGGACGGATGAATTACCGGGTGGCAGACCATTCTTTCCACCCAATGGAGAAAAAAGGGGAACCGCCGCTCAAAAAGATTGGTATTACTTTTTTGGATTTACTTCAACATTCAGACTAAATACTTTTAGTTCTATTTTTAAACATAAAAAATCAGTCCCAACAATGCGTTGCCCCCGTAAAGTATATTAAATTGATATACTAATTGAACGAAATGATTTGTGTAATCATCAGATTAGCAATAGATAATAAGCAAAATTTTATTATTTAGTTAAAACAGATAGGTAGGTAATTAATCATGTATAATATAAGAATAGTCTTTAATCTTTCCTGCATACTTTCATTTTCTTATTTATAATTTGGTTAAAAATCACAAATGGCCTTAACTTTGCATTGTTAGATCCAATGCAAATGAAATATCTCTGTCTACTAACTGCTATTATAGTAGTGAATCCCTGTATTAATGCCCAGCGAACTCACCTCGGTGTATTTGGTGGGGCAGCAGCTTATACCGGAGACCTGACGAGTAAGTTATTTCCCAAAAAAGTTACCAAAAGTGCAATCGGCATTTCATTGAATTATGAGATCAGTGATTTATTAATGCTTAGAACAGGTGTAACATATGCCACCGTAGGCGGAGCAGACAGGTATAGCAATAAGTCAAATTTAGTAATGCGTAATTTATCTTTCGAAACGAAGATTCTGGAATTTAGTTCAATGCTGGAATATAACATCCTAAGTTTTAACTACAGTAAATATTCACCATACATGTTTGCAGGGGTTTCTGTTTTTAAATTCGATTCCTATACTTACGATAAGACCGGGCAGAAATATTATTTGAAACCATTAAGTACAGAAGGACAGGGATTAACCAGTTATCCGGATCGGAAGCCCTATCATTTAACCCAGGTAGCTATCCCATTTGGCGGTGGTGTTAAATTTGCCATTAGTAATAATTTACGGATTGGAATAGAATTTGGGTTAAGGAAATTATTTACCGGCTATTTAGATGATGTAAATTATAAATATGTTAACCAGGCTGATTTGCTGGTCGAACGAGGGCAATTGGCTGTGGATTTGTCATACCGGAGTGATGAATTGGTGGGAGGCAGTCCGTCATATCCAAATAAAACTGACCAACGGGGTGATCCCAAAAGCAAAGACTATTTTTATTTCACCGGGGTTCATTTTACTTCACGACTGACCAATTCCAGTAAATTCCACACAGGCTGCCCTGTTAATGTATATTGATGTATACACATTGCTGAACATTTACACGCAACTACTGTTGTACATTTGTAATACCGATAGCTATCGGGATTATTCAACAATATGGCCTGGAAAAATCAGCAACAATTTATTGACGCATTAGAAACAGCCGGAGAATTGATTCGCATAAAAAGCTATGTCAATCCCCATTTGGAAATAGCAGAGATTACAGACAGGATAAGTAAATCAGGTAATGGTGGTAAAGCACTATTATTTGAAAATACCGGTTATGGGTTTCCCGTATTGATGAATGCATATGGAAGTGATAAAAGAATGTGCATGGCTTTGGGCGTAGAACATTTGGATGATGTGGCGGCAGAAATTGAATCATTGTTCAAATTATTAGCCTCGCCAAAAGAAGGTATTTTGGATAAGTTGAAATTGCTTCCCAAACTTGGCCAGTTTGCCAGTTGGATGCCTAAAGTGAAAAGTGGGAGAGGAGAGTGCCAGGAAATAGTGATGAAAGAACCTGATATTACAAAAATTCCTGTCATAACCTGTTGGCCAAAAGATGGAGGACCATTTGTTACTTTACCAATTATTCATACAAAAGATCCAACTACAAATTCCCGCAATGTAGGTATGTACCGTATGCAGGTGTTTGGCCCGGCACTGACAGGTATGCATTGGCATAAACATAAAGTGTCCGCCAAACATTTTAATGAATACAAAAAGCTGAATAAAAAAATGCCGGTAGCTGTTGCATTGGGTGGTGACCCTGTTTATGCCTATTCAGCTACTGCGCCTTTGCCTGAAAATGTGGACGAATACATGCTGGCCGGTTTTTTAAGAAAGAAAAAAGTTGAACTGGTTAAATGTATTTCGCAACCAGAAGTAGAAGTGCCCGCTGATGCTGATTTTATTATTGAAGGATATGTTGATCCCGGCGACGACCTGATTTGGGAAGGTCCGTTTGGTGATCACACCGGCTATTATTCATTACCAGACTGGTACCCCCAATTTCATATCACAGCAATTACACACAAAAAAAATGCTGTATATCCTGCAACAATAGTTGGTATACCACCGCAGGAAGATGCCTGGCTGGGAAAAGCTACAGAAAGAATTTTTCTGGCCCCCATAAAAATGACCATGGTTCCTGAAATTATTGATATGGATATGCCGGTGGAAGGGGTCTTTCATAATCTTGTTATTACAAAAATTAAAAAAGAATATGCAGGCCAGGGGCAAAAGGTTATGAATGCTATGTGGGGTGCCGGCCAAATGATGTTTAATAAGATATTGGTAATAACTGATGAGGGAGTAAAAATTCAGGATTACCTGTTATTAGCCCAATATGTTTTCAAAAACCTGAACCCGTCCACTGATATTTATTTTTCTACCGGTCCTATGGATGTACTGGATCATAGTTGCAGTAAAATGGGTTTTGGAGGTAAAATGTGTATTGATGGAACTAATAAAATGGAAGAGGAAGTGGAGGATAGTTATTCGCAAAGAGAGGAGCGTTATGATGTTGATGAAATGGGTTTAAAAAATAGATTTACTGAAATAAGGGCTGTGAATATATCACTACTAAAAAAAGCAATTCCCTGCTTAATTATATCCGTAGAAAAAAACAGGAGCGGTCATATAAAAGAATTACATGATGAAATCTGTACTTTAAAAGAAATGGAAGGAGTGAAGATGATCTTATATGTTGAGCATACGGTTGATGCAAACGATCTGCCAATCGCTTTATGGCGCTTTTGCAACAACCTTGATCCAAAAAGAGACGCTCACCTCTACAAACGATCAACGAACAACTTACAACCCGACGCTTACAACTATTATGCCTGTATGGGCTTTGATGGTACCAGAAAAACAAAGGAATTGGATAACTTTCAACGGGAATGGCCAAATATTATAGTGGCAGATGACAAAACAATTAAATCGGTTGACAATAAATGGGAGAGCCTGGGAATTGGAGGATTTATTCCTTCACCCTCCCTGAAGTTCAAAGATCAGCAATATGGTGAGGAAGCAGTAGTAAGCTGATTTATATTTATTAATCTACATTTAGCCTGTGACAACAACTACAATAAATATTCTAATGACCGGTGGCGGAGCTCCGGGTGCTGCCGGTATTATCAGGTGCCTGAAAGAAAACAAATCATTTCATATCACATTGGCAGATGCCAATCCCGATGCTGTTGGAAGATTTCTATGTGATGATTTCGAAACGATCCCTATTGCTTCAGACGCATCCTTTATTACTGATGTTCTTGCACTATGCCTGAAAAAAGAGATTAAAATAATTTTACCATTAGTAACTAAAGAACTGATCCCATTTTCAAAGCATAGTAAAGAATTTGAAGAGAAAGGCATCAACGTACTTGTTTCCCCATCACACGCTCTTGAAATAGCCAATAATAAAAGCAGGCTATACGAATTTTTAGAATGGAGAGGAATACCTGTTCCTGCATTCAGAGTAGTCGAGTCAGTGGATCAGTTTAAAACAGCAGTTGAAGAACTCGGCTACCCGTTAAAACCGGTTTGTTTTAAGCCATCTGTATCAAATGGTAGCCGCGGTTTCAGAATTGTTAGTGAACAAATGAATGAACTGGATTTATTGTTTAATTATAAGCCAACTTCCACTTATCTTTCTTTACCCGATTCTATTCGTATCCTTTCATCTGGCTCTTTTCCGGAACTTCTTATAAGTGAATATCTGCCGGGAGAAGAATATTCCGTTGACTGTATTGCAAAGCATGGTCAACCAGTACTTATCGTACCACGTTTAAGAAAAAGAATGATTAATGGAATAAGTGTGGAAGGTGAATTTATTAAAGATGATTTCATTATTTCGTATTGCATACAGATCATAACAGCACTTTCCCTGCATGGTAATATTGGAATCCAGGTAAAAAGATCAGCTACCCGTCAATTTTTAATACTTGAAATAAATCCACGGGTACAAGGCACCATTTCTGCTGCATTGGGAGCAGGTGTCAATCTCCCTGAACTGGCAGTGAAACAGGAATTGAATCTGCCAATTTCTCCCAAAGAACTTGAAGTAAAATGGAATACTAAGTTTTCCCGGTACTGGAATGAAGTCTTTTACTGACACAACGACAATAATTTTATCCGGAAAGGTGTTTGCTGAGCAACATATATTTCGTTGAACTTTTTTAACGTTTTTCGCCTTTCTGGTAGAAAAGTAAATGATAAGTTGAAATTTTTGTAATTTACTTTAAATGTATTTTATATGAAAAGATTAAGTACAGGTTTATTTGTTACCCTTTTAGCTCTTTCCTCCGTTGCACAAACGGAGAATGCCAATAATACGTTGTTGTGGAAGATAAGCGGCAATGGCTTAAAAAGCCCATCCTACCTTTTTGGAACTATTCATATGTTATGTTCCGAGGATGCAGTATTGAGTGATAATATGAAAAAAATTATTAAAGAAGTTGATGAAGTGTATTTTGAAGTAGACATGGATAATCTTTTTGAAATGATGGGTGCTATTTCTAAAATGAAAATGTTAGGCGACACTACATTAAAAGATCTGCTGAATGAAAATGATTATATAAAAGTAAAAAGCTATTTTGAAGTTAAAGGCTCCCTGCTTCCATTTTCTATGCTGGAAACTTATAAACCGATGCTGGCAGCTTCTACATTGGAACAAAACACCATGCCCTGCGACAACACTACGGCAATGGAACAGGTGATAATGAAAGAAGCCAAACAATATGCTAAAAAAATAAAGGGGTTAGAAACAATGGCTTACCAGGCAGGTGTATTGGACAGTATTCCTTATAAATTACAAGCCGAACAATTGTTGTCGTATATCGATAAAGCAAATAATGGAGAAGAAGATGATACTGAATTAGAAGAAATGTACAAGGCATACAAAAGCCAGGACCTGAAAAAACTGGAGAAAATGCTGATTGAAACAGATGCGGGGATGTCTGGCTTTACTGATATCCTGCTTTATCACCGCAATCAGAACTGGGTCGAAAAATTAAAATCATTGGTGCCGGAAAAATCGTTGATGATTGCAGTGGGTGCGGGACATTTACCCGGAGAAAAAGGTGTTATCAATCTACTCCGTAAAGAAGGTTATAAAGTAACCCCATTGGAGAATAAGAGTAGCCGGGTAAAAGAGATTTAACAACCGTCAATTTTCTTGTGTCTGACAAAGCAGAAATTATCCGGCAGAGGATCTGATAATTGCAATCCGCCCATAAAAAGTATATACAAATTTTCTGTAATAATGATTTTTTGTACCTTGTACTATAATGAAAAAAATCATACATTTTTTTATTCTAAGTTTTGCTATGGCCGTCAATGCCACGGCGGCTGACAATCCCCCAACAAACTGGCTTAAAAATACAGACCCAGGCACATCCTTTGATTCTATTTGGGTTGATTATGATGTTGAAGAAGGTGATTTGAGAGGAATGATGATCCACCTGAGTTTTTCTGCTTACAATATGAAAGAAATGGATGCATATGTTGCCATCTATTTTGAGTATAATGATGACATGGCTGGTTTTCTAAAAGATAAAAATAAAAAATTTCAAAGTTCTGAAGGGGATGTTGCAATTTATAAAAGTATCAAACCAGCGTACGACCCGGCCGTATATAAAGACTTGCAGCTTTTTATGCCTTACAGCGAACTTGATCTGGAGCCGGGTATTTATGACCTGACGATGGATGCCAAACTAATTTATAAACAGGGTGGTTTGATTGGAAAACTTACCTATTATGATTTTCAATATACAAAGCCGGGTAGTCCTGCCGATGTTGAATCCAACACACAAGCTGATGCAACGCTCGATAAATTGTGGATAGATTATAATGTAAGTGAAGGTGGGAAAACAGGTATGTTGATTCATATAAGCTTTACGGCATTAAATCTGAAGGATATTGATAGCTATGTAGCTGTTTATTTTAAAAAGAAAAATGGCGAAAAAATAGATGGGATCAGTTCAACCTATCGAAGTAAATCCGGGCAGCTGGCTGTTTATAAAAGTATAAAACCAGCTTATATAGAAGCTGTTTATACAGATTTTAAATTATTTATGCCCTATAGCGAAATAAAACTAAGCAAAGGGAAATTTGATTTAAAACTGGACGCAAATCTTATACTTAAAAATGGTGACCTTATCAAACACCTGGAAGATCATGAGTTTTGGTTTGAACAATAGGTTGCATAAAATGAAATAAATTTTCTCTTGATTTTTTACTACAAATTTGCAGTTGCTTTTATAAAAGTTTTCATTAAATGTTAAAATCCAGAACTCGTTTTTTTATTTTCTTGCTTTTATTTTTC
>JANMLJ010000437.1:0-7745 GCA_031372465.1 Chitinophagaceae bacterium | reverse complement strand
AAAAGTGATAGAAGGAAATGACAAAGAAAATTATAATACCAATAATTTCACTCTGGATGGTGTTGCCAATGAAAATATTACGCCGCCTCGCCGCCATTGATTTTCCCAAATTATGCATTAAGCCGTTGTGTGTTGATGTAGGCATCACAACCCCACAGCTTTGGGAGCAGCTTTAGCCATACATAGCGACTCGAATACTTTACCAGTGCCTGCTGTTATGGTGAAATTAAAATACTACAAAGTAGTAACCCCACTAAAAATGATGGCATAAAGTCCTTTTCAATTTGCTTAGCATTTCACAATGTGTACAGGAGGCATTTTATTTCTCCTCACTTTTTTTACTAGTTTGTCATTGTTGATATTCAATAACCTTATTCTATTAATCAATACAGGATGGAGCAGGATGAATAAGGATAGAGCAGGATGATTACTAATAATTATAACAATAAGTTTATAATGTTATTTCAGATTGCCTATCTTAAAAACTGCTGTATGAAATTAAATTTGCACATCGCAAAGGGTATTGCAATACTCTTTGCAGTATCACTTCTTTTTTACTCTCCTGATTTAAAAGCACAAAGCGTTACTGTTAATGGAAAAGTAACAGATGAAAACGGTAAAAGTGTGCCAGGTGTTTCTGTACATGTAAAGGGAACAACTAACCAAACGAAAAGTCTGGAGGATGGTACTTTTAAAATAATGGGTGTCAAAGGAAATGATGTATTGATTTTTAGTTCGGTTGGCTATGAAGAACAGGAGATCCCTGTAAAAAATCAATCAGTCATTAACCTTTCATTGGGCATTTCACAGAAAATACTGGAAGATGTTGTAGTGATTGGTTATGGTACTCAAAAAAGAAGAAATGTAACTGGTGCTGTTTCATCCTTTGATGCAAGAAAGCTTGATGAACGTCCTCTCTTGCGGGTTGACCAGGCATTGGTTGGACAGTTGGCTGGTGTAAGAGTAAAACAAACCACCGGCACACCGGGAAAAGGATTCAGTATCCAGGTACGTGGATCCGGGTCTATCAGCGGTGGTAATGAACCCTTATATGTTATAGATGGGTTTCCTTTAACCGTTAATTCGAGTAACGTATCCAATGGCAGTTTTTCAACCGGTAATCCTTTAGATAATATTAATCCAAACGATATAGAAAGAATTGAAGTATTAAAGGATGCCTCGGCAGCAGCTATTTATGGATCCAGAGCATCCAACGGGGTTGTTTTAATTACAACTAAACAAGGGAAAGGCGGTAAGGTAAAAATAAGTTTTAATACGTATGCTGGTTATAACCAGACTGCTAAAAAATTAGCAATGATGAATGGTCAGCAATGGATTGACCAGGCAACAGAAGTTATAAATGCAACCTATGTTACACAATTCAAATCTGTTGGAGCACTTGCTACAGATGATATGGCAACCAGGCTGTCCAGGATCAATGGTAATAATCCTAATTATATACTTGACCCACGGTGGTCAATGCCAGGCCATCCTGGTTTAAAGTTTATAGACTGGCAGGACGAAATTGAAAGGAAAGGGAAAATACAGAACTACGAAATTTCGGCAAGTGGGGGTAACGAAGCAGTAAAATATTATTTGTCAGGCAACTATGGATACCAACAGGGATTTGTTATAAAAACGGATTATAAATCGTATTCATTACGGGCAAACTTAGAAGTAAATGCAACTAAAAAATTAAAATTTGGTATAAACATTGCACCCACTTTTTCAATTTCGCAGGATCCGGGCGTAGAAGGAAAGGATCAGATTTTTCACCAGGCTTTAAGTCTTGCGCCTGTGCAGGAAGACTCTGTGGGGCTCTTTCCAAATACCGGAAAAAATTTCGAATATCTCTGGAGTAGCAGTACAAATTCTCCTTTTGGTAAATTAACATATAATCAGGGTACCAATAAAAGATACCGCACTTTAGGTACACTATTCGGCGAATTTCAAATCATTAAAGGGTTAAGTTTCAAAAGCACAGTCAACCTTGATAACGTTGATAATATTGCTACATCTTATGTTCCTTATGTTACCACCGGCAGAGCGCAGCAAGTTATGAGTGCAGCCGGGTTGGTGACTGCAGGAGCCAGCAATACAAGACTGTTTACCGGGTCTAATAACCTGCTTGCTGCTACTTCGGGTACCTATAGAAGTTATCGCAGACAAACATTTGTAAATGAAAACACATTTACTTACAATACTATAGTTAAAAAAGATCACAGTATAAATATTTTGGCAGGCTATGCTTACAACTGGGATCGTTTTGACCAGAGCGCACTAAGTTCAAGTGGCGGATATAACAGTGCTGCGATACAAACATTGAATGCAGCTGCAGCAGTTACCGGTAATACTACTTCAAGTCAAAGTGTATTGATTTCTTATTTCGGGCGACTGCAATATGGGTTTAAAGAAAAGTATATTTTAAATGCAAGTATACGCAGAGACGGTTCTTCCAGGTTTGGAATCAATAATCAATTTGGCATATTCCCATCTGCTTCTTTGAAATGGATTATTTCAGAAGAAAATTTTATGAAATCAATATCTTTTATCAGCGATCTGAAATTAAGGGCTTCATGGGGGGTAAACGGTAATGATAATTTACCGAATGATTATGCCAGTATTGCAACTATCGGTACTGCTAACTACGTATTTGGTTCAACTCCGGTGTCTGGAATTGGTCAGACCCCAAATGTATTGGCTAACCCCGATTTGAAATGGGAAAAATCGAAAACTTATGATTTCGGTCTTGACTTTGGAATTTTAAAAAATCGTATTGTCGGCTCCATTGATTATTATAATAAATTAAATACAGACCTTTTATTAAATGTCCAGGTTCCGGCAGCAACAGGTTTTACATCGTATCTTACTAATGTTGGTTCTGTAAGAAATATTGGTCAGGAATTGGAAATAACAACCCGCAATATGGTGGGTAAATTACAATGGAACACCTCTGTAAATTTAACGCATAATACTAATAAGATAGAGGCTTTGGCAGCTGGTCAAACGCAGATCATCATACCTAACGGGTTTACAGTATCCGATGCAATTTTGCGTGTTGGATCTCCTATAAATAGTATTTATGTGCTGAATGTTCTTGGGTTTTTAACACAGGATGACATCACGAAAAATGTAGCCCGGTATGGCCCCAACGAACAGCCTGGTGATTTTAAATTCGAGGATTTAAATGGTGATGGTACAATAACCGAAGCTGATAAGCAAATTGTAGGGCACCCCAATCCTGATTGGACTTATGGCGTTACTAATACGGTGAAGTATGAAGGATTTGATCTGAGTGTGTTGGTGCAGGGGCAGGCCGGAGGTTCGATATTTTCTCAATTTGGCAGATCTATTACACGTCCCGGACAAGGAAGATCAGATAATCATCCTGCATCATTTGTTGACAGATGGTATTCGGAAACGAACCAGGGGGCTGGCAGGTTTAGTAAAGCTTATTCAACTTTCAATAGTCCCATTACCGCCGCCACGGACTGGTTATATTCCTCCAATTATGTGCGGGTTCGTAATATAAGTCTGGGGTATGATCTGAAAAAATTGGTTAAAAAGAATTTTATACAGGCTGCAAGGGTTTATTTGACGTTGGAAAACTTCTTTGGGCGCGATAAATATTACAATGGTTTAAATCCGGAGGCGGTTAATACCGGTATAAGTTCTAATGGAGCTTACCCCGAAGCAGGCGATTATGGAGCCATGCCACTTTCAAAATCATTAATATTCGGATTAAATATTACTTTTTAATTATCTAACTCTGATCAAAATGAAAAAGATATCTTTTGTTCTAATTATAACGGTAGTTGTACTTACATCATCCTGTTCAAAGAAACTGGACCAGATACCTATTTCTACTGCAACAACGGCAACTTTCTATGCACAACCGAGCGATTTTATACAAGCAGTAAATGCAACCTATAATTCGCTGAGAGGTTATCCTGACAGGTTACTGGAGTTATCTGAGGTTCGTTCGGATAATATTTATCCATCCAATAATGATGTTGGCCGTGATCATGATCCTATTAATAATTTTTTAAAAGGGATTGCTCCAAATGTTTATGTAGAGGAAGCATGGAGATCAGATTTTAATGGCATATTCAGAGCCAACACAGTACTTGAACAAATTATTAAAAATGGAAATAATGTTGGATCTGCAGTATTGTCAACAAGATTAACAGCTGAAGCAAGATTCCTGCGTGCCTTCTTTTATTTCGACCTCGTTAAATATTTTGGTAAAGTGCCCATCATCGATCATCCGGTATCGGCAAGCGAAGCTAATACTATCAAACGGAGTGCTGTGGCGGAAGTATATGCATTGATTATTGCTGATCTTCAATACGCCATAGCAAATTTACCGGCTAATTTTTCTGGTGCTTATCCCGCATATAGCGCAACAGATATAGGAAGGGCTTCAAAATATGCAGCTGAAGCAATACTAGCTCAGGTTTATATGACCCGTTCAGGACCAACTTATGGAATTGAAGGGGCTGGGTTAGGGTTAAATGAATGGGCGTTAGCCCTGCCTTTATTGCAGGATATTATCAATAGCGGTCTTTTTGTTTTCAATCCAACTGCTTATGCCTTTCCAGTTCCAGCCGCAGGTATTTTTTCTTACTCCAATCAAAGTCCTTCCGTTAATAAAGAGGCCATATTTGATGTAATGTATCTGACTCAGGCAAGTTCGGGATTGGGAGCTACGTATACATGGGTTCTTGTGCCTCAGGACTATTTCAATACATATGGTAACCCATCAACAAGCGGAGCTCTTGGTGCACCATCGGTATCAGGAAATTTATTGAATAGTTATTCAATGGCACCACTTGATACACGAAGATCACCAACATTACATACCACTGCTTATGGAAGTAATTTATTTCCATTCTTTAGAAAGTATTTAGATACAACAAAAGTCCCTTCAACAAACAGTCGTTTTGACTGGGCGATGAATTTTATTGCTGTAAGGTACACTGATATATTAATGCTTAAAGCGGAGTGTATTTTAAAAGGCGCTTCCGGTACACAGGGTGATGTAGATGTAATAGTAAACCAGGTAAGAGCAAGGGCCGGGCAACCAGCAATAGCCGGAGTTACATTGACACAATTATTCGATGAACGAAGAAGAGAATTTGCAGGTGAAGGTTCCCGTTGGTTTGATTTACAAAGAAGCGGAAATCTTGTAACCATCATGAATGCATGGAGAGTTGTTGAAGATGCTGCGCTGAACAAGATGATTCCGATTACAGCCAATCATATTATCTATCCTGTACCCCAATCGCAGTTGGATGCTGCTCCGGGTTTATATATTCAAAATCCGGGGTATTAAATTATTTTATGGAAAGAAGGGATTTTATTTCCAACCTTTCTATTTTAACAGCAGGAGCCTGTCTCGCCAAAAGCGGTACAGGCTCTTCTTATTATTATAATGAGGAATCACCATTCGCAAAACAACTGCAACCGGTAGGCCGGGCATTAGAAATGGAAGGATATTATGTTTGGTGTAATAGTCCTATTGTAGATGAGCAAGGAACGATTCATGTTTTCTTTTCCCGCTGGGATGCAAAAAAAGGAATGGGAGGATGGATTAAAGGCAGTGAGATTGCACACGCAGTAGCGGATACTCCCGAAGGGCCCTATCAATATGTTGAAATTATTTTTTCACCACGACCCGGTTATTTTGATGCTACCACTTGTCATAACCCCCTTATTAAAAAAATCGATAACAGGTATTGTCTTTTTTATATGGGAAATTCAAATGGGAAAACCAATACCAAAAGAATTGGACTTGCATTTTCTGATACATTAAATGGTCCATGGCAACGACCTGATAAACCGCTGCTGGAAGCAGGAGCAGAAGGAGCATGGGATGATCATTGTACCACCAATCCTGCATTTATAAAACATCGGAATGGGCAATACTGGTTATATTATAAATCCTGGAATACAAAAGAGTATGAAACATCAACAGATCCGTTGATAAAAGGGAATAGAAAATACGGTCTTGCTATTGCTGATCAATTAGCAGGACCCTATATTAAATATTCCGGTAACCCGGTAATTGATTTCTCTTACAGAGGCAACAATTGTCAGTTTGAAGATGCTTTTTTATGGATAGAGAAAAGAAAATTTAATATGATTGCAAGAGACATGGGCTTCTTTAATCATGAAAATGGTATTATTATGCAATCAAAAAATGGGTTTAGATGGCAACTACCGGAGATTGCTTATTATGGAGCAGATAAATATATACAGCAACCACCGGCACCTTCCCATCTTAAAAAATATGGCCGTTTTGAACGACCGCAATTATTGTTTTTAAAAGGTAAACCTGCTTATTTATTTACAGCTTCGCAGGTAGGAAAATATATGACAGCTTCTTCTTTTATTTTTAAAATAATACCATAAGTTAAAACCGATTGAAAATAGCATTCAATTATCACAGCCATAAAGCGTGGTAATTAATTATAACAACTGCTATTGCCAAATTTTATTAGCGGGAACGATTGCGTAGAATTATCTGATTTTCAGGATTGTGCAGGATAGTCGTGGAGGCAATTGCCAATAAATTAGATAAAATTTTAAACAAACTGTTGCTATATGAATTACAAAACTACTCTTCGCAGAGGCATAGGTATACTTATGCTCCTTTTTTTTTCAACCTTTATTTCATTTTCTCAAAACAATTTTAAAGTAACCGGTAAAGTAACGGATGAGACAGGAAAACCTGTAGAAGGCGCAACGGTACAAGTAAAAGGAACTGCGATTGCTATAGCTACCATTGCTGATGGCTCTTATTCATTATTAGCTCCTTCGGGTAATTCAAAACTGGTGATCACCTCCATTGGATTTACTCAATTGGAAATTGCAATTAATGACAAATCAGTAGTAAACATATCCATTGAGAATATTTCTACCTCCTTAACAGATGTTGTGGTGATAGGTTATGCTACGGTTAAAAAGAAGGATGTAACCGGTGCGGTTGCCGGAATCAATCAGAAAGACATCAGGTCACGCCCGGTAGATAATGCCTTACAGGCGATGCAGGGTAAAGTAGCCGGTGTGGATATTAGTTCCAATGAGCGACCCGGCCAGGTTGGTAGTATTAACATACGTGGTGTGCGTTCTTTAACAGCTTCCAACTCGCCACTTTTTGTAGTTGATGGTATTCCATTAACTACTGGTGGTATTGAGTACCTTAACCCCAACGATATAGAAACAATAGATGTGCTAAAAGATGCATCGGCTACAGCCATCTTTGGTTCAAGAGGTGCAAATGGCGTTGTAATAGTAACTACCAAACAGGGTAAGGCAGGTAAATTGCAAATAAACTTATACAATTCGCTTACTACTGAAAGTATAAAAGACTTTGCACCTATAATGACCGCTGCAGAGTATATTGAATTCCGCCGCTGGGCTGTTTATTATAGTAACCCGGCAGGTCGACCAAGAGGTGATAATCCAAATATTACTAACGACCGGGATATTTTTCTGGCAACTGCTGATCCTACTGCCTGGAAAAATATTGCACAGGGTTGGGCCACCGGCACCTGGGATGGCTCAAAAGTTAGTAATACAGACTGGACGGGATTAGTATCTCAAACAGGTATTACTTCCGACAATACAATAAGTGTAAGCGGTGGTACGAATAAAATAAAAGCCTATGCTTCTTTTGGGTTTTTAAATAACAAAGGCACTTCAATCGGGCAGAAGTTTACCAGATATTCCGGTAAAACAAA
>JANMLJ010000430.1:0-6886 GCA_031372465.1 Chitinophagaceae bacterium | reverse complement strand
CTTGGGGGCGGTTCCATTGAAATAAAAGTATCTGACAATGGGGGTGGCATCCCCAAAAAAATTCTCGATAAAATATTTCAACCATTCTTTACCACCAAACCAACCGGGCAGGGAACGGGATTGGGATTGAGTTTGAGTTATGATATAGTGAAGGCCCATGGCGGAGAGTTAACAGTACGCACAAAAGAAGCTACAGGTACAGCCGGTGAAGAAAGTGGAACTGAATTTATTATTCAACTTAACACATCTTATTAATTATGGTAAAAAATTATTTTTTTGTAGTACTACTGAATTTTTTAATGGTTTCAGTAATTGCGCAAAACAATTCAGGCAGAGCTGTTATTGATTCAATTGGCAGGCAGTTAAAAAATGAAAAAAATGCTGAAAAGAAAGTGCTGTTATTTATGGATTTAGGATATCTATTCCAGGCTACTGGTGAGGACTCTGCATTTTACTATTACAATGAAGCAAAGAATTTATCTGAAAAAATTAATTTTTTATATGGAATACTTGAAAGCCAGGGCAGTATGGCAAATGCCTATTTTAATAACAAGAGCGACCATGTAACCGCTTTAAACCTGCTTTTCGAAAATTTAAAAATCGAAAAAGAGAAAGACGAAAGAAGGGTAATTTTTGAAGACACGAAGGATATAGCCTATACCTATCAAACGCTGAATGATATTGAAAAATCTGTTTATTATACAAATGAGTATGACAAATTAATAAAATCTGGTATAAGTGAATCTGCAGAATTAACCGAAAAATACCATGCCACTTTGGATGATTTAATGGCAGAGAATTATTTTTTGAAAGGGCAGAATGACTCCGCTTTTTATATCGGTGAAAAATTATTTCACGACCCGAAAAATATACAATCAGCCAATAAAAGAAGACTGATAAATGGATCCAAACTACTTGGAAAATACTATTACAATAAGAAACAATTTGACTCTGCCATTCATTATTATAAAATTTTTGAGCGGTATAATGATTTTTATTCTTCCAACCGGCAAGTAGAATTAGGTACCATATTTCTGCAACAAAATAAATTTGATTCCTCTTTGTATTACGGAAAGCTTGCATTTCAAAAAGGGAATACTTTTTATATTCCTGCTTTGATTTTGAAATCTGCTCAATTACTATCAGAACTATATCAACAAAAAGGAAAATACGATAGTGCGTATAGGTATATGCGTATTGTAAGTGCCATTAAGGATTCAATTGGTAATGCCGGAAAGATGAGCAGGATTGCGGGTATTTCAATTAAAGAGACCCTTGAAGAGAAAAAAAGGGAGCAGGAAAAAAGGGATGCAGTACTTACTTATCAATCAAAAGTAAAAACCTACACTTTTATTGGGGGGATTATATTACTTACACTAATCATCATTTTTCTTTACAGAAACAATATTCACCGTAACAAAGCCAGGGTGCAAATTGAAAAAGCATATAACAATTTAAAATCCACCCAAACACAACTTATCCAATCAGAAAAAATGGCCAGCCTGGGTGAACTCACTGCCGGCATTGCCCATGAGATACAAAATCCATTAAACTTCGTTAATAATTTTTCGGAAGTAAATAAAGAGTTGTTAGTGGAGATGAAAGAGGAGATTAAGAAAGGTAACTTACAGGAAGTAAATGCGCTTGCAGATGATGTTATCAGTAACGAAGAAAAAATAAACCACCACGGCAAAAGAGCAGATGCTATTGTTAAAGGAATGCTGCAACATAGCCGTAGCAGCAGCGGAATAAAAGAACCGACAGATATCAATGCATTGTGTGATGAATATTTACGTTTAAGTTATCATGGTCTTCGTGCAAAAGACAAATCATTTAATGCATCGATGATAACTGATTATGATGAAACTATTGGTAAGATCAACATCATTCCGCAGGATATTGGAAGAGTGATTTTGAATTTGATTAATAATGCGTTTTATGCGGCCCCCCTGCCCCCCGCAGGAGGGTTCTTAGACCCTGATTACAAACATGTTCCTACTGTTTGGGTAAGTACAAAACGTATTAACTCCCCTTCAGGTTCCCAAGCAGAGCGAAGGGAAGGAACGGAGTTGGGGGGCGTTTTGATTTCAGTTCGGGACAATGGCCCTGGTATTCCTAATAAAATACTCGACAAAATATTTCAACCTTTCTTCACCACCAAACCAACAGGGCAGGGAACTGGTTTGGGTTTATCATTGAGTTATGATATTGTAAAAGCACATGGTGGTGAAATAAAAGTGGAGACAACGGAGGGAGAGGGAAGTGAGTTTATTATTCAATTACCCATTTAAATTTTATAAAACATGAAATTCCGCATTAATTTTCTTTTCGTTTTATATTCAGTTTTTTTTCTATTTGTTTTTTCTATTAAAGCACCCGTTCAGCGGGATACTATCATTCAGAAAAAAAATCAACCATTTCTGGAGAAAGGACTTTTTGATTCGGATGATGTTTTGCCAATAACGCTTACTGGAAATATCCGTGAATTATTAAACGACAGAACGGAAGACCCGAAATACTTCCCACTCACTCTTTCTTACAAAAAAGAAGATAGCAGCGAGTTATCTATACCTGTTCAATTAAAAACAAGGGGACATTTCCGGAGGTTAAAAGAAAATTGTAATTATCCCCCATTGCTGATTAATTTTTCCAAAGATGGGCCGCAACTTAATTCGGTATTCAAAGAACAGAATAAAATAAAGTTAGTGATGCCTTGTGTGGGGGATGAGTATATCATTCGTGAGTGGCTGGTTTATAAAATATATAATCTGATTACTCCATTTAGTTTCAGGGCAAGACTGGTAAAAATAAAACTGAAAGATAGCAGAAATAAAAAACCGATAGCTCCCTTTTATGGCATTCTACTGGAAGAAGAAAAGCAGATGGTTAAAAGAAATAAGGCGATAATAGTTGACAGGAATATGCTACCCCTTCAGATAGCAACAAAGGCATTTTTAAAAATGGCCGTTTTTCAATACCTTATTGGCAATACAGATTGGTCTATTCAATACCGGCAAAATATAAAACTGTTAGCAGTTGATTCCAACGCTATTCCCATTGCAGTAGCATACGACTTTGACCATTCAGGCCTTGTAAGCGCGCCTTATGCAAAACCGGCAGAAGAACTGCTGATGAGTTCGGTCAGGCAGCGGCGTTACAGGGGTTATTGTGTACAGGATATGAATTTGTTTACCGATATTCTTGCGGAGTTTAACCGTTTAAAAAATGAGCTATACGGACTTTACAGTGGTTGTAAGCTGCTGGATAAAAAAATTATTAACAGTACTATAAAATACCTCGATGAATTTTATGCTACCATCAATAAAACAAAATTATGGCAAAACGAATTTGCCTATCCCTGTGATATCAATGGAACCGGTAATGTGGTGATCAAAGGATTGAAAGAAGATTAATTATTTATTTAAAATAATTTATAATGAAACTGACAAAAAAATTGAAAGCGGAAGTATTGAATGTATATGAAGCCTATTGGGGTGGCTTACTCAATGTGGATATGGAAACATATGCAGCTGTGCTTGATAAAGATTTCAAACTGATTGGAACTACAGAAGCAGAAGTTTTTTTCAAAAAGATGGAAGCAGTACGGTTTTTAAAAGCAACAGCAGACCAGGTAGCGGGAAATATTGAATTGCGAAACAGGATTATTAAAGTTGAGCCTGTTGATAAACTAATTCTCATTACCGAACAGTGTGATGCGTATGTTACTATTGATAATGTGTGGATCTTTTATGCAAAAACGAGGACTTCCTCCTTATTACAGAAAAAAGACAACGCCTGGAAGTTTATCCAGATGCATATTTCATTTCCTGATTCAAAGTCAGCGGAAGGTGAATCAATTGGGATAGAAAAAATTTCTAAAGAAAACCTGGAACTCCGGGAAGCTGTAAAACGCCGCACTGTTGAATTAGAAAATAAAAACCGGGAACTGGAAATTGAAACGACATTGGAAAAAGTACGGTCTATTGCTATGGGCATGAAAGATCCTGTTGATATGCTCGAGGTATGCAAAACTATTTCACTTCAGTTGGAGTCATTAGGTTTGAAAAATATCCGCAATATACAAACAGCTATATTTTATGAGAGCCATGGCTCTTACATGAATTATGAATATTATGCACGGCATCATAAAACATTTATAACCGAGACCATTTATACAGATCATAAAATTGCCAAAACTTTTGCGGCAATAATGCTGAAAGGCAAAGGTGAAGTTTTTATTACCCATATCAAAGGTCAAAAAGTTAAAGAGTGGATCGTTTACCAGAAAGGCACCAATGTATTTATTGACCGGTTTTTGGAAAAAGCCAGCTCCCTTAATTATTACTGGCATTCGCTGGGACCCGTTGCATTGGGCATTTCTACATATGTGCCACTAAACAAAGATGAGCTGAGTTTATTCAACCGTTTCCTGAATGTATTTGAATTGTCTTATACAAGATATCTTGATATTGAGCAGGCAATAACGCAGGCCAAAGAAGCAAAAATTGAAGCATCGTTAGAAAAAGTAAGGGCACAGTCATTAGGAATGAGAAAACCCGAAGATCTGTCCATTGTTTGCGAAGTACTATTTAAAGAATTACAAATATTAGGTTTTGGTGAGCTGAGAAATGTAATGGTCAATATTCACACTGATGAAAAAAGATCCTTTATAAATTATGATTATTCCGATGAGATAGGAAAAAGCAGTACACCTTTATTTTATGATATACACCCGGTCATAAAAAAACAAATTAAAAAGATAAGAACTTCAGATGATGCATTTTCTGAAACGGTTTTTAAAGGGAAAGACCTGGAAAGCTGGAAAGCGTTCCGGAAAACCCGGGGAGAAAAAGAAGATAAGCGGATTAAAAACTGTACAGCACTCTATTATTATTTTTATTCAATAGGAACAGGTTCTATCGGCATTTCTACATTCCATGCAATCCCTGAAGAAAAAAAGGAAGTATTAAAACGATTCAGAAATGTTTTTGCTTTTGCTTATCGCAGGTACATGGATGTGGCCCAGGCCGAAGCACAGACAAAAGAAGCAAGAATTGAACTATCACTCGAAAGAGTAAGAGCCAGGGCAATGGCTATGCAAAATTCCAATGAGCTGGCAGAGCTGGTATCAACATTATTTAAAGAATTGACTCAGCTTGATTTTTCCTTAACAAGTTGTATCATCTGGATGCATGCACATTCCAATAATACACTCTGGATTGCCAGCGCTGAAATGAACCAACCTGCACAACCTTTCCGGGTGCAACCGTTTTATCCTGCATTTTTTAAATCGATCATTCAGGCATGGAAAACAAAAGACCCGCATTGGACATTTGCATTAACCGGTAGTGAAAAGAAAAATTTTGAAAAAGCATTCTTTAAAGAATTACCTGAACTGCCGGATGCATTTATAAAAGCATTGAAAGTACCGAAGCAGGTAGTATTCTCTGCTTCCTTCAACAATTTTGGCGCATTGGAGATTGTAGAGACTGCAGCCTTGACAGAGGAGAAGTTTGACATTCTCCATCGCTTTGGAAAAGTATTTGATTCAAGTTATACCCGTTTCAACGATCTTAAAAATGCCGAAGCACAGGCAAGAGAAGCAAAGATAGAAGCAGCACTGGAACGTATTCGTTCCGTATCAATGGCAATCCGGAAAAGCAATGAATTATTTGGTATTATTCACACCGTATTTGGTGAATGGAAAAAATTAGGACTGGAATTATATGAATGCAACATAAACCTGCTTGATCAGGAAAAAAAGGAATGGACGAATTGGGGTACAGGGATAGGAGAAGCAGCATTACCCAGGAGTTATCAATTCCCCTGGTTTGATGATCCTTTTGTCAACCAGTTATATGAAGACAGTATTTCCGGCGTTTCCTACCGTACATATATACAAGAAGGGAGAGAATTAAAAAATTTTCTCGATGGTATGTTCATCTATACTGACTTTAAAAATGCTCCGGAAGCATATCTAAAAGAGTTATATAGCCTTTCAAAAATATATTTATCACATGCATTCATGCAGTATGGTTCAATGGATATAGTGGGACCGGAACTACCTCCAGCACCAACCATTGATATACTGAAAAGATTTGCAAAGGTTTTTGAGCAGGCCTATACACGTTATCTTGATGTGGTTAATGCCGAAGCACAGGCAAAAGAGGCACAGATAGAATTAGGATTGGAAAGAGTAAGAGCAAGAGCCATGGCCATGCAAAACTCCAATGAATTAGCTGAGCTGGTGGATACTGTTTTTAAAGAATTGACCAAACTGCATTTTTTATTGGATCGATGTATCATTATGATCAATGATCCGGTAACAAATGGGAGTACCTGGTGGCTGGCTAACCCGGAACCAGGTGCTATACCCGTTGGTTTATTTGTAAAATATCATAAACACAAACCTAACCTGGATTATTTAGCTGCCTGGAAAGCCAGGACTATACGATGGGAATATGTGTTAGAAGGAAAAAATAAAAAAGATTGGGATGCTTTTTTGTTTACAGAAACTGATCTGATTTTATTGCCTGATTTTGTGAAAACCGGCATGCAGTCATTTGATAAGATATATTTAAATGTATCCTTCAATAATTTCGGAAATCTTACCGTGTCAACTTCTGAACCTCTGCAGGCAGATCATTTTGACATACTGCTTCGCTTTGCAAAAGTGTTTGATTCTACCTATACACGTTTCAATGATCTGCAAAAGGCCGAAGCACAGGCAAGAGAAGCGCAGATTGAATTGGCATTGGAAAGAGTAAGGGCAAGAACAATGGCCATGCAGCACAGTGAAGAGCTTTCTGAAACAGTGGCTGTCATGTTTGAACAGTTTAAGGCTTTGGGAGAAGAACCAGAACGTATGGCTATAGAAATTGTAAAT
>JANMLJ010000414.1:0-3061 GCA_031372465.1 Chitinophagaceae bacterium | reverse complement strand
ATCCATAGAAACTTTATCATATGACTAAATTACAGTAATGGGAGAAACTTTTGGTATTTCTGATACATATAAAAATGTAGATGCTCAAACCCACCCCTTGGTAACACTTTTTCCAGCTAAAACTCTGCTCCCCCTCCCAGGAGGGGAATTGGAATTCGCTTTTTGCAGGTTAATAAAACCCCTTACATGAGACATCCAATAGTCCTGAGATATCTAAGGCCCGGCTTTTTAATACACCCATTATTATTTTTTTCGATAAAGTAAATACCACAGGTATTCTTTGGTGATGAAAAAAGGCTCATTATTCAAAGCCATTTTTAATAAGAATTGTATCCCCCTTGCGCATGTTTACCTTCAGTATATTATTCTCCAATGTATATTTCACCTGTACACCGTCAATATAAAATGTTTTGAAAGGTAGTTTTAATTGCAACAGACCACCAGCTTCTGAGCTGATTACTACTTCCTCTATATTTCCGTTACTTTTTTTGGCAGAAACCAAAAAAGCGCCTTCAGTTCGTAAGGTCTTGAAAGAAACATTTTGCCAGGTGGATGGTATGGCCGGAAATATTTCTAAACAGCCATTATTAGTTTGCAGCAGCATTTCATGAATACCTTGTGCAAATGCAAAATTTCCTTCCAGGGTAAAAGGCCGGTACGTATAGCTGGAATACTTTCCACCCTGCTGATCGCCATTCAAATGAAAACTGTTTATCGAGACAAAATTGTCCGCAAATATTCTCAGCATTTTTGCTGCATTGTCGCCCTCCTTCGCTTTTGCATACAGGGAGGCTGCCCAGCTAAAAGAATAGCCACACCATTCTCTGGTTCCTTTTTTCTCCAACCAACGCAGACTTTTATTGATGATGTCTTTTTCTTCCGCAATATCCACGCTTAACAATTCCAATGGATAGATGGCCATCAAATGTGCATGATGGCGGTGAGAATGTTCGAGGTTTTGGGCAGGTGCTATAGTGAGGCCGGTTTCATTTACATCAAAGGCAGGATATAATTTATTATCCGATAAATTATTTTTTGTTAAGGCTTTACCCAATACATCCTTGTATTCACCATGTAGATTTTTAACCAGTGATAAATCGTAATTGGTTAATTTGGTAAACCATGCTTTAATACTGTTGTCATTATATTCTGGAGTAGAGCTAAGCGGCAATTGATAAAGATGAGTAGCTGAATCAATAACCTGGATTTTTTTTATAAAGTTCACCACATCACCAAAATAGGGACGGCATCGTTCATTCAGAAATTTTTCGTTCATACTATATTTCCACTGCCAGTAAAAATGTTGAGCTATCCAGGCAGCCGTGGTTGGGCTCATTGAATATTGTATCCAGCCACCCATGGCTTTACCACTGATAGTAGTTACACCCGGTACATTCAAACCATCGACACCGAAATATTGTTTTGTCCATTTTTTATTTTCCGGTCTTACTTTCCATAACCAGTTAGTGAAAGATGCAGTCAGATCGAGATGGTTGCCGGCATAACCAGGCCAATAACTTAACTCAGTATTCAGGTCGTGATGAAAATCGCCTTTCCAGGGTGGCAGGTTTCCATTATCTGCTGTCCAGATTGCCTGTAAAGAGATAGGAGGTGTATTGCTTCTTGCAACGCATCCAAATTTGTACATCTCCAGGTAATATTGCTTATTTAAAATGGTATCAGGAACTGAAACGGAAGAGCGGCTCCAGAAATCATTCCACCAGGCACGATGTGTATCCCATCCGGTGGGTTCTTTCAGCGCAAAATTAATAGCAGGCAGTTCTGCCTTTTTATTATTGGTAATAGTCCATTGCCCGATAATTGTAGTTGCAATTTTTGTCCATTGCACCAGCACTTCGTAATAATTCCCCTTCCAGGTGGGTTGATGGTAACGAATAAAATTGCTGCCTTTTGTTATGGTACCTTCCTTATATCCTAATCTTTGCAAGCCTATCCCTTCCACACTATTCCCTGCTTTTCCTTTTACAACGGATTGATAAGGCGGAATTTTTATACCCGGAATAATTTCTTCCACACAGTTTTCAAAACTAAAATAGCCTACCTGGTTAATGGCATGAATATAATTGTTAAACTGAATACCGTTCTCAAACTTTATTACCGACAATGCCGTTTTAATATCCAATTCATTACTTATAACTTTTCCGAATTTGCCCAGGTCAAATTCCAACGCTGCTCCCGGAATCTTTGAAGGGGCAGCATATTTTTCATAAGGTTCGTCGCCTATTTTTTGCACGGTATCATATTGTCCTATTCGTACCTGCTTGGTTACCCATTTGAAACGAAGTTTATCAATTTCGGGCATAGGGCGGTCATCCCATAAGTCAACTCTATCCAATGATATTCTGATATTGCCTTCCTTTTGCCACATCAACGCACCCAACCATCCATTGCCCAGGGGAATAGCTTCATCCCAGCGGGTGGCCAATGAGTTGAAAACGAGATTTTCTTTTACAGTTGGTTGTAAAAAAGCAGGAAGACCCCAAAAAATAAAAAGTATAAATAAAAAGGAGCGTTTCATTTACTTATTTATTTCACGAATAGGAATGAGATAAAATTATTTTCTTTTGAAAGGTAATTTAATAATAACAGTTTCACCCTTCCCTTTTGAATTGGCGACACTTTGAATGGTCCATAAATCAAGCAGGTTGTCTCCATCAATAATACTACCGCTGTAATCTCCCCAGGATTGTCCATCCGTAAATCCTTTACCTTCTCCTGCATGTATTATTTCTCTTACTGTTCCCAGGGGATCTTTTGCTTTTCTGAAAGTAAACCTTGGACTTATAAATGAATTTTTATTTACTTCCTGGAAGCCAATCAATACACCCTTTTTTTTGTTGACCGCAATAGTTGTTTGTATATAATTGGTTGTATCGCTTTTTATCAATCCTGTTTGTTTTATTTCTCCGGTGACAGCATTGATCTGATGCCATTGCACGGCGGATCTTCCTTCACAATTGACTGCCTGTGAAAACCAGATATCGCCATTTTGATAAACCAGGTTTTTAGGATTACGGTCGCCGCTGGAAACTTTTTGTTC
>JANMLJ010000387.1:0-1919 GCA_031372465.1 Chitinophagaceae bacterium | reverse complement strand
AAACAAAATAACCACAACAGATACTCCTAAAACAACCGCTGTTAAACCTCCTGAGAATCCGATAATCGGAACACCCAAAAAACTAGGAACTATTGAAATAGCCGCAACCGATTTTCCCAATATGATGATCTGGGATGAAGCAGTGAGAGAATGTGCCTCTTTAGGAACAGGCTGGAGATTACCTACCAAAGAAGAACTGGCTAATATATACCAGCATAAAGATTCTATCGGTGGCTTCGACACGGGCCTCTATTGGAATTCCGAGGAGATAGACCAATTTATGGCCGGGTGTCAGAACTTTTACAGTGGCAAAGAGAGCAGTTTCAGCAGGATATATTCCTGTCGTACAAGGGCTGTCAGAACTTTTTAATAAATTGATTAATTCCTGTTATTAGATTAATATTTTATACTGGAAACAGCAGGACTAATTAATAATTGAATTGATATAACCTGCTCTTAGCAACTACATATTTGATCATGTAATACCCGCAGTTATAAAATAAATTGTTTCACCCGGCAAACATTGTGTACAGTCAGCTTGCATAACAAACAACATAGTCATGAACATTTTACATCTTCATCCGATGTAAAAACAACAGGTCGAGGATCCAATGAAAAAGGGGGCGAGGGATGGCAAAGCCTGCGGAGCAATGGCGTTTGCCTTGAATTTTTCGTTGGTTACTTTTTTTGTTTCAAGACAAAAAAAGTGACAAATCTACAATTGAAACAAGCAATTGAAAGCCCCATGAAAAGTTACTTGTTTTTAATTTTTAAACTCCTGGCAATCGGTATAACTACCATACAGAGGACTCCTTTTCAGGAAATCTTATAACAGTATATTTACCCGTAACTAACTTTACTCTTAATGCCCCCAATAATACAAGTATCCAATCTCTCCAAAAGCTACACCATCTCCCACGAAGGCAAAGAACGCTATACCGCCCTCCGTGATGTGATGGCGCAAAAGGTAAAAAAAATATTTTCCTTTCCCCCGGCAATGAGAGGCACGAAGCAATCTGCCTACAAAGAAGAATTCTGGGCATTAAAAGATATCAACTTTGAAATTGAACAGGGAGACAGGGTAGGTATTATTGGAAGAAACGGTGCTTTACGATAAATTGAAAGAAAATTTAAATACAGAGTTTAAAAGCAGTTTCAATGATGAAGTGATTGAAACACTGGTAGCATTTGCCAATACCCATGGAGGCAAAGTATTGCTAGGTGTAGATAATAAAGGCCTGCCGATAAAAAATTTTTATGATTGGTGATGAGACAGTTCAGCAATGGATCAATGAAATAAAAACCAAAACACAGCCTTCGCTGATTCCTGATTCAACAATAATTGATCGGGTGGGAGGTAGGGTGGTTGAATTGTCAGTCAAAGAATTTCCTGTGAAACCGGTATCGTTCAAAGGAAGATATTACAAAAGAGTAAAGAACAGTAATCATCAGTTAAACCTGACTGAAATAACTGATCTGCATTTAAAGACTTTTAATACGAGTTGGGATAGTTATATTACCAATGACTATACACTGGAAGACATTTCGCTGGAGAAGGTGCGTGCATTTATAGCAACCAGCAATAAACTTCGGGAAATAAAAATAGCAGATGATCCATTGGTAGTACTCAATAAATTTGAACTGCTCAAAGAAAACAAGATTGTAAATGCCTGTCATTTGTTATTTGCCAAAAATGAAGTGTTTAAAGCCACCATTGAGTTAGGCAGGTTTTCTGCACCTGCACTTATTAAAGATGCATTAACACTTCGGACCGATCTGTTTTCAGAAATTGAAGAAGTATTTAATTTTATTAAGAAGCATATTAATAAGGAATATATCATCACAGGTAATCCGCAACGGGAAGAACGTTGGCAGTATCCAATGGATGCGCTCCGGGAAATTATTGTTAATATGATCGT
>JANMLJ010000384.1:0-7486 GCA_031372465.1 Chitinophagaceae bacterium | reverse complement strand
GATAAATTTACTGGTCCAGGGTCTTTCAGTACCTTTTTGCCGGGCTACATAAAATACATCCGATGGAAGTGCTTTTTTCCATTCCTCTTCTGACAATTCCACTTTATTGGTATCCGTAGTTGAATAAACTGGATTGTTTTTTTTGATGGTATCCATTGTTATTAAATTGGTTATAGTTGAATTGTTTTGAAACCTTTAATGTATGTAACAAATTTACGATAACAAGGTTTGAAAGGATTGTCAGGAGCCTTACAGGAGACTTTTCTTAACAATTTCTATATCTTTTTTGAATTCTTCTAAAACTTAGGCCTCTAGTGAATAATATAAGTCTGGTACATTATATTTGTCTGCTCACCAAGATTAGCAACTGTATATGTTTAATTTGATATTGTTTGGTCCTCCCGGATGTGGAAAAGGCACTCAGTCGGATAAATTAGTAACGAAATATGGACTGGTTCATCTTTCTACTGGCAACCTGCTTCGCCAGGAAATTAAAGACAAAACACCCTTAGGTCTTGAAGCTAAAAGCTTTATAGATAAGGGGCAATTAGTGCCCGATGAAGTGGTTATTGGCATGGTGGATTCTTATTTTGACCAGCATAAAGAGGCAAAAGGATTTTTATTTGATGGATTTCCCCGTACAGTTGCACAAGCGATAGCATTGGACAAATTGTTAGATCTAAAAAGAACAGAAATAGGCAAAGTGCTGATACTGAATGTAAATGAACATGAATTAATCAAACGGTTAGTATTACGGGGAAAAACATCCGGACGTAGTGATGATGCGGATGAAAATATTCAGCGTAACCGTCAGGAAGTTTATAAGAAGGAAACATTACCAGTAGCTGACTATTATTCCACATCAAAAAAAGTAGCTACTGTGGATGGTAAAGGGGAAATTCAGGAAGTTTTTGAACGCCTATCATCTCTAATTGATAGTAAAATAGTTTCCATATAATATATCTGGAACCAGCAAGAAATTTTATTTTAGTTCAGGATATGTTGGATCGGTTTGATTGGCATAAAGCCATTGAAGGAATATTTTTATTAAGAAACCGGTTTTCATCAATTGAGTAATTCAAATCTGGCTAATGAGTTTCGAAAAAGAAAATTTTCTCCGAACTAACCTGATCTCCTATTTACAAAGGCTTAATCCCTCTACTCCGCCAAAATGGGGTAAGATGAATGTACAGCAAATGATAGAGCATTTTGCCGGCGATGCAGTTCGTAATGCCAGCGGAAAGTTGAAAATGGAACGCATATTGACACCTCCAGAAAAGCTGCAAAAGGTTAGAGAGTTTATGATGAGTGATAAACCTTTCAAGGAAAATACCATTAATCCTTTGATGGGAACAGAACCTGCACCCCTTCATTTTAAGACAGTGCAGGCTGCTCTTGGTGCTTTGCAACAGGAATTAATTTATTTTTTTGAAGCCTATGAAAAAAATCCCAACCTGATTGTCCGCAATCCTTTTTTTGGGGATCTGAATTTTGATCAGCATGTTCATTTATTATATAAACATGCTTTGCATCATTTGAAACAGTTTGGAGTAGAGCCATTGACTACTTAAAAAATATGCATTTCGTTTTTTGCACTCTTCTACTCACTAAAAATTATTCCAGTTTTTACTTTTAAAAAAAATGAAAACGACAACAAATGCAGATTGTGCAAGTATAATAGCTCCCGAAAGTCCTGCGGCATCGAAGGATTGAAAATACATCTGCATTATCCCGGAAAAAGTTGTGTTATACCTTTTATACTTCATAGGTAGTTCAATAAAATGAAGTAATCATTTGCTTTTACCACATAAGAAGATAGGAAACAATAGGTTGACACATAGGTTCTTCTATGTATTTTTCTTATGTGTTTTATGTGCCTATTGTGGTTCAATAATTGGGTCTATTTATGAACTATAATCTATATAACTTAGATCTAACAAATTGACAATTATACAATTGCAATTTCGTTTTCTTATTAGCAAAGGAGATTTTATTCGCGAATAGAAGTATATATATTTATTAATTCAATGAAAAATATTTCCTTGTTTTAATTTTAAAACTCATAGCAAGAGGCACTAGAAACGAATCTTCCAGTTTACTATTTTATTTTGGTTTCATAACCGAAAGTTCAGAGTCATCATATATTCGGCTCGAGACAGAAAAAAAACAGCATAGTCTTGAACATTTTACAACTTCATCGAATGTAAAAACAACAGGACTAGGATCCAATGGAAAAGGGGGCGTGGGATGGCAAAGCATGCGGAGCAATTGCGTTTGCCTTGAATTTTCTTTGGTTACTTTATTTGTTTCAAGACAAAGAAAGTGACAAATCAACAATTGAAACAAGCTGTTGAGAGGCCCAGAAAAGTTATATCCTTGTTTCTAATTTTTAAACTCTTGGCAATTGGTATTAATTGATGAATACAGATGGTATAACTTTTAAAATTTTGCTTTAAGCAAAGAGTCTGCTTTTTGCATACTACCAAGCATCGCAACTTTCACATTATTCACTTTTAATTTTTCATCTGCCAGGTAACTGATTCGTAGCTCCATATTATTAACGGTAGAATCCATTTCAAATTCTGTCATCCACTTATCCATGGCAAAATCAGCATAATCAAGGTCTTTTATGACCGCCTTAAGCTGATCAAGATATAAAGCCGTTGATTGCTGAGATTTTGAAGGAAGATTACTGAGGGAGTCAATTACCCGTTGAACTTCTTTTCGGGTAGTATGCAGTTTGCCTATTTTGGACATACCGACCATATGGCCATCATCAATATCTTTCATCAGGCTGTCGGCCAGGGTTTTTGGCTCGTTGTTAGTGTGTCCGTCATGTTTCTTGTCTGCATTTTTACAGGCGACTATAGCGAATAAAAGGGCAAACAGGAGAATATTTTTTTTCATTTTATTTTCAATTAAATGGGTTTGGTATTTTGTTTCAACCACTCCACTATTTGTTCAAATTTTATTTCGCCGGTGGAGATGCTGATAATGAAATCGTACAACTCATTTTGACCCGCATTTAAGGCAATTTTATATTCAAACAATACAGTTGCCATTGCAAGCATTCCAGTCCTTTTGTTCCCATCTATAAACGGGTGATTGATAATCAGACTTTCAGCAATAGCAGCGGCTTTTTCAATCGCAGTTGGGTATAAATCATCTCCTCCAAAAGTCTGAAATGGTCTGGCTAAAGCAGATTCCAGCAAACCCCTGTCTCTTATCCCTTTGCCACCACCAAAATCTTTAATAGATGCATCATGTAGGATTATAATATCTTGAACTAAAATCATTGAGCCAGTCTTTTAAGAACACCACCATATTGTGCAACTATTTTGTCGTAATGCTGAGAAAGATTTAATGCTTTATTCTCTTTTGCAAAAGAAATCTTTGCTAAATGTTCTAAAATTTCCTTTATAGCATTCTCGTCATCTAATTTGCTGATTTCACTAATGGCTGCTAATTTCATTTCTGCTACACTCATAGTATAAAATTTAATAAACAAATTTACAACTTACATTTCATCCCTGCAATTAGTAGATTTGCTTCTTAACGAACGATTGGGATATGAACAAACTCGGAAATTATATAACCGGAAAATGGATTACCGGCGATGGCAATGGTCAACTATTATTTAATGCAGTTACAGGCGATGCTATTTCTTCCGCCAGTACAAAGGGGCTTGATTTTAAAAGTATAACTGATTATGCCCGCACTATTGGCAACCCTGCTCTTCGTAAAATGACATTTCATGCCAGAGGCAATATGCTAAAAGCGCTGGCACTGCATCTTCGAAATCATCTTGATACTTTTTATCCTATCTCTTTTCAGACAGGTGCTACCAAAGCCGATAGCTGGGTGGACATTGAAGGGGGAATTGGAAATTTGTTTGCCAATGCATCCTTACGCAGAAAATTTCCAGATGAGGTATTTTGTATTGATGGAGAAAGTCATAACCTGAGCAAGAACAATACGTTTATGGGAACACATATTTTAGTTCCCAAAGAAGGCGTAGCCATTCATATTAATGCGTTTAACTTTCCCGTTTGGGGGATGCTTGAAAAAATTGCGGTAAACTTACTCGCGGGTATGCCCTGTATTGTAAAACCAGCGACCGTTACATCTTACTTAACCGAGGCGGTAGTTAAAGAGATCATTGCTTCAAAAATATTACCCGAAGGGGCTTTGCAGTTAATTTGTGGCAGTGCCGGCGATTTATTAGACCATGTAACTTCTCAGGACGTAGTTACGTTTACGGGTTCTGCTACTACCGGCTTATTGCTTAAATCAAATTCAAAAATATTAAGTGAATCGGTTCCTTTCAACATGGAAGCTGATTCATTGAATTGTATTGTGATGGGGGAAGATGTAGTGCCGGGTATGCCGGAGTGGGATATTTTTATAAAAGAGATAAGAAAAGAAATGACATTAAAAGCCGGACAACGTTGTACTGGTATCCGCAGAATATTTGTGCCTTCGGCTAAAATGGAAGATGTGTGGAAAGCTATTGCAGCAGCCTTATCGCAAACTGTAATTGGCAATCCGCTGAATGCAACAGTAAGAATGGGAAGCCTTGCCGGTCAGGTGCAACGCAATGAAGTAATAGAACAGGTACAAAAATTATTGGCTTCTTCTCAGATTATTTACGGCTCATTAGACAGTGTAGCTGTAATTGATGCTGATGCAACTAAAGGGGCTTTTATTTCACCTGTATTATTGATGAATGACAAACCATTTGCTGCAATGGAAGCACATGAAGTAGAAGCATTTGGCCCGGTGAGTACAATAATGCCTTATGCGAACCTGGAGGAAGCAATTACATTAAGCAAATTGGGTAAAGGAAGTTTATGTTCTACCATTGTTACTGCTGATTACAAAAAAGCCCGGCAATATGTAGTTGGGGCAGCTACTCATCATGGCAGAATATTAGTGTTGAATAATGAATGTGCTAAGGAGTCAACCGGTCATGGTTCTCCATTACCCTTACTGGTACATGGTGGTCCAGGACGGGCAGGTGGTGGTGAGGAAATGGGTGGATTGCGGGGAGTAAAACATTATTTACAAAGAACAGCTTTACAGGGTTCACCGACAACCATCACTGCAATTACTAATGTATATCAACCAAATGCCAAGGGCAAAGAGCCCGGCAAACATCCTTTTAAAAAATATTTTGAAGAACTGAATATTGGCGACCAGATAATTACGGAAAAAAGAGTAATTACTGCCGAAGACATAAATAAATTCGCCGACCTTAGTGGTGATCATTTTTATGCGCACATTGAAACGACTGACTTTTCCGGAACTATGTTTGAACAGCAGGTGGCACATGGTTATTTTATTATGAGTTTGGCTGCTGGTTTATTTGTAGATAGGTATGAAAAAAATCCGGTGTTGCTGAACTATGGCATTGATGAACTACGTTTTACCAAACCGGTTTATCCTGGTGCAGAAGTGTATATCCGGTTTACTTGCAAAGAAAAATTGCCCAACGATAAACGGATAATTGAGAAGCCGGAAGACTTTAAAAAAGGGGATGATATTGATAAAGGTATAGTGAAATGGCTGGTAGAGTTTTTTGATGAAACCAACGAAATAACAGGAGTAGCAACAATATTGACGATGGTGGCTAAAAAAAATCAATAATGTTTACAGTTTCCGGGTTATACATTTATCCTGTAAAATCATTAGGCGGTTTTAGTGTGTCCGAGGCAGTTATAACTCCTACTGGTTTTCAATATGACCGGCGATGGATGTTGGTAGATAAAGAAGGCGTCTTTATGACACAACGGCAACATCCGGAAATGGCTTTATTGCAAACAGCTATAACGACTGACGGATTATATATTTATCATAAACACTATCCGGAGAAGAATTGTAGTATCCCTTTTCTTTCTGCACCTGCTCATAGCAGGCAGGTAAAAGTCTGGGAAGATATTTGCGATGCCTGGCGATATGATGATGCAACGACAAATTATTGGTTTAGTGAAATGTTGGGCACAGTCTGTGAGTTAGTATACATGCCGGATAGTGTAAACAGAATGGTGGATAAGGTGTATGGAAAAAATAATGAGATCACTTCTTTTTCTGATGGATATCCGATGCTGATTATTGGCCACTCATCTTTGGTTGAATTGAACTCTAAACTGGCTGAACCAGTATCAATAGACAGGTTTCGCCCTAATATTGTGTTTTCTTCAGGCCCTCCCCATATAGAAGACAATTGGAATCATTTTACTATAAACGCCATTGATTTTTTTGGCGTAAAAACCTGTGGAAGGTGCGTGGTTACTACTATTGACCAGCAAACATCCATTGCAGGAAAGGAGCCATTAAGAACCTTAGCAACTTACAGGACTTTTGATAATAAAATAAAATTTGGTATGAACCTGCTGCATAAAGGAACGGGGGCAATAAAATTGGGAGATGCAATAGAAGTTCAACATAAATAATTTGTATCGGAATCGATTTACCCGGGCTTATTTACTTTTTTATAACTTTACATTTTAATAAATATTTATGGAACCGTACGTAAAAACCGAAACGCATAACGGTATAACCAGTATCGAATTCTTTCATCCACAAAGTAATTCCTTACCACAGAAAACATTACATAAACTGGCATCTGCCATAATACATGCAGGTGAAGATCCCAACACTACTGTTATCATTCTCCGTTCAGCAGGAGAATCGGCTTTTTGTGCCGGAGCTTCTTTTGATGAACTGGTAGCGATTCAAAATGAAGAAGAAGGATTGAAGTTCTTCAGTGGGTTTGCACATGTTATTAATGCTATGCGCACTTGCCCCAAGTTTATTATAGGCAGAATACAGGGTAAATGTGTTGGCGGAGGTGTTGGGTTGGCAGCGTCGGTTGATTATGCTATTGCAGTTGTAAATGCTGAAGTAAAATTAAGTGAGCTGGCAGTTGGTATCGGACCATTTGTTGTTGGCCCTGCCGTAGAAAGAAAAATTGGCAATTCGGCCTTTTCTCAATTGGCCATTAATGCAACTTTGTGGAGTACTGCTGATTGGGCCAGGCGAAAAGGTTTATATGCAGAGGTTTACCCGGATATTACAGGAATGGATGAAGCTATCTATCGGCTTGCCAATATATTAATGCATTCCAGCCCTGATGCAATGGCGGAAATGAAAAAAATATTCTGGAAAGGAACTGAACACTGGGATAAATTATTAATAGAAAGGGCAGCTATTAGCGGCAGGTTGGTGCTTAGCAACTTTACCAGAAATGCAATAGCAAAATTCAAAGCCAAATAAACTTTTTTATTCTCCCATCAGAATACGGGCTTGTATTGAAGCTACCTTTTTATTGACAAGCTGGAAAACCAGTTCCTTATCCCACTTATCATCTTTTACATTGATAGAATATTTTGTTTTGCTAGGTACAGAGGTGGTGTCATTAACCATATCATAATCCGGACCCATGTCTATAGGGCTATCATCGTATGCTGAAAGGATAGCTGATTTT
>JANMLJ010000378.1:0-6629 GCA_031372465.1 Chitinophagaceae bacterium | reverse complement strand
TACGATAAATGCACCGACACTGAGAAAAGTAAGTAGCTTCATGTTTATATATTTTAGCACATGAAACAGATGCAATATCAAAGGTGATTGCATAAAACAACAGCGATTACTGAGTATATATAAATGTTAAGGCTTTAATGCAGATAGGATTTATCCATACACTTATGAAAAAAACCTCTGTAGAAACAGAGGTTTTACCAAAACCAATTGCTATATGAGAAAAGGGTAAAGAAATCTTTAATTAATTTTTAAAGGAGAGGCTGTTTTTAGTTGGACATATCCCCAGAAACCACCTTCTTTTTCTTCCTGTTCAGTAAAAACAAAATCTTCTTTGTATGTTGAATTCAGGATCTTTTTTATTTGCTCTTTGTGCTGTTTAATTTTTTTCAAGGAGGGGTTGAAAATTTTTCGTATTGACTTCTTCATAAAAATTATTTTTTCTGATATCTCACAGATTCAATTCTTATGCCATTCGGAAAACGGATGCATGCGGTCAATTACTTATTTTATAAAAAATTGAAAACCAGCTATTAGCCTGTCATATCTAATTAAACAGACTTGATTTACATTTTGTGGAGTGGGGCAAAAATTCTACAGATGTGTGATTATTCAGGTAATAGCTTACACCTTTACATAAATTTTTTTCTTATCCATCCAGTAGCAGATAGCCCACATTAATGTAATAACAGCAAGCGCATAGAGTAATGAACCGATTTTTGGGTCGCCGGGTACATGTATTAAAACTTTTTGATAAAGCCAGTTCCATGGATTGGTGTATATCATCACACCTTTATCATTCAAATGGTCGGGAATTCGGATAAGGGCTAATCCCTTTGGAAGAAATGCACTCAACGCAAAAACAAACAAAGCATTCTTTCCAAACACATCAAAAAATCTAGCCAATCCTCCCTTTACATTTTTAAATTCTATCAGGTAAATCATTGTTGCAATAGTAATAGTAGCAAGACCTGTTGTGTACACCGTGTAGGAACTGGTCCATATTTTTTTATTAATAGGGAAAAGCATATCCCAGCAAAAACCGGTGAGCAGCATAGCAACACCAGCTACAAACAAACCACTAACCATTTCAAAACTTTTTCCTTTCTTCTGAATATAATCGCCGACCATAAAACCGAATATTACCTGCACTATAGCACACATCGTACTCATTAATCCTTCGGGGTCAAATGGTATTCCCTCTCCTTTGTACATATGAGCTACACCCAAAACTGCTGTATCAATGTTGTTGCCAAACCATCCGGTCATACTGTAAGGGTCGGCCTGATCGCCCAGCAAAAAACAAAGTGCCCAATACAATAGCAATACTACCAGCCCTGCAAAAAATGCTGCTCTGGGCTTCAGGTAATAGATAATTACAGAAGCAAAAAAATAACAGATGGCTATTCTGGCGAGCACTCCTAAAAGACGAACACCTTGCGGGGTTCCTTTACTATCCAGGTAGGCCCATTGCTTAAATACCAAACCAGTATCAGTCCATTTTACAAAAGGCCACCAGGTTAAAAAAAGACCAATGCCAAATATTATCAGTGTTCTTTTCAGAATTTTTTTCCAAAACATTGCATCACCACCTGCCTCCAATTTTGGCATTACGAATGCCATGGCATTTCCAACTGCAAACAAAAAAAAAGGAAACACCAGGTCGGTCGGTGTCAACCCATGCCAGGGCGCATGTTCCAGTGGGGCATAAATATGACCCCAGCTACCCGGATTATTTACCAGTATCATCAGGCAAACAGTAGCACCCCGAAAAACATCCAGAGAATAGAATCGTTGGTTCAAAGCAATTTTTTTATTTACTAAATGTAAGGATTTGCCTTGTAATAACGTGAGAACAAAAAAGCTGAGTAGGGTAGTCATTCATTTAATGCGAGGCGAATTTTACTACAAGAAAAATCAGTCAACGAAAAAAATCGGGTTTTAACCTTGTATTTCGCTTTTATATCCAATATCAGGCAATCCGTTAAATAAGGTAAAAACTCCCATTTCAAGCTGACCAAATACTGGTAAGGGTTAAAATCCCCTTCTTTTACCAGGTAATAAAAAACGTTGAAATATTAATCTGTGGATGACTTTAAGAAAATACAAATATGTGAAGGAGGCGATGTAAAAAAACTTATCAACTTATGGGGGTAATTCATTCAAAATCCGTGCATTTTATTCTCTTTCCACTCACATCTTATCCTATATTTGCAACCAAAAATTGGGGCATAATTTTAAAAGGATGCCTTAAATTATCTAATTCAATGAAAACCAATCACATAAAACTTATTTATGTGATTGAGGTGGCGAAGCCATCCATAAAATTTACAGGTTTGGGTAGTAAATGGTTAGCCGTATATACGCGGCCAAGATGGGAGAAAAAAGTAAATCAGCTCCTTACTGAAAAGGGACTCGAAAGTTACTGCCCTTTAAACAAAGTCAGACGTAAATGGAGTGACAGGGTAAAAGTGGTAGAAGAGCCCTTGTTTAAATCCTATGTTTTTGTAAAAGTGAGTGATGAAAACAGAAGTACTGTGCGCATGACTAATGGGGCTATTAATTTCGTTTATTGGGACGGGAAACCAGCTGTGATAAAGGAGCGGGAGATTATAGCGATAAAACGGTTTCTCAATGAATACGAGAATGTAGAAGCAAGACCAATAGAATTAAAAGTGAATCAAAGAGTACTTATTACCAACGGAACTTTTATGGATAAGGAAGGAAAAGTGCTGGATATCCGGCATAAAACTGCCAAAGTGGCCATCGAAAGCCTTGGATATATTTTGGTAGCGTATATTGACAGAAGTAAATTAACTTCGCCCCTCCCAAAATGAAAAATTGATTTTTGCAGTTTTAGCTGTAATAATATAAAAGATTCATCAATGAGATTTACCAGGTTTTTACTCTTACTTACATTGCCTATTTATTTATTCTCCTGCAAGCCGCAGCAAATACTTCCGGGCTATCTTGAAGATATGACGGATTCAAGTGGCAAAGAGGCCATAAAAACTCCTGAACTGAGGATTCAAAAAGGTGATTTACTTACTATCCAGATTTATAGCCTTGCCAGTGTTACAAAACCGGAAGCAGATCAATATTACAATTTACCTATACAATATACCGGCTTAGGTTCTACGCTTGGTCAAACCGCTTCAGCAGGTGGTTTTCTTGTTGATATGGATGGAAATATTGAGCATTTCCGGCTTGGTGTTATTCATGCTGAAGGCCTGACTAAACAACAGCTTATTAATGAAATAAAAAAGAGATTAACCGAGCCTGTTGAATTACTTATCAATCCTACCATAATTATCAGGTTTTTAAATTACCAGGTAACGGTAATGGGTGAAGTGGCAAAACCAGGAACAATTTCTGTACCCGGAGAAAAAATTACCATTCTTCAGGCTATTGGTTTATCTGGCGATATAACACAATATGGCAGAAAAAATACAGTGAAAGTGCTTAGGGAAATTGATGGGCAAAGAGAAACAGGCTTTATTGACCTTTCTTCAAAAAAACTTTTTACTTCACCTTATTATAACCTTTTACAGAATGATGTAGTGGTGGTAGAAACAGGAAAGATAAAAGCAAAGTCGGCTGATCAGGTTCTGGTTACACAAAAAATTTCTATCGCCCTTTCGATCGCTACAGTTGCTGCCACATTAGGTAATATTTTCATCAGAAATTAATAGTTGTTTATAAAAATTGCAGATGGAAGAACAAATTGTTAATAGTAATAAAAATGAGCTTTTCAACCTTAGCTTACGGGATGTTTTTTATAAATATATCCGGTTTCTTCCTCTTTTTATTCTATCCGTTTCTTTTGCTCTTTTGATTGCTTATATCTATTTAAGATACACGATTCCTATTTATAGCGTTAGTGGCTCCATGATTATCAGAAGTGAACAACCGGGTGGGCAACGTAATAACGATGTGGAGAATCTTATTAATGGTACCAAGGCAGATAACATTCAAAATGAAATAGAAGTATTGAAGTCACGGCCCCTCATGCAGCGGGTAGTAGACAGCTTACAACTGCAATACAGTTATACAGCAAAAGGTAGATTCAAAGAAGTCAACATTTATAACCTGGGGCCATTTTACATGGAGGCGTTGGAAATAGCTGATTCTACCAGAAGTTTTACGTTCAAATTGAAATTTTTGAATAGTAAGGTGTTTAGGATAAATGATGACAAGAATACCTTTTCTTTTGGCGAGGTTTTCAAAAACGATAAAGGGTTATTTAGATTGATTAATAATCCTAAAGTTGATGTGAGTAAAGAATATTCAATAACATGGACACCAGGCTATGATGCAGCAAGTCGATATGCGGGTGCTGTACAGGTTACGCTTAAATCAGCTGGTACAGGGATTCTCTTTATTGCGATGAGGACCTCAAATGCCAAAATGGGGGCAGATATTATTAATAAACTGATGCAGGAGTATGCTTTGTACAGTGTGGAACAAAAAGACAAAACATCAGTTCAAAAATTGAAATTCATTGACGAAAGGGTGGCTCAATACCGTCACAAGATCGATAGTGGCCAGGAAGTCCTTAATATTTTTGAGCGCCAGAATAACCTGATTGACTCTAAAGCACAGTCAGATAATTATTTTGGAAATATCAATGAATCTGATAAAAAAATCAATGAACTTTCAATTAGTCTGACTGTGACTGATATGGTCAGTAATTATTTATTGGATAAAAAGAATCAATTTCAGAAAGTTCCAACAACTTTAAACTTAACTGATGGGACCCTCATCGAATTGGTAAGTGATTATAATAAAGCCCAGATTACACGACAACAATTGATTGATGGAAATGTTGCAGCAGGTCATCCCATTATGAAAGAAGCCAATGACCAGATTGAAAAATTACGAAGCAGCATCCTGGAACTTTTAAAAAATATCAGATCTTCTATATCTGCTAGTGTCAGTTCGAGTAAAGACAAAAGCGAGCAAAGCGAGACAAAGTTGCAGGCATTGCCTGAAAAAGTAAAAGAGCAATTGCAGATGCTCAGAGAATTAGAAACGCTTCAGGGGCTTTATAAATTGTTACGTGAAGAAAGAGAGAAGCAGGCCATTACAAAATCTGCTAACGTTTCCAACTCGGATATAATCAATATGGCCTATGCCTCTACGATACCTGTGACACCCAACCGCAGAGCTATACAAATGCTGGCCATTTTATTGGGAATAGGTTTGCCAGCACTCATCATTTTTCTAAGCGAGATACTAAATGATAAAGTGAGCACCAGAATGGATATTGAAAAAATTACCGGAGCACCAATACTTGGTGAAATTGGACACTCTTTTTCTGACAAAGTACTGGTAGTAAATAAAACTACCCGGAGTATGGTGGCAGAGCAGTTCAGGATCATTCGTTCTAATCTTCAGTATGTTCTTAATAAAAAGGAAAAATCAACTATTCTATTTACTTCTTCTTTTAGCGGGGAAGGAAAATCTTATGTTGCTACCAATATGGGAGCCGTTCTTGCATTGGCAGGTAAAAAAACGGTTATTCTTGAGTTTGATATCAGGAAACCAAGAATATTGGCGGGCCTGGAAATACCCAAGGGTCCCGGAATTACAAACTTCCTTATTGGAAAATCTGAACTAAAAGATATTATTAAGCAAGTACCTGAGCAGGATAATCTTTATGTACTTGGTTGCGGACCTATACCGCCCAATCCTTCAGAATTATTACTGGATCCGAAAATGGACGAATTGTTCGCCTGGCTAAAAGAAAATTTCGATATTGTAATTGTAGATACCGCACCGGTAGGTATGGTAAGCGATGCAATGACATTAAGCAAATATGTTGACTCAACATTATACCTCGTTCGTCAGGGACATACCTTCAAAAAACAAATTGGCCTGATTGATGAATTTTATCTGGGCAATAAACTTCCTAAAGTTTCCATTATTATCAATGATGTAAAAATGAAGCCAGGTTATGGCTACTATGGCTATGGCCGATATGGCTATGGTTACGGTTATGGTTATGGAAGTTATTATGAAGAAGAAGTAGCACCACCTAATTTTCTGGAGCGGACAATCGCCTTTTTAGATATCCGAAGATTTTTTGGAATCACAAAAAAGAAGAAAAGAAGAAAGTAAATCATCGAATTTATTCAATGCGTATTTTAATTACAGGGGGAGCAGGTTTTATTGGCTCCAATCTTGTTGAACAATTGCTGCTGGATGAAAGAGTAAATTCAGTTAGGGTGCTGGATAACCTTTCAACAGGCTCTTTAAAGAATATTGAAGTATTTTTCAATCATCCAAAATTTGCCTTTATTAAAGGCGATATACGGAATTATGCTACCTGTCTGACAGCCTGTGATAAAATCGACCTGATCTCTCACCAGGCAGCTTTGGGATCAGTTCCCCGTTCTATTAATGACCCGCTTACTACGAATGAAGTAAATATCACCGGCACACTCAATATTTTCACGGCGGCCAAAGAAAAAAATATCAAACGGATCGTATATGCAGCCAGCTCTTCTACTTACGGCGATCATCCCGGATTGCCAAAGGTTGAAGACAAAATCGGCAAACCTCTTTCTCCCTACGCAGTTACCAAGTATGTAAATGAGTTGTATGCAAAAGTGTATGCTGATTTGTATGGA
>JANMLJ010000350.1:0-15222 GCA_031372465.1 Chitinophagaceae bacterium | reverse complement strand
CATAACAATCTGAATGATTTTTCATTATTTCACCATA
The DNA here is from genome assembly GCA_031372465.1 of Chitinophagaceae bacterium. Taxonomy (GTDB): domain Bacteria; phylum Bacteroidota; class Bacteroidia; order Chitinophagales; family Chitinophagaceae; genus JJ008. The sequence continues at coordinate 15,185 of JANMLJ010000350.1, read as the reverse complement.
AACTTGACTCCCTTTTAAACAATTAGTCAGGTATATATTTATTTTAGCGTATTTTCTGTAATTATCTACAGTTCTATTTTAATGAAATGAAACGGCTGATTTCAATATGTTTAATTTTCTCTTGGATGGGCGCAACAGCCCAGGATGGACTAGCATATGCCGACTTACAACTTATCGGAGAAGAAGCTGACCTTTCAGATAGTTTGCAAATTAATACCACCCCTTATCAAAAAAATCTTTTGGATAGTTCTACCGTGAAAAAATGGTTCTCCAATGTATTTTCCGGGTCGGGCAACAACCGTATAAAAAACAGAAATTACTACCTGGCAGGAAAAATTACATCTAATCAATTTTTCGATTTACTGGTTTTGCAGGAGGAAAAGAAAAGAAGTGATAGCAGCAGTTTCCAGGTTGTGTACCTGATTACTTGTAAAAAAGACGGCACTTTTATAGCTTCGTTAGAAGCGGCAATAGCCGGCATAAGAAAAAAATCCAGTTACCAAACATTTTCCTGGTTATATAAGGATAATAAAATTGTGCTTATCTCAAAGATGACGGTCAACGAAAAATCTTATGATGATTTAATGAACTATAAAATCAGTTCCAGGGGGAGATTTATTTTATATCCCAAGTATTAAGTATTATTCTTCCAGTATAACTTTTGATTTATCTACCCGTAATTTATAACGTACGCCAACTTTCAATGCATAATTTCTGTCTGTGTGGCTCACCGGAAAATCAAAACAAACCGGGTAATCGTATTCCTTTATACTATCCAGGATAATTTCAGCTACTTCTTTTCCAAAGGGCCGTTCTGTATCTTTCATTTCTGTAAATCCACCTATGATAAGGCCTGCTAAACGGGAAAATTTACCACTTCTTTTAAGCTGGTAAAGCATTCGGTCAATAGTATAACTATACTCACCCACATCTTCCATAAACAAAATGCGACCCTTTGTTTTTATGTCTGAACCAGATCCGATGCAATGGGCCAATAAAGAAAGATTGCCGCCAATCAGTTCACCCGCAGCTTCGCCTTTTCTGTTGAATGCATGAGCCGGACATGAATACTTTATCTTCTTTCCTTCCAACGCATTTTTTAAGGAGAGGATAAATTCGTTCTTGTAGCCTTCTTCATTAAAAGCACCTGCCATGGGTGCATGGAGTGAGGAGATAGCATAATTAGAATAAAGATGTGAATGCAGCACGGTAATGTCACTATAACCCACTATCCACTTTGGATGTTTCTTAAATTTCTTAAAATTAATACTTTCAATAATACGACTCATCCCATACCCACCTCTACCACAAAGCACCGCTTTTACTTCGTCGTCATCCAGCATTTGCTGAAAATCATTTAACCGTTCTTCATCAGTTCCGGAAAAATAGGTGGAAGATTCTCCACCAACAGTTTTGCCCGTTTTTACTTTATATCCCCAATCCTTTAAGGTATTGATACAGGTTTGCACTTTTTCTGCTGCCATAAAGCCGGCCGGGCAAACAATACCGATAGTATCGCCTTTTTGTAAATACGGAGGTGTTTTAATCATAAATTAAAAGTATCATTTCTTTTACTAATTTTAGAAACTACCTATTTGTTTAAATATAATTCATGAAAAAGATACTTACCTACTTACTAATAGTAATTTCTGCAACAACCTCTGCACAGGATTTAACCCTGTTTCAAAAAAAAGAATACGTTCACAGCGAAGGAAAAGTATTGCCTTATCGTATACTTTATCCTGAAAACTATGATAAAAATAAAAAATATCCTTTAGTACTTTTTCTTCATGGAGCCGGTGAAAGAGGAAATGATAATGAAAAGCAACTAATACATGGTGCAAAACTTTTTTTAAAAGAAGAGAACAGGAAAAATTATTCTGCCATCATACTATTTCCACAATGCCCGGAAAATAGTTTCTGGAGTTCAGTAAATATTGACAGGAACAAAACACCTCTCACCTTTGAATTCAATTATGACAATACAATTACCTGGCCACTCGCGGCAGTGCAAATGCTGGTGAATCAGCTTTTAAATGAGGAATCAATTGATAAAAAAAGATGTTACATCACCGGGTTGTCAATGGGTGGTATGGGTACTTTTGAAATGCTTTATCGTTTTCCTATGTTATTTGCAGCGGCCATGCCCATCTGCGGTGGTGGTGATGCATTGCGTTACGACGAAAGAATAAAAAAAACTTCTTTTTGGATTTTTCATGGCGATGAGGATGTTGTGGTAAATGTAAATGAATCCAGGGCAATGGTTAACAAACTCAAAGAATTGAAAGTTACTGTTACTTATACAGAATACCCTGCCGTAAATCATAATAGCTGGGATAATGCTTTTGCCGAGCCAACTTTTCTGAAATGGATGTTTTCTAATAAGAGAAAAAAATAGGACAGCAATTATACAACTTTAAAAGAGGCTGTCTCAAAAGTAGTTTTAACCACAAAGAACTCAAAGGATTCGCAAAGGGCCACAAAGATCGAACAATTCAATAGTAATGGTTTGTGTACTTTGCCTTTTTTATTTTGTGAATTTTGTGTTTAGTTTTTATTGCTTTTGAGACAGCCTCTTTAGTGTTGTTTGGGGGTTGCTGACGATTATAGTATTTTTGTAATAATAACCGCAGCGACGCTAACCTGCCTGCTCGCCTTCGCAAAGCTTCAGCGGAGCAAGGCCTGCAGGAAAAGACGCAGAGATAATATCAAACTAACTCTGCGGCTACCGCCTCTGCGGTTACAATTTTAGATTATGACCGAACCCAAACGATACCTGGTTACTTCTGCCCTTCCCTATGCCAACGGATTAAAACATGTTGGCCACCTGGCAGGTGCCTATATACCCGCTGATATTTATGTACGTTACCTGCGGGCTCAAAAAAGGGATGTGGTTTTTGTTTGTGGCAGTGATGAACATGGCACTGCTATTCCCATACAGGCGATGAAAGAAGGTACAACACCACAAGCTATTATTGATAAGTACCATGTGGCTATTAAAGAAGATTTTGCTGACCTGAATATATCTTTTGATATTTATCACCGCACCAGCGAGCCAATACATCATGAAACGGCGCAGGAATTTTTTACGGTACTAAATGATGCCGGCGAGCTTGAAACAAAAGAAACTGAGCAGTTTTATGATGAAGCCACTAAAACATTTTTGGCAGACAGGTATATCAAAGGCACCTGCCCAAACTGTGGCAGTGACCGGGCATTTGGTGATCAATGCGAAAACTGTGGTACTACGTTGAGTCCGGACGAATTGATCAATCCTGTTAGTACATTAAGTGGTGAAACCCCGATAAAGAAAAAAACTACTCATTGGTACCTGCCATTGGGCAAGCATGAAGATTTTCTTCGTGAATGGATATTAAAAGATCATAAAGATGATTGGCGGGCAACAGTACTTGGCCAATGCAAAGGATGGATCGATGGAGGTTTACAATCCAGGGCCGTGACAAGAGATCTTGAGTGGGGAGTGAAAGTTCCAAGCCCCCCCACCCCCCGCAAGGGGGATTTAGAATCCGATAGATCAGAAAGTACTGCTGCAAAATCGGGCTCTGAAGAAATGGAGACCGGGAAAGTGCTTTATGTGTGGTTTGATGCACCGATTGGTTATATCAGCGCTACTAAACAATGGGCAATAGATAATAAAGAAAAACTCCCTGATGGAGAGGATAGCTGGAAGCCGTATTGGGAAGATAAAGACACCAAGTTGGTTCACTTTGTTGGAAAAGATAATATCGTTTTTCATTGTATCATCTTTCCCATTATGTTGAAATTGCATGGGAATATTTTACCGGAAAATGTTCCGGCCAATGAGTTCTTGAACCTGGAAGGTGATAAGATGAGTACCAGCCGCAACTGGAAACTGGAGATGAGGGATTATATCAACGATTTTGTAAAGAAAGAAAATGGCGGTGGACAATGTGTAGATATGCTACGGTATTACCTGACTCAAATTGCACCAGAAACCAAAGACAGTGAATTTACCTGGAAAGGTTTCCAGGATGCGGTGAATAGTGAACTGGTTTCCATATTTGGCAATTTTGTAAACAGAACTTTTGTGCTGATGCATAAACTCTGCGGAGGAAAAGTTCCCCGTTTACATGAGGATATATTAGATGATAATGACAAGTTGCTGATAGCTGATATTGAAAATACAAAAGCTGAAGTTCAATCAGCCATAGAGTACTATCATTTCAAAGATGCCCTGTTCCAGATTATTGACCTGTCCAGGAAAGGGAATCAGTATATGCAGAAAAAAGAACCCTGGATTAAAGCAAGATTGACGATAGACGACAGTCCACAGTCCATAGCCGCTCAACAATCAATTGACAACTGCTTACATATTTGTTTGCAATTATGTGCCAATCTAACGGTACTCATCAATCCTTTTTTACCCAACACGGCAAAGAAAATGCTGCACATGATGAAAGTGGTGGACAAAATGCTGGATTGGAAAAATGCAGGTACCATAAAACTTCTGAGTGTAGGATATAGCCTGAGAGAACCAACTTTATTGTTCAGGAAAATAGAAGATGCTGAAATTGCAGAACAAATTGAAAAATTAAAAGCAGGTTTAGTGAAAGAGCAGACTGTCAAAAGTCCGGTGTCTGCACCTGAGACCATAAAATCACCTAAAATGAGTAAAGCAGAAATAATTTATGATGATTTTGCAAAGCTTGAATTAAAAGCCGGAACCGTGACCGCCTGCGAAAAAGTTGCAAAAGCAGATAAATTGTTGAAATTAGAAATTGATTTAGGAACTGAAAAAAGAACGATCGTTTCAGGAATTGCCCAGCATTATACGCCGGAAGAAATGGTAGGCAAACAGGTAATCGTTGTTACCAATCTTGCACCAAGAAAAATGAAAGGCATAGAAAGCCAGGGAATGATTCTAACGGCTGAGGATAGCGATGGAAAACTTCAATTACTTCAACCTGAAAACCCCGTTTCTCCCGGTTCAAATGTTAGTTAATCGGTAAATTTTTACCCGATTCCTGATTATTGCCACACAAAGAGTGTGTTTCCTGACCTGGAACAAAATGGCAGGTTTTTTGCCTGTTGATTTTCAGTAAATTCACAGTCTAATCATTTCCGGCACTTGACAATAAAACGCTTTGGCAAAAAAATTCTAAAAATTACCGGTATCACGTTGGTGATACTTGTTATGTTGCTAGTCGGATTTCATTTCTGGCTAAAAGCTCATGCGAAGGAGTTGATTGAAGAAATGGTAGCATCAAAATCAGGCGGCAAGTTAAAATTGAAAATAGAAAAAATTCATTTCAATTATTTCAACCGCAAAATAGAATTGGAAAAAGCGGTGTTCTACAATACGGATACGCTTTCCGGTACAACAGCCTATCATTTCAAAGTAGACAGGATGCTGTTACAGGTGAGGGCTATTCTTCCAATCGTTTTTAAAAAACAATTCCTGATAGATTCCCTTACCTTACTCAACCCGCTGGTTGAAGTAATCCGGTTGAAAGCATCGGTAAAACCGGATAAGAGCGTAAAGAAAGATGTTTCAATTCCTGAGGAAATGGGAAAAGTGTATTCATCCATTCAGGACGCACTCAAAATTTTAAGCGTTAAAAGATTCCAAATTGATGAAGGAACGTTCAGGCTGATAAATAAAATTGATACGAGTCAGTTACCACTTACAGTCTCTAATATTCATTTTCATATAAAAAATTTACAAATAGATGCCGGCAAACTTACGGGCAATGAAAATTTATTGTTCAGTGAAAATGTAGTGCTTCGTAGCCGTAATCAAAATATTACTTTCCCGGACGGAAGACACCGGCTTAGCTTTAGCCGATTCCGGATAAATCTTCAAAAAAAATTAGTCGAGTTTGATAGTTGTACTATTGCTGCTGCAAAAGGCGACAGCAGTTCTAATTCCTTCAACGTTTTTTTTGATCAACTTCTACTAACCAATATTGACTTTGACGCTTTGTATAAGTCAGAATTGATTAAAGCCGATTCGGTCTATTGCGTTAATCCGAAATTTAACCTGAATGTTGAAATAGGCAAAAAGAAAGACAGCAAAAAACCACCGCTAAAATTGGAAGATTTTATCAAGCAATTAACCGGTGACCTGCAATTAGGCTTTGTAGTGGTAAACAACGCCGACTTCAATATCAAAACTATAAAAGAAGGTGTTCCAAACACTTTTACATTCAGCAATAATAATTTTGAAATGCAGGGTTTACGGGTTGACCAGAATGCTCCAAAGCCAATAAAAGTAAAAAGCTTTGGTATGGCCATCCGCAACTATGAGAATTTCATTAAAGATAGCAGCAATAGTATAAAATTTGACAGTGTACTCTTTAAAGATGATCATATCACCCTTAGTAATTTTCTATTCAACAAACTGTATCAGGGAAAGATCCTTAATATGATCAGTGTTCCGCAATTTACATTACGGGGGCTTTCCTGGGACGAGCTGGTATTTGAAAGAAAGCTAAGGGCAGAGCAGGCCATTCTTTCCAATGCCAACATCAGCTACACCATTAACCCTAAACAACATAATAAATCAGGGAGCCGAAATATTTTTGAATCTTTATCTACTGTTAATGAATATATGGACTTACAACAGTTAGATATTGTAAATGGGACAATAGATCTGAAGTTGAAAAATAATTTACGGATTAAATTAGACCATGCAACTGCTTCGATAAAAAGCCATTCATTACTTGCCTCCAGAAAACTGGCTGGCATAAATAATTCGCTGACGCAATTAAATTTTAAAAAGGGTGTCATCCATTCCGGTGAAATGGATATCGAACTTCAGGATTTACTGTACTCCGGTCTAAGCGGGCAATTAGGTGCCGGTAAAATACATTTCAGGAATAAAGAAAAAAGTATGGCGGTTGATCTGCAACAAGCGCAGGTAAAAAAATTGATGATAGATGAATCATCAGGATATATATATGCAGAAGGAGTGAGATGGAAAAAAGGGGATGTAAAAATAAATGCCGGCGGTGCAAAAAAGAAGAATAATGAATCAACTATCAAATTGATAGATGTAAAGGGTACTACAACTTCATTCAACGGGATGGTGGATGGCAAGTCAATCTCCACTCAATTTAATAGTGTTTCTTTTAATGTATTGGAGAAAAAAGCTGATACAAAATTAACAATAGACGGGCTGGAGCTATCCGGGCAACAACTAAAAATAAAAGACAATACCCTGAACCTTTCCGTGGCTGATTATGATATTGCAGATAATAAAAGTTCTTCCCTCCGTCAAATAGTTTATACAACTAATACTGGGAAAATGGAGGCGGCGATTTCAATACCGTCTTTGACAGTAATACCTCATATACAACCATTACTAAATGGAAACATTACACTTGATGCAATTAATATATTGAAGCCTGTAATCAATCTTCAGTTAACGGCAAATAACCAGGTTGGTGAAAGAAAAAAAACAGCTCTTCCAAAAATTGATATCAGCGAACTAAAATTATATCAGCCAACAATAAATTTTACCAGTACTACCGGCAAAGGCACGCTTCAATTGAACTGGCATGGTGAAAAAAACAAGTTGAATTTTTTGGAGGCTAAAGAAATACATTCCAATGCGGGCAGATCCATACTCGACAATCTTACAATTTATCTTGCTGATTTTGAGGTGACAGATCCAAAAGGAACAACGTTTAATTCCGGAGTAGGAAAAGTATCAGCACAGCTAAAAAATATCACACTGAATCAGCAAGAGAAAGAACCAGCAGCATGGTCGGCCACAATTTCCAGCTTAGATGCCAGCGATTTCCGTATTGACAGTATCAGTAAATCAACGGGCAACAACCTGGTGATGAACAGCGGGTCGCTGAATAATTTTACTATTAATTCCTCCACCATCTTATCGCTACAAAAGTTGATGGCAGCCAATCCTGTTTTTCGGATACAGCATCTGACAGGGAATTATTCAACGGCCACCTCAAAGCTACGTTGGAACAACGCTTCCTTCAACCGGAGCAGTAATACCTTTTTATTGGATTCGTTTTCAATGACGCCTTTTCTTTCCAGAGATTCATTTGTTGCCCAACAAACATTTCAAACTGATTATATCACCTTCAAATCAGGAGCTATCAGCATTGGCCCGGTTGACATTGATACATATATCAATAAAAAAATACTAAATATCAGATCAACCATAATTGAAAATTTATTACTTACCGATTATAAAGACAAACAGCTTCCTTTTAAAGCAGGCATCATAAAACCATTACCCGTCAATTTATTGAAGAAAATTCCGCTAAAACTATCTATTGACACGGTACAATTTAATAAAGCAGAAGTTGAATACACGGAAGTAGGTGAAAAGACAAAACTTCCCGGCACGATTCCGGTGACAAGATTATTTGTAACGTTGCTTAATGTAAAAAATGATAACCTGACAAGTACAGATAGTTTATCCATCAGGGCTGTTGGCTATCTCATGGATACGGTTTGGGTAAGGCTTAGGGTAAAAGAATCTTACATCGATTCCTTAAGTGGTTTCAGTATGACACTACGGATGAAACCTGGCGACTTAACCGTACTTAATTCTGCATTATTACCAACGCTATCGGTAAAACTTTTATCAGGAATGCTTGACACGTTAAGCATGAGAGCCGTAGGCAAAGAATACCTCGCATTCGGAGAAATGAGTATGTTGTATAAAAATTTAAAAGTGCAGTTCCTGAAAAATGGTAAAGAAGCCAAAAAAACAGTATTGACCAGGTTACTGACTTTTGCGGCTAATACATTTATTATTAAAAGAAATAACCTGAACCGGAAAGGAAATGTATTTTTTATACGAAACCGGGATAGGTCCGCTATCAATTACCTGATACAAATTGCGATAAGTGGTATGGCAAGCAGTGTGGGTGCCAAGAACAACAGGAGAATGATAAAACGATACAGGAAAGAACTGGAGGAACGTCGTTTGCCACCGATAGATTTTAATTAAATTATATGATGGGTCAGGATTCCTGACTGAAATTGATAGTTGAATAAAAAAGGCTGTCAAAAAATTAAACGAATTTCAGTACCTTACTATCCGCAGCATCGCCAAAAACTATTAACAATAACTACGTTAAAAATTTTTCTGTTAGTATGCTTTCCATCATCTGCAAAAAAATATTTTTTACCTGCTTGCTGACAATACTTTTTGTAGCAGCAGGCGCTCAAACCCAGGAAGATTTTGATACAAAGTTAACTGCCATTTATACCAATGCTGCTGACAAGAAGAAAGCACTGGTTATTGCTAAAGAACTCTACAACCTGGTAGAAAAGAAGAAAGAACTGCAGACCTATACCAATTATTATTTACTAAAAAATATATTTGAGAACCAGGCCCCTGATGCCGTTCTTGCAAAATTGGTTGGCGAAAAAGCTACTAAAGCGATGAATGCAATGGTAGGCTTACCTGCCGCTACAGGCGATACGACCAACAATCCGTTCAATCAGTGGCATTATGTTATCTATCCCGGCTTATTTTCTAATAATGACCCGCTGATTGCTACTAAAGCGCTGGACTTTATTACGAAGAACCCTTCCTTTAAGACAGCCGACAGCTATTATTACATCGCTTACGCCTTTGAACGTAAAGGTGATTTTCAGCAGGCGAAAAAAAATTATGAAATATCTATGTCGATGGAGCCGCCCGAAAAAAATGGTTACCGCTCCTATACATTTTATGCAAATTTCCTGTCGAAGTCCGGCGACTATTTAAGAGCAGAAGAATATATCCGGAAAATGGAGCAGTTGTCACAAACAGGTGATGAAATGTTCCGGACTTCTTATAAGGCAGAAGCAATGGGATCTAAAGTAGTGTACAATCTCAACATCGGCGATTATCAATCTTATGCAAAAGCTGCGGCCGAAAATGTGGATTATGTGTCTGAACTCTGGCACAAGAATAATACAAACCCCTGCGACCCCTACCCTGCTATCCGATTTCTAAATGAAGCATTTTCTCTTGAAATGCTGAAAAAATATGACGCAGCCGAACAATTATGGAAAAGCCGTGATTCGGCGAATTATATCTGGGTAAATTGTCACAACAAAACCTATCCTAACAATCAGTACTATCCCATTTCTATGTATCCGTTATACCTTATTAAAAGAGGTAAGTTTTCCAAATTGGCAAAACCCGTTTCTTTCTCCATTAAAGAAACAGAAGACCATTATAATAGTTATGCCCAGTATGCAGACATCAGTATCAACTTTTTGAAAGCAACACACCTGGGATTTATGGGTAGTCCGAAATACGCGGAGATGTTTAAATCAATCATGCAATTAGTAAGGACCACCAAAAATTTCCGGGAATCCACCCAGCCATTTTCCAATTATGCTTATCTCAGTATGAGAGATCGTCGTTTTGATGAAGCCGCGAAAACATATACTGAACTTTTCAGCCTGAATGCAGACTGGATCAATGATATCATTTTTACATTTGGCGAAAAAGCATTTATCACTTATTACAATTCCAAACTAAAAGAAGGATATGAAAATTTTCACAGCTTTGTAAAAATCGCAAAGGAAAAATCGGCAGGATCCAGCGGACAACCGGCTATTTTTCCGCAGCTGGCACAACAGGCTTACAGTAATCTTCTTTTTACCAAATCTATTTCGCTAAAAGGAACAGAAAGAAGAAAAGAAGCATTCCTGAATGCCAATGATCCGAACATTACAAAACTTTACAATCAATGGATCGATAAAAAACAACAATTGCTCCGTCAATATATGAAAACAGAGGATCCTGCCGGAATTGATACAGTGAGCAAAGCCAACCAGGCGGAAGTAAAGAAAATGCAGGAAGAAGTTAACCACCTGGAGAATGAACTGACCAATAAGGCAAAAGATTTTAAAAAATATTTAAAGCTTACCCCACCCGATTGGAAAACAGTAAGAGACCAGTTAAAAGAAGGAGAAGCCGCTATTGAAATGGTTCGCTTTGAATGGAAAGACCAGGTGTACTATTCTGACACTACTTATTATGCGGCGTATATTCTTACCAAAAACAGCCAGTACCCGGAAATAATTTACCTGCCTGATGCGGCCAATGATTTAGACAATAAATATTTTAAACTTTATAAAAATAATATCAAACTTAAATTAGACGATAAAGAATCGTACAACCGTTTCTGGAAACCGATCAGTGAACAGTTATCCTCAGGATCCGGTGGAAAAGGTATCAAAAAAATATTCTTTTCACCAGATGGGATTTATCATCTTATCAATATAGCTACACTGAAAAACCAGGTAAGCGGACAGTATTTACTGGATGAAATAGAGATTCATTATACTACCTCCGGCTTAGATGTAAATAATAGCATGGCCAATAAAGAGATAAAGACTGCCACACTGTTTGGAAGGCCTGTGTATAAAACGGGAACAACCAGCTCTATTCCTGTTGCCAATGTCAATACAAGATCGCTGGTAAGAAATTTTAAAGACAACAATATTCCTGATCTGCCTGGTACAGAAGAAGAGATAATGACTATTAAAAAAGAAATGGACCTCGGTAAGTTAACTGTAAATTCTTATCTGAAAGAACAAGCTACAGAAGATAAAGTGTATCAATTGCATAGCCCGGGTATTTTGCATATTGCTACACATGGTTATTGGTCACCGGCCGGTGATAATGCTACAGAAGGTTACCGGACATTTAATGCAATGGTCAATTCGGGATTACTCTTAAGCGGAGTGGTTAATTATTATAGTTCGCCTGTTTATCCTGATACCTATGATGGCATATTAACGGCATACGAAGCACAGAACCTGGATTTGGAAAATACCTCATTGGTTATTCTGTCTGCCTGCGAAACAAGTCTTGGCTATCTGGATGCAGGAGAAGGTGTGTATGGCTTGCAAAGAGCCTTTCGTGCTGCAGGTGCCGGTAGCATAATGACAAGCCTGTGGAAAGTAGACGATGTGGCTACCAGGGATTTTATGATTGCTTTTTACCAGCATTATCTTAAAACTAAAGATATAAATGCGGCATACATTGTAGCACAAAAAGCAATCAAAGAAAAATATAAGCACCCGTATTTCTGGGGTGCTTTTGTGATGGTTGGAAAATAAATGTTTATAGCTTTTCCCTGTCAGGACAACTGCATTAAAAATCATCCTTAATCAATAGGAAAACAAATCTCCAGTGTACAGCCATTACCCGGCGAAGAAACAATATTTACTTTTCCTTTGTATACATCTGCCCGGCTGATTATATTAAGGAATCCAATTCCTTTGGTAGTTTTATCGGATGTGTCAAAACCTTTTCCGTCATCACTTATCACCAGGTGAATCATATTGTTGGCCATATTAATCAATATCTGCACCGTTTTTGCTTCCGCATATTTGCTGATATTGCTTGTTTGTTCCTGAATAATACGGAACAACATCAGTTTCTGATCATCTGATAATTTTTCTTCCACCTTTTCATTAAAAATAAAGTCCACCTCCAGCTGCTGTAACAACTCCATATTTTCAACAATATCATCTATACTCTCCCGTAGACCTACCGTCTTTACATTGGAAGTGCTTAACGATTTAGACAGTTTCCTGATTTCCTGCAATGCCAGTAACTGGTATTCTATTGCCTTATCCAACAACTCATTTTTCTGATCAGGCATTCGTTTCGCCGTGTCCATAAACAGTTTTGCACTCATCAGAATCTGGTTCACGTTATCATGTAGTTCCCGGCTGATATTTGTTTTTTCCTGTTCCTGCGCTGCTATTGTTGCCTCTGTAATGGCCTGATGCCGCTGTACCTGTTCATCGAGTAATTGCTTTTCCAGTTTCTTTTGCGCTGTCAAATCCCTGATTGCACCCAGAATCCTTACTGCCTTTCCACCTTTGTATAAAATAACACCCGAGTCAAAAAGAAATTTATAGTTGCCATCTTCACATTTAAACCGGTACTCATCTTCCCAGCGTTCCAATCCCTTACGGATACTTTCTTCTAATTTATTCTCCACTCGTTGCAGGTCATCAGGATGTACTTTTTGAAACCACCAATTGAGGTTTGGTTCAATCTGATCCGGTTCATAACCTGACAAGCGGCGGAATGCACCACTTCGGTAAACCCGTTTGTTAATTAGATCGATATCCCAGATTGCATCAGTAGTTACTTTGGATACATGATAAAAGCGCTCATTACTTTTTTTAAGTTCCTCTTCTGTATTTTTAAAATCAGTAATATCTGAATAAGATACCACCGCTGCATAAGGTTCAAATTCACCTGGCCGGATAAGCGCTTCTGAATTTACGGAGAGCCAAACTAAATTATCATTGGGCTGTTTGATACCCATAACCACATTGCGCTGCGGAAAACCGGTTTGCAAACTCACTACAGCCGGGAATTCTGTCAATGGAAAAACAGATCCATCAACTTTAATTGCTTTCCATTCAGGACTGGCTATTACGAAACCAAGAATTTCCTCTTCTGTCATTCCTAATATTTCTGCACCTCTTTTATTACAAGCTTCCACTTTTCCAGCAGCATCGATCATCATTACCCCTTCGGGTAAAGTGTTCATTAGTATTTCATATTTCTTCTTTACTGTTTCAAGTTGATTCTCCTTATTCTTAAGCTCATTGACATTGTGGCTCACAATCATTATGGCTACCGGCTTATTTTTTTCATTAAAAATATAAGTAGCAGTAGTACGGAAATTTATTTGTTGACCATCAAATCTGTTGAACATTACTTCCCCGCTCCAAAATCCTTTTTTTGATAGATGGTGTTGCAACTCATCCACATTCCCATTTAAAAAATTAATATCAACCAGTTGAAATAGATTTTTGCCCATTGCTCCGGGCTGGCCATGCAATAATTCGGCAGCTGCATTCCATCCGGTAATAGTAAAATCAAGATCAGTTTGCAAAACTGCATCTTCCAATAAATCAAAATTGGTATTTGTGGTAAGCGAAGCTTTGTGAATAACAGACAAATGCTCAGCGCCTGCTGAACGTATGGAGTTTGGTTTACTCATAGAAATTGGTTAACAATTGCTTTAAACGGTTTTTTCACTATTAGATTGTGCAATACAACAGTATAATATAGAAATTTTACCGGATCGATTTTGCGTAGTAGTGCTCTTTTTTCTGTTTAAATAGTAGAAAAACAGTACTGTCTACCGGGTTTATCCGATTATTAACCTGTTATAAATGCTATTATCAGCTTTTTGTCGAAAATCTTCTGTTGAGGGTACGGGAATTTGCTTTTGTAAAGGTAACCAATTTATAAACCTTGGGAAAGAAATAATTACAACACCCAGGGCAAACGCATCTACAAACACCCTACAAGGAAAAAGATGAATTTTGTATCTTTTTTTATGGCTTTTGATATTTCATTTCAAGAGTTGTACAGATGACCGGTTCAGTCATTTTTTTTCTTACAAAAAAAGTAAAGAACATCTTATCTTCGATATCCAAATAGTTGCATAGCTAACTAATTTTTTCAACCTCCTTCGTCAGACTGGCGGAGATGCTAAAAAAGAACTGTATGAAGCGTATTATTAAAAAAGTGGCCGTTTTAGGAAGCGGCGTAATGGGTTCAAGAATTGCCTGTCATTTTGCAGGTATTGGTGTACAGGTTTTGTTGCTGGATATAGTCCCCAAAGAAGCCGCCGAAAGTACAAAACCAGCCGAAAGAAATAAAATTGTAAATGATGCGCTGACCACTGCGATAAAAAGTAACCCCTCTCCCGTTTATACCAAAGATGTTATTAAAAAAATAACGACCGGCAACTTTGATGACAACATGAAAGACATCGCTGGTTGCGATTGGATAATTGAAGTAGTGGTAGAACGTCTCGACATCAAACAAAAAGTTTTTGAGCAGGTAGAGAAATTTCGCAAGCCCGGAACACTGATTACTTCCAACACTTCCGGAATACCCATACATATGATGGCCGAAGGCAGAACGGATGATTTTAAAAAACATTTCTGTGGTAGCCACTTTTTTAATCCTCCAAGATATTTACGATTATTAGAAATCATTCCCACTCCATACACCGACCCGGAGATTGTTGATTTCCTGATGAATTATGGTGACTTGTATTTAGGAAAGACAACCGTGCTTTGTAAAGACACGCCTGCTTTTATCGCCAACCGTATTGGTGTATTTGGTATGATGGCTATTATGAATGTAAAAGAAAAACTCCAACTCAGCATAGATG
>JANMLJ010000331.1:0-13446 GCA_031372465.1 Chitinophagaceae bacterium | reverse complement strand
CTGGCGGCAGCAGGTTTAACAACAATTCTGGCGGCATCCTGCACCACAAGTACATCTGATAAAAAAAAGGAGTCATCATCTGCTGAATCAAAAGATGATCCGATAACTAACGGATTTGAATTAAACGAGATCACCATCAGCGAGTTACAGGATAAAATGGCGAAGGGTGAATACAGTTCGGAAAAAATAACACAGCTATACCTGCAACGCATAGCCGCTATTGATAAAAAAGGGCCAACCTTAAATGCCGTGATTGAATTAAATCCTGATGCCATGACAATAGCCAAAGCAATGGATGAAGAAAGAAAAGCCGGTAAAATAAGAGGACCGTTGCATGGTATACCTGTTTTAATTAAAGACAATATTGATACTGCAGATAAAATGATGACGACGGCAGGATCATTAGCACTTGTTGGGCATATCGCTGCAAAAGATGCTTTTATTGTAAAAAAATTACGGGAAGCAGGGGCTGTATTGTTGGGAAAAACCAATCTGAGTGAGTGGGCCAATTTCCGTTCGGGTAAATCATGCTCAGGCTGGAGCAGCCGGGGCGGACAAACAAAAAATCCTTACATCATTGACCACAATCCCTGCGGGTCAAGTTCGGGTTCCGGAGTTGCAGTAGCTGCTAATCTTTGTACCGTGGCAATAGGTACTGAAACAGATGGTTCTATTACCTGTCCCGCTTCGGTAAATGGAATGGTAGGCATAAAACCAACCGTTGGTTTGCTTAGCCGCTCAGGCATCATACCTATTTCACATACACAGGATACGGCAGGTCCAATGGCAAGAACAGTAAAAGATGCCGCTATCTTTTTGGGAATTCTCGCTGGTATAGATAAGGAAGATGAAAAAACTATGTCAACCGTTCAGGCAGGAAACGAAAATGAAGATAGACCGGTTATTGATTACACAAAATTTTTAGACGCCAATGGATTGAAGGGAAAAAGAATAGGCATTGAAAAAAAGAAATATGATAACCAGTTCCTGAATAAGTTGCTCCAAAAAGCTGTTGACCTGATGAAACAACAGGGCGCTGAAATAATTGAATTGGATTATTTAGATAAATTCAATGCCCTGGGCGATGCAGAATTTGCAGTAATGAAATACGAATTTAAATATGGACTGAACAAATACCTGTCAACGGCCGGGGCTTCTGTAAAAACGCTCAAAGACGTTATTACATTTAATAAAACAAATGAGGATAAAGCCATGCCCACCTTTAAGCAGGAAACGCTGGAAGCCAGCGAAAAAATGGCGGGCCTTGACAGCAAGGAATATTTACAGGCATTGGATAAAAGTCATGAAGGTTCAAAAAAAATTATTGATTCTGTACTACTCGAAAATAAATTAGACGCTCTCTGTGGATTAACCATGGGGCCGGCCTGCAGTATTGATACCATTTACGGCGACCGCTGGGGTGATGTGTTTCTTACCGCACCTGCAGCAATGAGTGGGTATCCTCATATCAGCATACCAGGTGGAATGGCATATGATTTGCCGGTAGGGCTTTCGTTTTTCAGTGGTGCATATAAAGAAGCTGAATTAATCAGTATGGCATACGCATACGAACAGGCCAGTAAAAACAGGGCTTTGCCGGGATTTAAGAAGGCATTTTTATAAAAGTGATAAAAGAAACAGGAAAATGTTACAATTACATACCCAGCTAATACCTTCTTGACAGAAATATGCACCAGCATATATATTATTTTATTAAACAAAGCCCGACTCAAACTTTACCCTGACAAGCTCCAAAGTAAATTGCAGACATTGGTTTAAAATATTTTATGAGATCCAGCGTAAATAGCAGAAGAACTTTTGTACCAGTAGATAAATTTTAAAACTACAGTAATAAATATTGATTACTTTTATTACTCAACATCCTATTATCACTTCCCCCATTTTCAATCCTCAAATAAGCAATAATGAAAAAATTAATTATTATTCTGTTAGCTGGTCTGTTAGCACTCAATTTGAATGCTCAAAAACATGCAGATAATGATACCAGTTATTACGAAACATACTGGCACCATATTACAGCCCGGGTGTATGCAGCTCAGAAATATACCCACTTTACAATTCCTTCATCAGGAAATATAGGTGATCTTCAATATGTTGCTAACCCCAAATTGAACGTAGGCGTTGGTATTACCTGGCATAATATTTCTGCCAATATTTTTTATGGGTTGGCTTACCTTAACAATAAAGATACTGTCAAGGGAAAAACCAAAGGACTTGACTTGCAGCTTCACATGTTTCCCCGCAAATGGGTTATTGATTTGTTTGTTGTAATGCCAAAAGGAATGCATCTGAACCCAAGGGGGTATGCATCACCTAACCCCAATAAATATTATTACCGTGATAGTGTTAAGGAAAGAATATTCGGATTCTCGGCGCTCCGGTTACCGAACAAACGGCAATTCTCATATCGCGCTGCATTGAACGGCAATGAATGGCAAAAGAAATCAGCCGGTTCTTTGATCTATGGTGCCCATGCCTATTATATTATTATGGAATCAAGCAATAAGGATAGTTTGTTAGTTCCAAAAATGGTACAAAGTTCATTCCCAAAAATAGCCGGTGTTACTGAAACAAGATTTTTCACTTTTGGCCCGGGAATAGGATATGCTTACACCCTGGTGCTACAAAAACATTTTTTTATCATGGGTTCAATGGTTTTTCATCTTGATGTCAATTTAATGACAGAAGAACATGGTGAAACTGATTGGAGAAAAAATACATCACTCGCACCTGCTGCTGTTTATAAAGCGGCAGTCGGATACAACAGTTCTAATTGGGGAATTAATGCAACTGTAAGCGGGAATAATTTCTGGGGTAAAGGAGTTTCAACCCAGCGTTATAGTATTATGGGTGGCGGTTTACGGTTTTCAGTAACAAAAAAAATAGATACACATAAGAAAAAAGATGCTAAAGCACATCATTCCTGATTTTTTTATATTTATCTTTTACAAGAAAAAATAACTTAGTTTAAAACGGATCACAAAAAAGTGGTCCGTTTTGGTTTTCAACAAAGTCCGTCACGCCATAATTTGTGCTATTCTTTCTTCAACCATGTATTATAAGACTTTTCCGTCTGTAAAAGGTATACAAGAGGGCAGGTCCCATGCGAAATATCATAATAAGTGTCAAAAAACGATTTAATTTTAATCTCATAATTTCAAAGGAAAATAAAAGGTGTAATACCTTTTTTATGTAATATAAAATTTACCTTATACCACAAATTACAACAATGAAAAAAATAATTTTCAACGCGGTACTATTAGTACTCTGTATTATTTTAGCCAGTAACAGCAGTTTTGCCCATTCCAATCAAAATGATACAGACAGGTATCAATGCCCTATGAAATGTGAAAAAGAAAAAACCTATGATAAACCGGGTAAATGTCCGGTTTGCGGCATGGCGTTACGAAAAATAAGTCCACCGGAAATATATCAATGTCCGATGAAATGTGAAGGGGAAAAGACATATGACAAACCTGGGAAATGTCCTGTCTGTGGCATGTCATTAAAAAAAATAATAGAACAGGAAATTTTCCGGTGCCCGATGAAATGCGAAGGAGAAAAAACATATGATAAGCCTGGTAAATGCCCCGTTTGCGGAATGTCATTAAGAAAAATAAGTCCATCAGCTGTTCCACCACCAAAAAAGAGTGCTGTAAAAATTGCCGGAACTATGATGAAAGTAATGCGTGAGGGGGAATTATCCGGAACTATCAACCTTGATACTATTTCAAACAAAGAACATTTATATGGTGTTGGCCCGGTAGAATATTTAAAAGGGGAGTTACTGATTATTGACGGAAAATCGTATAAATCAACTGTAAATGCCAAAGGTTCCATTACTATCGAAGAGACTTTTACATCAAAAGCCCCTTTCTTCGTTTATACCACTATTAATAAATGGAAAGAAATTTCTTTGCCAGATACTGTGCAGACAATCCCGCAATTGGAATCATTTCTGGATCAGTCAACAAAAAATCATACCAGGCCCTTTGCTTTTCGTTTAACAACCACACTTGATAAAGGAGAAATTCATATTGTAAATCTGCCATCCGGAACAGTAGTTAAATCACCCGAAGATGCACATCAAAATCAATTATCGGTTAAACTGAAAAAACAACCTGCTGAATTAGTTGGATTTTTTTCAACAGAACATAAAGGAATTTTTACACACCATGACAGCTTTGTCCATATACATCTTATCACATCAGATCAGAAAAAAATGGGGCATTTAGAAAATATGATGCTGAAAAAAGGGGGAACAAAACTTTATATCTCTGAAGAATAAAATTTACATCAATAATATCTGCACGCTTGTAATGGAGTCCTGATACCAATTATATTTAATAAGTAGAAGCAATTATTGAACCACAATAGGCCTTAGAACACATAAGAAAAACACATCTTGTCCCGCCAGAGGCGCGGATAGAAGAACCTATGTGTCAGCCTATTGTTTCCTATGTTCTTATGTGGTAAAAGCAAAATTATACCAATATGATAAATTAAACAGCCTAATACATTTCACGCAAAGAATACGCAAAGAAAAGGCGGCGCAAAGAATACATAAGACTATTTATTATTTCACATTGATATTATTCCTTGATTTTATTGAACTACCTATCAAGTATAAAAGGTATAACATAGAAGGAAGCCCATTAAGAAAAACCCTCCGGTAGAAACCGGAGGGGACAACTAAAAAACTAGCTTGATGCTAAAGGTTTCATTGGAACGAACTCTCTTTAATCGGGCTTTTTGCCTTCTAAAAATGTATTGATAGTGCTTATTTGTGTTTGATTGTTTTGATCTGTCTTGACTTCATAACTGCTATAAAAATTTTCTACCTGGGTATTGTTGTTATGCAAGTCCATATTGCGGCGGATATATGCCGGCACAGTTTCAAACTCATTATTGGGGTCAGCAGCGTTAACGTTGAATGATAAGTTTCTCAACTTATGCAATCTCTCTACCGCCCTACGTTTTTGTTCTTCGGTTTCGTCCTGCATAGCAGAATCCTCAACCTCAGGTAACAAAGGTGTCTGAGCCTGATGGGCCAACGGCTTATCCGCCGCAGGAATGGCATCCCTTTCTATTATTTGCATTTGCAATTCAAGGAGTTCTTCCTCATCATTGCTGGCAAGTGCAGAAGGGAGTGGTTTTTCTGCAGAAGTAATGGAGGTAATAACCTCTGGTTTAGATTCTGCGTAGATATTGGATGGTCTGGCCAGATAACCACCCGATGCTGCAGACACCGGGCTTGTACTAGTACTATCTTTTATGCTGCTAATCAGTTCAGCATCTGTTTGTTTGATTTTTATTGCATTTACTGAATGTAGTGGATCAATCAATTGAAAATGTTCAATGATGGTAACTGCTGTTTGTTTATTTGAAGGAGAAGCTTCTACCTGAGTTTCCGGCATTGTATTTAACATTCTATCTTCCGTTTGAAGTTCAAAATGAATAATATCCTGCTCGGCTTCCTGATTTGAATCAGTAATATCATTTACTGTTTTCTCTAAAGGAAGAAATTCATCAGTCAATGTTGGTAATCCATTTTCATTCATCGCAGCTGGTTTCAGCTCTTCCTCATTTATTTTTACTACTTTACCAACCGGGTCTTCTGGAAAATCAGTTGACACCTGATCTATCATTACAAAAGGGATCTTAGGTTCTTCCATCTTTACCAACGTCATTAATATTTTTTCAATTGGTTTTGGTTCTTCTTTTTTAACTACTGGTTTTGCAAAGGGATCTTTGTGTTCAAAACCAGTTGCAATAAGAGTAATACCAATCTTGTCGCCAAGTGTGGAGTCATATCCCATACCAAGAATAACATCCGTATTCTCTCCGGCATGACTGAGTAAATAGTTTTGAATTACTTCTACTTCATCCATCGTAAACTCATGCTCACCTGCCGCTGAATTAATATTAATCAGGATCCACTTGGCTCCTTTAATATCATTGTCATTCAATAGTGGTGAATTCAACGCTTCTTCAATAGCATGCTGTGCCCTGTTTTCTCCAGAGGCTTCCGCATTACCCAATATGGCTACACCCCCATTGCGCATTACAGTACATACATCTGCAAAGTCTACATTGATCTGGCCGGTACTATTGATAACGTCGGTAATACATTTGGCAGCAGTTGCCAATACGTTGTCTGCTTTTTCAAATGCTTCCCGCATTTTCAAATTACCAAACTGATGACGCAGTTTGTCATTGCTTATGACCAGCAATGTATCAACATACTCTTCTAATATTTTTATACCTTCTTCTGCCTGTTGCTGACGTTTTTTTCCTTCATAAGCAAAGGGTGTGGTAACAATACCCACCGTCAGAATACCCAGGTCTTTGCAAATCTTCGCAATAATTGGTGCACCCCCAGTGCCAGTACCACCGCCCATTCCGGCTGTAATAAAAGCCATCTTTGTATTCACTTCAAGAATTCTTTTTATTTCTTCCAGTGATTCTTCTGTAGCCTGGCGACCAATATTAGGATTGGCACCAGCACCAAGACCTTGCGTAAGGTGTGGTCCTAACTGAATCCTGTTAGGTATGCCACTATTGGCTAATGCCTGCGCATCGGTATTACATATAATAAAGTTGACTCCCTCTATCTGTTGGCTGAACATAAAATTCACCGCATTGCCACCACCACCACCTACACCAATCACTTTGAGGATAGAAGATTTTTCTTTAGGCAGATCAAAATGTATCATAGTGTTTTAATTTAAAGTCTTCTGAATCCCCGCTAACGGAGAATTTTCGAAGCAATGGATAATTGGGTTAGTTGTTATTTTTTAAAAGCAGTATTAAAATGATTAAGAACTATTAAAATATTTGTTTACAATTTTTTATCCTCTTCTTCTTTAAACAAATCAATGATTCCGTCTTTAAATTTGCCCCAGAAACCTGTCAGGCTTTTTCTTCTCCTTACTTCTTTCTCACTTATTTCCTCATCAGCAGCCACCTCCACTTCTTCCGGCAGCGTATTCTTTAATCCCTCCGGCACTTCTACTTTCTTGTATTCTTTTTCAAACTGTTTTCGGTTATGCTCATAATCATCATATCCTTTTAGTATAAGACCGATACAGGTAGAATAAGTAGGTTTAGCCAGTTCTTCAATATGACCACCAGCGAGATGTTCATTAGGAAAACCAATTCTTGCCGGCAAGCCTGTTACATATTCAGTAAGTTGGATTAGGTGCTTTAACTGCGATCCTCCGCCAGTTAGGATGATTCCACCATTCAGCATGCGGTTTTCCAAACCAACCTGCTTCAGGTGATAAGTAACAAAATCCATGATCTCACTCATTCTTGCCTGGATGATATTCGCCAGATTTTTTACACTGATTTCTTTGGCTGGCATTCCTCTTAATCCGGGAATAGTGATATAGGCATTTGCTTTTGCTTCATTTGCCAATGCACTGCCAAACTGTACTTTCATTTGTTCAGCCTGAGTTTTTAATACCCCCAAACCAGTTTTAATATCATTCGTAATATTCTCTCCTGCAAATGGAATAACAGCAGTATGTTTTAATATTCCTTCATAAAAAACTGCCAGGTCAGTAGTACCGCCACCAATATCTACAATTGCCACACCAGCTTCCAGGTCTTCCTGTCCCATTACAGCAGAAGAAGAAGCCAATGGTTGCAACACTAAATCCTTTGTAAACAAACCGGCTTTCTCCACACTACGGTTTATATTCTTAATGGCATTTTTATCTCCGGTAATGATATGGAAGTTGGCACCAATCTTTACTCCTCCATAACCAATCGGGTTAGGGATGTTTTGAAAATTATCAACGGTAAACTCCTGTGGTATCACATCAATGATCTGGTCGCCGGCAGGAATATAAGTTTTATATTGATCCGCTATTAATTGATCGATTTCAGTTTGAGTAATTTCATCATCTGTTCTATGACGAACAATATCTCCCCGTGTCTGTAAACTTTTGATATGATGTCCGGCAATACCGACATACACTTCATTTACTTCAAGGTTAGGATTGGAAGCAAAGCAGTTTTCCAACGCACTTTTGATGGCTTTGATCGTTTCATCAATATTCAGCACCTGACCGTGCTTTACACCATTTGAATTGGATTTGCCAAATCCTAAAATTTCTAACTTGCCGTATTCATTTTTACGTCCGGCAATTACGGCGATTTTGGTTGTTCCGATGTCTAGACCTACAATAATGGGTTGTTCGCTGTTCATAGTTGTTGTTTTTAGTTGTTGTTTTTTATCTAAATCGCAAGTATTTAATTATATCCTCTATTCTCATCATCTGTCAGGGCTTTTGGCTTCACCGCCTTTGGCACTTTCTTTATCTCCATTTTTTTTGGCTTAATAACTATCGTTTCTTTTTTTGCATCCTGATTTCTTTCAGTAGCAGGCCTGGGTAAAGAAGGTTTCGCTGCCTGTCCGCCGCCATCTCTAGAAGAGATGGCCGGCGATAACTCATTCAGGCGGGGGTTGGGATCTTTATGCTTCTCAGGGTTAATATCTTTTGTATTCTTTATTGCATTGGTAGTTAACGAAGGCGAATCATCTTCCCGGTTTGATATTGGTGTTATTGCATTCTCCGCAACATCATTCCCGGTATTAATTGATTGCAGTAATAATTTTTCTACATTTCTTCTTAATTGCAGTGAGTCAACTTTTGTCTTAGCGTCATATTTTGAAACAACTACCTGTCCGGCATATTGAACATCGATTACTTTGTATTTATCAAACCCGGTTTTACATAATACCTGCTTATAAAAAACCATCAGGCGGTGAAATTTTTTATTGAGATCTTCACTCTTTCCCAATTTCACCAGGTGATTGCCTACAACAGGAATCATTTCAAAATTTCTTTCTGCTGTAATATCTATCTGAGCTACCTGCGATTGCCAAAATGGATTCTTCACAAAATAATTGGCTATAGATGTCACGTCATTAAGTAATAAGCTGTCGGCAGCTTTCATTTTTTTGAGCTCAGGAAATCCGGTGAAAACAGGTACTCTTGCACTTCTTTTTTCTGATAAAGGAATTTTATTACCAATTTTATCGATATAAAATGAATTGCCAGTTGTACTAAATACCCTGGCTATTGGTTCTTTCTCCGTTAAAGTAATATGTAATACATTCCTGTTATCAAAGTATAGTTCAGCCTCATCGATCCATGAATTGTGTTTCAGCATCAACTCCATTTCATGCAAATTGAAAGAAGCTACTGATTTTCCTTTGATAGATCCGTTTGCTGTTTTAAATAATAGTTGTTCTGCCTCGCTTTTATTAATAAAAAAATCTTTTTGATCTCCTTTCAGGGTGATCGTATAGTCCTTACATTGTCCCTTATTCTTTTTACTGATGGCTGCCAGCAGCAACGTAAGTAAACTGCCGCCGATGCAAATCCATACAGCAACAAATACTACTTTTCTTATGGTTGTTTTTGCGTTCACTTTAAATTTCTTTTAATTCGTTTCTAATAAGTTCTATCTGCATATCAATGTCTCCTGCACCTGCTGTTATAATCAGTTCGCCAAATTCTGTGTCCACCTTTTTTACAAAATCATTTTTTACCCAGTCCATCAAC
Source organism: Chitinophagaceae bacterium (assembly GCA_031372465.1). Taxonomy (GTDB): domain Bacteria; phylum Bacteroidota; class Bacteroidia; order Chitinophagales; family Chitinophagaceae; genus JJ008. The sequence goes on along the minus strand of JANMLJ010000331.1, from coordinate 3,847 downwards.
TCACTTTTTGTCATTACAGACTTATTATCATTCTTCATTTTTTCCAAAATCATCCCGCTATTCACTCCTTCTATGGCTACTTCCCTTGCCGGGTAGATGGGTAACAGAATTACGTTGTCTGCTAAATCAAGCACCTCGGCAAAACCCCCGGCCAGGTCTCTTGTTCTGCTGTACAGGTGTGGTTGAAAAATCACTGTACATTTTTTTTGACTGAACAAAGATTTGGCTCCATTTATTAAAGCCCTTAATTCTTCGGGGTGGTGAGCATAGTCATCAATAAAAACAATCCGGTTATTTTTAATGATATACTCAAACCGTCTCTTTACACCCCTGAAAGCTTCAACAGCCACCTTTATTTTTTCATTTTCTATTCCCAAAGAGCTTGCTACTGCTATAGCTGCAACAGCGTTTTCTACATTATGCATTCCACCCATATTCAATTTCACATTCTCCAGCATGGTATCTTTCTCCGAAAGTGTATTACCAGTTAGTAATACATCAAATACATAACTACCATTCAACATCCTGATATTAGCCGCGTATACATCGGCACTTTCATTTTGAAGGCTGTAAGTAATACACTCATCAGCCATCAACTCTTTTTTCCTTTTTAAACTAAAATTCACCATCAACAAACCATCTGGCTTTACTCTTCTGCTGAAATCAATAAAAGCCTGTTCCATCGCTTCTGTTGTTCCATAAATATCCAGGTGATCAGCATCCATTGCGGTGATGATGGCGATATCGGGACTTAATTTCAAAAAACTTCTGTCATACTCATCGGCTTCTATCACACAGACATTCTGTTCACTACCCCAGAAATTGGTTCCATAATTCACCGCAATTCCACCAAGAAATGCATTACACCCAAAACCACTATGCCGGAGTAAATGCGCCACCATGGTTGAAATAGTTGTTTTACCATGTGTACCTGCTATACATATATTAAAAGAGCTTTCACTTATTAGTTGTAATACATCGCTTCTCTTTACTACTTTATATCCGTTTTCTATATAAAAAATCAATTCCTTATTCTCCGTTGGTATGGCGGGTGTATAAACCACCAGGTCAACCTTTTTCGGAATCAAATCTATATTCTCTTCGTAATGAACAGCAATACCATTTGCTTCCAGTTCTTTTGTAAGTACAGTAGGCATTTTATCATATCCGCTTACTTTCACACCACCTTCCTTAAAAAAACGAGCAATTGCACTCATCCCAATTCCACCGATGCCTATAAAATACACTTCGTTTATTTTGTCAATCCCCTTAAAAGGGGTATTCATAAGGACAGTATTAACTTGTACGTTCATTATAACTTAAATCGCTTTCAAATTTTTCATGGCGTTCATTTTTTGTTTCACCACTTCTTATTGTAAAATAACCGGCAGAATTCATAGAGAAATAGTATCTCCTTTTCTATCGGATATTGCTAAGAACTTCATTCGCTATTTTCATATCAGCATCGGTAATAGCCAACCCGGCAATATTTTTTTTCAACTCCTCCTGTTTACTTTCGTCCATTGACAATTCGATTGTCATGAATACCAGTTTTTGCATTACCTCGGTGTCTTTCACCATCAATGCTGCATGCTTGTTTACTAATTGCATGGCATTTACTGTCTGGTGATCTTCTGCAGCAAACGGATAAGGCACAAACAAAACCGGTTTTTTAACTACACATAATTCTGCTACAGACATTGCTCCGGAACGTGCTACTACTATGTCTGCAGCAGCATAAGCAAATTCCATCTGTGTAATGAACTCATTAACCCACACCGACTCTTTTCCCTTTGCTCTTTCTTTTACTTTTGCAGCATACGGTTTTCCCGTTTGCCAGATAATTTGCAAGCCGGCATTGAGTAAATTATCCAGTCCCTTATCAACTGCTTCGTTAATTGACTTTGCCCCAAGGCTTCCACCAACTATAAGAACCGTTTTCTTCGATTGATCCAACGAAAAGAATTTAACTCCTTCACTCTTTGTAACACTTGCTCTCGTAATCGCTTCCCGTACCGGGTTGCCGGTAATCAGGATCTTCTCTTTTGGAAAAAATTTTTCCATTCCGCCGGTTCCCGTAAAAATCTTCGTGGCTTTTTTGCCTAATATGATATTTGATTTTCCGGCAAATGAATTAGACTCATGAATGAAAGTTTTTATTCCTTTGACTTGCGCAAATCGTAGTACCGGAAAACTTGAATACCCCCCTACTCCGATTACAGCATCAGGTTTAAATTTTTTCAGGATATTTCGTACCTGAATAAAACTTTTCGCCAATTTATAAGGCAATCCAATATTCTTTATCAAAGAACTTCTGTTAAAACCGGCGATATCCAATCCTTCAATCTGGTAACCGGCTTGTGGTATTTTTTCCATCTCCATTCTTCCCTTCGCACCTACAAACAATATTTCAATACTGCTATCTATCTTTTTCAATGCATTGGCAATTGCTATTGCCGGAAAAATATGTCCACCTGTTCCTCCACCTGCCAGAATCACTTTCTTTATTTTCCCACTCATATAGGGAAAATCAGCACCGGTTGTATCGTTAGTATTCACACTCATTTCACGCACGCATTAAGCTTCACCCTGCGGTGAAGTCTGAAGTGTATTTCCTTCCAGTTGTTCAACATTTCTTGATACACTTAAAATAATTCCAATTGCCAGACAGGTGAATATGAAACTTGTTCCACCCATACTTACCAATGGCAGTGTGACACCGGTTACAGGAAAAAGATTTACGGTAACTGCCATGTTTGCTACTGCTTGAATTGCCAATGAAAAACTCAATCCTAATGCCAGGAAAGCACCAAAGGCAAAAGGGCATCGTTTATAAATTCTTATACACCGGTACAAAAACACCAGATAAATAAACATGATAAAGGCTCCTCCCATTAAACCATACTCTTCAATAATAATGGCATAAATAAAATCATTATACGCCTGTGGCAAATAGTCCCTGGTAGTGCTATTACCAGGACCAACACCAAAAACACCGCCTTTTGAAATAGCGATCTTTGCCTGGTTTACCTGGTAAGCACCTTCATCAGCTTCAGTACTACCATAAATAAAGCTTTCCATACGACCAATCCATGTATCAATCCTGCCAAATAGCGTAGAGGAAGATTTTGCCGGGGCAACTACTGCATCTTCATTTTTTTCTTTACCATGACGTATCATGGCTGCTGAAAAAAGAAATAAAATTGGGATAAGAGCAGCACCGATTGTCAGTAAAATATGCCTGGTGCTGATACGGCCGATAAACATCAACAGCAAGCAACTTGATCCAAGCAATAATGCGGTAGAGAGATTTGCCGGAGCAATAAACAGACAAGTAACGGCAACAGGAGCCATGATTGGTAAAAACCCCTTTTTGAAATCTTTAATAACATCCTGCTTCTTACTTATTAACCTGGCGAGATACATAAACAACGCCAATCTTGCAAAGTCCGAAGTTTGCATGGTCATATTAATCAACGGTAATCGAATCCATCGGCTACCTTCATTCATCTTTACGCCAAAAAACAAAGTATAAAATAAAAGTGGTAATGAAATAAGGAAAGCAATTTTAGCAACCCGTGAATAGAACGTGTAATTAACCAGGTGAGCAAAATAAATTACCATAATACCTGCCAGAATAAAAGCGATCTGTTTAAAAAGATATACTTCTGTATTACCCCGGTAATTCTTATAGGCCAGTGAGCCGGTAGCACTATACACTGCCAACAATGAAACCAGTGCAAGCAAAATGACCAGTGCCCATATTACTCTGTCACCTTTCGTCTTGCTTATAAGATTATTGGTTGTAAAAGTGTTTTTAAGTCCACCAAACCCTATATCTCTTGTT
>JANMLJ010000311.1:0-1814 GCA_031372465.1 Chitinophagaceae bacterium | reverse complement strand
GATAACATTTCACCACTATTATACCTATCCCACAATTCATCCATATATACTTTTTTACCTTTTTCATACGAACGTTGAATACTCCGGCCCAGGGGTGTATAATAACGGGCAATGGTTAATCGGATAGCTGAACCATCTCTTAGCGGATATTGTTCCTGCACCAATCCTTTGCCAAAAGTTCTTCGGCCTATAATGGTAGCTCTGCACCAATCCTGTAATGCTCCCGCCAATACTTCGGTGGCACTGGCAGACAATTCATCTACTAATAAAACTAATTTACCTTTTTCAAACAAACCGGGACGTTTGCAACGGTATTCCCTTTTCTTGCTATTTACTCCTTCTGTATACACTACTAATTTATCGCCCTCTAAAAACTCATCAGCCATATCAATGGCTTCATTCATAAAACCACCTCCATTTCCCCGTAAATCAAAAATGAGGCTTTTCAATCCCTGCTTTTGCAGATTTTCCATTGCCTGCATAAATTCTTCATAACTATTTTCTGTAAATTTATTAAGCTTGATATATCCAATTGTTTTATCTATCATATAGGAGGCATCCACCGAATTGACCGGTATCGTACCTCTTACAACCGTGAAAGTTTGAATTTTACTTTCCCGGAAAATTTTTAATACAGCTTTGGAACCTCTTACACCCCGGATATATTTTTTAATACTGTCTGTCTCTGCAACTTTATTATGAAGGGATACTTCATTCACTGCTAAAATTTTATCACCAATCTGCAATCCGGCTTTATCACTTGGACCGTTTGGCATTACATATACCACATTTACCGTATCGTTGAAAACATTAAACTGAACACCTATCCCTTCAAAGTTTCCTGCAAGGTCTTCATTGGCTGCTTTTAAGTCAACCGGGGGAAAATAAACTGAGTGGGGGTCAAGTTCGGTCATCATTTCCTGGATAGCCTTTCCTTCTATTTTTTCAAAATGAACGGAATCGACATATTTCATCCTGATAATATCAATAGCCTCTTGGAGTGAGCTACGGCTATTGGAGGAAAAAAAGTCGTTGAAATTGCCATTCTTATTACCGAGTTTATAGCCAAAAAGCATTCCCAGAATCATCACAACCGAAAAAAGCAAAGGAAGCCAAACCTGCAATTTTTTATTTCCCATCATAACGCTATATTATGTAATTTGACGCAAAATAGCCAAAAGTTGCTTGTTTCCGTCAGTGGTTAATTTTTTCAGATAAATTAGATACGAACTATTATTGATTTGAATAAAATTTTGACTATCGGTTAACACTAAATAGTAAAAAGTAATCAACAACATGTCTTCCATAAAACTTATAGCAGATAGTGGTGCTACCAAAGCAGAGTGGTGTTTGCTTTCAAATGGTAAAAAGAAAACAATTTTTACCCAGGGTATCAGCCCCTATTTCCTCGATACAGATCAAATTACTGAACTGCTGCTAAAAGAATTGAAACCAAAACTTAAACATATTGACATTGACGAAGTTCATTATTATGGAACTGGTTGTGCTAATCCCTTAAATGCACAATCAGTTAAAAAAGCAGTCAGCAAAGTTTTTGCAGGAGCTAAAGTTGCGGTAACACACGACCTGATGGCAGCTGCAAGAGCTTTATGTGGCCATAAAAAAGGAATTGCCTGTATTCTTGGTACGGGTTCCAATTCATGTTATTACAGTGGAAAGAAAATTGAAAAGAACAGTCCCGGACTGGGATATGTGCTAGGCGATGAGGGCAGCGGTGCATATCTCGGAAAACGGGTAATTCAATATTACCTCTACGGAACTTTTGACGATGATTTGAGGGGAAGATTTGACCT
>JANMLJ010000269.1:0-3160 GCA_031372465.1 Chitinophagaceae bacterium | reverse complement strand
AAAAATCTCGCAAAGACGCTAAGGCGCAAAGAACATTACAATTGATAATCAGTCTTTGCGACTTTGCGTCTTTGCCAGAAAATTAAATGTAAGACCTTTCGAGACAGCCTCAATATTTTTTTAAACGGGGACTGATACATCAGAATTCCCTGTCAGTTTTAAAATTCTCTAATTCTTTTGCAACGGCAGTAAGAAATGTTGCACCAAGGCTTCCATCTACTATGCGATGATCATAGCTCATACACAGGTACATCATATGCCCTATAGAGATACTATCGCCAGCGGCAGTTTCTATTACAACCGGCCTTTTTTTAATGGCACCAAAAGCCATAATGGCAACTTGTGGCTGATTGATAATAGGAGTTCCCATCAGGCTGCCAAAAGTGCCAACATTGGTAAAAGTAAAAGTGCCCCCCTGCGTATCGTCGGCCTTTAGTTTACTATTCCTCGCTGCTTCTGCCAGGTTATTAACCTGTTTGGCAAGTCCAACAAGGTTCAGCTGGTCTGCATTTTTTATTACAGGCACTATCAGGTTGCCGCTTTGTAAGGCAGTAGCCATTCCGATATTAATATCTTTTTTAATAATTATATTGTTACCATCGAGTGAACAATTAATTAACGGGAATTTTTTTATACAACGGACAATTGCTTCTATAAATAAAGGAGTAAAAGTAATTTTGGTTCCTTCTCTTTTTTCAAAATCTTTTTTTACTTTATCCCTCCATTGAACCATGTTGGTTACATCAGCTTCTGTAAAACTGGTAACATGCGGGCTTGTCTGCTTGCTTCTTACCATATGATCGGCAATAAGACGACGCATCCGGTCCATTTCTATAATTTCGACATTGCCAGAATAAGTTGTTAGTTGTTGCTGGTTATTGCTTTGTTGTTGTTCAACTTTTGTAACAGGTATCATCCTTGCTTCGTTGTTATTAACGGTATCCTGTTCTCTGCTTACCGTTCCTGACTTTCTTTGGCTTACGTATTGTAAAATATCTTTCTTTGTCACCCGACCTTCGTTACCAGTGCCGGTAATTTTTTCCAATTCAATCATATTTACTCCTTCACTGGCAGCAATGTTCAAAACAAGCGGAGAGTAGAAACGGTTAGAAGAGTTATTGGATGGTTGATGTTGTGTAACTGATGTGGTTGGATGAATAGTTTGAACTACCACTGCATCTTGTGCCGGGGCAGCTGTTGTTTCTTTGACTGGAGATAACTGGACCGGATTTGATGATGCCATTTCTGCAGCACCGGTTCTTATTCTTGCAATTACCGTTCCGATTGGTACCACATCATTCACCTTAAATAAGATTTCCTCGATCACACCTTCTACTGTACTTGGTACTTCACTATCCACTTTATCGGTTGCAATGTCCAGTAGCGTTTCATCCATTTGAATGGAGTCGCCGGCTTGCTTATACCATTTCAACACAGTGGCTTCCATGATACTTTCTCCCAATTTCGGCATTACTAAATCAATAACGGCCATATAAAGATTTAAGAATTTAGATTACAAATCATTGATTGCTGAACTAACCGTACTATTATTTAGTATTTGACAGCAAGCAGGCAATACAATCAGACAGCTCAAAGGTAAATGATTCTCACTAATCCTTTTATTCTCCTGCTCTTAGTTCTTTAATATGAATTTTCTCAGAAAATTCAATGCATTTCCTGCTGTTATGGAGATATTTCGCTGCCTGTCAAACCGGAGATTGAGTTTCAATGTTTCTACTTTTTCTTTATTACCTACCGCAATCCATACAGTGCCTGTTGGTTTATCTTCTGTACCTCCATCTGGTCCCATAATACCCGAAACCGCCAGGGCATAATCCACTTCCATCAACTTAATTACACCTGCCAGCATTTCTTTTACAGTTTCACCACTTACAGCTCCATACTTTTCCAATGTTTCATGTTTAACGTTCAAAACATTTTCTTTCACTTCATAAGCATAAGCAATTACACTTCCTTTATAATAGACAGAAGAACCGGGTATAGTTGTTATGAGATGAGCAATATAACCACCTGTGCAACTTTCAGCTGTTGCCATTGTTTTACCCCTGTCTTTCAGGATTTTTCCAATTACCACTTCCAGTCCTTCATCTACATTGGTAACAAGGTATTCTTTGACCAGTTCCTGCAATTTTTCAAAATAAGGAAGCAATTCTTCTTCAACCGCCTCTTTGTTTTCTCCTTGCGAAGTCAGTCTCAATTTTACCATTCCATAATTTGGCAGGTAAGCTAATTTGATATGTGCTGGTAGTAAAGGTTCAAAATCTTTCAACATTTCCGCCAGTATTGATTCACCTTGCCCTGCTGTGAATGCGGTATAATGAACGATGGCCGGCATTTTATAGGCAGATAGCAATCTTGGAATTACTTCATCAATCATTAATCCTTTCATTTCATGCGGAACGCCGGGCAATGAAATAAAAAGAGATCCGGCCCCCCTAAATCCCCCTCCAGGGGGGACTTTTGACCCTGATATTTCGGTGTTTCTTTCTTTAACCTTGAGGACAATTTTATTGATCACATTGTCAGTATCAAAAAGCACTTGTTCATTTGTAAAACGAATAACTTCAAAACCAAGTTTGTTTAATTCCTTTGTTCTTTCTTCATCACTAATTTTATTTTCTGGTAATTGGTGATAAAGCCCGTCTACTTCAATAATTAATTTTTCTGAAAAGCAAACAAAATCTGCAATATAGTTTGAAATGATATGCTGCCTTCGAAATTTATGTCCCGCCATCTTCCTTCCTCGCACAACTTCCCATAAAAATTTTTCAGCTTCAGTAGGATTGCTTCGATGTGTTGCTACAAAATCTTTAAGCAAACCATAAATAGTTGGGTCAGCCGTCGAAAATCTGTAACGATTATCTGCATTTTCGGAGTCTAATGTCCCCCCTAGAGGGGGATCTAGGGGGGCTTTCCTAAAAAGCATCCCCGGTGCAGTTCCTCTTGCGTTGTGCAGCACTGTACATACATCCGGTACTTCCGCCTGTTTCAGGTTTCGTTCAAGCATCGGGCCGGGGCGGCGGAAAACTATTTCAAATAGATATTTTACATGTGCTAATACTTTTTCATTTACTACCAGGTTGCCTCCAAAATAGTTACAAAGAAGAGGTTTGGTAATGTCATCAGCAGTAGGCCCGAG
>JANMLJ010000246.1:0-1953 GCA_031372465.1 Chitinophagaceae bacterium | reverse complement strand
TAAATTCTGCTGATAATGAATGATCTGGCTGCAAATATATGGCATAAACAGGATCGGAAAAATTTTGTTGATATTTGAAATGACTGCAATGCAATATTTTTTGTTACTTTTTTTTAATATTATTTGAGTTTCAGTTAAAGTATTTATATTCGCATCTCGTATAACCTCAATACAATAAATAAAGAAAACCTTTCGTTAATCAATTTGCAAAACGAATGAACATGCAAAAATTATTTTCAGGTAGAAATCTGATCATTGTGGCTATGGCAGCCCTATCCTTAAGTTCATGCGCCAAAAAGAAGAGTAAATCCAGTGTCACAGGTTGGAGTTATGATGACAAGAAAATGGGTAATTTCCATGTAGCTAAAGTTAAATATCCGAAAGCCGGTCCCGGTCTTGTATTCGTACAAGGTGGTTCATTCGTTATGGGTGCCAAGGAAGAGGATGTAATGGGCGACTGGAACAATGTACCCCGTCGTGTTACTGTACCTTCATTTTTTATAGATGAGACTGAAGTTGCCAATGTGCATTACAGGGAATACCTGTACTGGCTGGAGAACACTTTCAGCAATGACACAGCTATTATGAAAAAAAGCCTGCCCGATACACTTGTATGGAGGGAAGAGCTTGCCTACAACGAACCTTATGTTGAATATTATTTCAGGTATCCTTCCTATAATTATTACCCTGTAGTGGGTGTTACCTGGCAACAGGCACACGATTTTTGTATCTGGAGAACAGACCGTGTAAATGAATTAAAACTCGTTGAAAAAGGATTCCTTAAAAAAGACGCTATTAAAAGAGAAATGAAAGGAGCCGGCGCTGATGGTTCTTTTAATACAGACGCATATTTGATGAACCCTGAAATGATTCAGGGAAGAAATAAGCCTAAAAAATCTGCTTTAAAAGATGTGAATGGCAAACCCCGCAGTACGGTGAGAATGGAGGATGGTGTACTTGGACAAGGCTATCGCCTTCCAACAGAAGCTGAGTGGGAATATGCTGCTTATGGCTTGCTGGATCAAAACCCAAGCCCACGTACAAAAGAAGGAAAGAGTGGTGAGGAATTACGTTCCAACCAGCAAATATATTCATGGAGTAAAAATCCTAACGGTCTCAGGGATAACCGCAGGGGGGCTTGGCAAGGTAAATTCTTAGCCAACTTCAAACGTGGAAGTGGCGATAACATGGGTATTGCAGGAGGTTTGAATGACCGTGCTGCCATTCCGGGAAATGTGAAATCATTTTATCCAAATGCTTTTGGCTTGTATAATATGAGCGGAAACGTTAGTGAGTGGGTAGGTGATGTTTACAGGCCAATGACTTCTGTAGATGGACAGGATTTCAACTATTTCCGTGGTAATAAATTCCAGAAATTTTATAAGAACAGTTCAGGTGAATATGAAAGGGATAGCATGGGACGTTTGAAAAAAACAGATATCTCTGATGAAGAAGTTAAGAACCGTTCAAATTACCAGCATAATAATGTGATCAATTATCTTGATGGTGATTCTGCCAGCCAGGTTTATTATGGCTATGGAGTAACTTCTTTGATAAGCGATCAATCAAGGGTAATAAAGGGAGGTAGCTGGAATGACAGGCCTTATTGGTTGTCTCCGGGCTCTCGCCGCTTCATGGAAGAAAGCACCGGGGCAAGTACGGTAGGTTTCCGTTGTGCAGCAACTTATTTAGGCCCTCCTGAAGGACCGGGTTTCAAAGAAGGAAATATCTTTGGAAAGCGTAAACAGAATGCCCGCAAAAAGAAGAAATAAGTAAATAGCAAAATATTAAAAACCCTTCAGGCTTTCGTTTGAAGGGTTTTTTAATTTGTTTACTACCTGAATCACTAAATATTTTGCAAGTGCTTAATAAGCCCAACGGGCTATAACATGAATAACCAGGGGTAAAATCCCTGGAACAATACTAACCTGATTACAACCTAACCCCGGAGGG
>JANMLJ010000224.1:0-23791 GCA_031372465.1 Chitinophagaceae bacterium | reverse complement strand
CCTGAATGATGTTGACTTTTATAAACTAATATCACTACTATTATTACCTTTTTCTTTTACCAACAACCTTTGCATTAAAAGAATAAGACTCAATATGTCAACACTCAACAAACAATATACAAATCAACGTTTCAGAGACGGATCAATTGAGTGTTGAAGATTGAGTGTTGTTTGTTGAGTCTTTGTGAACAATGAACTATGAACCATGAACCAATTAATACTTTATCTTAAACTCCAGTGAAGACGCATCTGCAAAGAAATCATCAATATCTGCGCTGATTGTAACCTTCTTTTTGTCTTCGGATAGCTTTACATTTTTCCCCTCTGCTTTTTGGGCAGGGCGGGGCAAATTAATTATATAATTAGCTTTCATTGTTAAACCCAGGCTTCCCATATCTTTTACTCCTTTCAGGAACTCATCACTTTCTGCACTGGCATATTTTTCTTTGTTTACCTTTTTGGTTAATTCTCCTTCAGAAAATTCGATTGTATAATAATCATCAAATGAGGTTGGTTCTGGCATTCCACCCATCGGCATTGATGATCCATCGGTCATCTGGTTTTTCATGGATTCAGCCAATATTTTACCTGACAGTTTATTATAGACAACTATTTGTGAAGGTTTTGAAAACGTAAAAGAAAGCCTGGTTAAAAAACTCTCCGCTTTCAAATTCATTTTTATATTTAGTGTACCATTTTTGACCATTTCTTTTTCTTCAGCAGAAAGATTCGGAATACTATCGGCTTTTTCTTTCATAGATATAGTTGAATCAATTACTTGTTCCATCGCCTTTTCTATTTCTGACCCACCACCCATTTGTTTGGCCATGCTTATCAGTCCACTTAAGTCATTCGTAGAACTGATGGTGCCACTGCCATCTTCATTCAAGGTAATTTCCTGTGTTGTTTCAAAGCAACCTGTTAAAAAAAGTGTACAAATAGTAAGTACTGATAAAATAAATTTCTGCATGATTAATTAAGTTTATTAAGCTAAAAGATGGAAGCTGCTTCCCAAAAGTTGCACCAAAGGCGCCCTTCGGGGCACAAAGAAAAGGCATTTCCCCGAACCATCATCCTATTGTTCAACCGATCATTTTCACAATCATTTCTTTCATCAATGAAGTATCATTGGTACCAATGCTACCAACACCAACACTCTTCAGATTATAACTATGCATAAGGAGCAATGCTTTTTCCACACCCGGGTACGTGTATAATTTTGCCGCTTGTAAATAGTCTTTTATAAAATAGGGATTGACACCAATTGCTGCAGCAACCGATTTTTCATCATTGGTTCCCGCACCAAAAACCATAAATACTTTACTAAAAAAATTATAGAGTGATGGCAATATCAGTTGTATGGGTCCTGCTTTAGGATTTGCTTCAAAATATTGAATTATCCGGATACTTTTTGCCAGATCTTTTGCAGCCAAAGCAGCTTGCAATTCAAAAACATTATACTCTTTACTTACCCCGATATATTGTTCAATATCATCTTCTGTTATTGTTGTACGTTTTCCCAGGTTCACCGAAAGTTTATCTATTTCATTCTCAATTCTAACCAGGTCATTACCAATATGATCAACCAATAATGCCAGCCCCTTTTGGTTTATAGTCAGTCCTTTCAATTGAATCATTTCCTGTGACCATTGGGGCAATTCCCTGTCGTACATTTTTTTAGTAGTAAAAAGCACCCCCTTTTCTTTTACAAGCTTTGTAAATTTCTTCCGGGCATCTAATTTTTTTTCTTTGTAAGAAACTACAAAAACTGTCGAGCTTAAAGGATTTTCTATATAGGATTCCAATTTTTCAATGTCTTTCATTTGCTGAGCTTCTTTCAATAAAACAACCTGTCGATCAGCAAACATGGGGTACCGGCTACAGGCGTTAATCACCTCTGCCCAGTTGGCATCCTTTCCATAAAATACGGAAAGGTTAAAAGAAGCTTCACTTTCTGTAAGAATGAGGTGCTCTGCATAATCTATAACCTTGTCAATGAAGTATTCTTCTTCACCTTCAAGCCAATATAAAGGCTTAAAGCTTTTTTTCTTCCAATCAGAAATAATTTTTTCGACACTCATAAAATGCTAAGATACAGGCTTTCACCTTCGTTTTGGTTGATTAAATTTCAATATTTCATTACCCTTTTATCATTTTTGGCATAGTTTTCGAAAGTAGGTATGCCGTCTGGTATTTTTAAAAGAAATCAGCCAAATTGGAGACAACAGGCTCCCGTTTAGCTCCGTTTTAAATTTCCAGATAATTTTATTAACTTTACATCAAATCTCAAATCCTTTGTATGACAAACACTAATTATCCATCGGCTACACCAACCCCTCAAAACCTGCCCACAAAAAGCAAAAACACTAAAAATATCTTAATTGGTATTCTTGCTGCCGGCCTTCTTGGTACATGGGGTTATCTTATGTATGATAAGAATAAATCTGAAAAAACGATCAATGATCAACAGGCTACTTTAACTAAAGTTACTAATGATAAAAGTGACTTACAGGCCAGTTTTAATTCTTCCCTGGCAAGATTAGACTCCATAACCGGGGCTAATAATGGCTTGCAGGGTGAAAAAACAGACTTGCAAAAGGAAATAGATGCTAAAAAGGCGGAGATCCGGTTGATTTTGAATGATAAAAACGCTTCGCAGGCACAATTGGCAAAAGCAAAAGCCATGATTTCCGAGCTAAATTCAAAAATTGGCGGATTAGAAACTGAATTAACCAGGTTAACAGGTGAAAACCTTGTGCTTGTAAGTAACAATAACACCCTAAAAAAGGATAAAAGCAATCTGGAATCGACTATCATTGAGAAAACAACAGAAAAAGAGGCGCTGGAAAAAACAGTTGATATTGCTTCTACCTTTAGTGCTTCCAACATACAAGTAGTTCCGGTTGATGAAAAAAGAGGTGGCAAAGAAAAAAGTACAACGACTTCCAAAAGAGTTGACAAACTGGTAGTATCATTTGATATAGAAAATCGTATTGCCAAATCCGGATTCGCAGATATGTACCTTATTGTAACAGCTCCTGATGGCAAAATAATGTCTGATGATGGAAGTGTTTTAAATACCCGGGTAGATGGTGATAAAAATTTTACAGCTAAAATACCTATTGATTATGTACAAGGTGAAAGAAAGCCTGTGCAATTCCCTATTCGCCAGGGCGGTTTTCAGACCGGGAATTATAAAGTAGAAATTTATCATAATGGCTTCAAAATCGGAGAAGGAATTAAAACCCTGAAAAAAGGCGGCATATTCGGTTAAGAAAAATAATATTTATACAAAACCGCCTCCTTTAAAAGGAGGCGGTTTTTTTATTTTTATACTTGTGTATACTTTACCACATCTTTTACACAAATTCTCAACCCTGATTATTAAATCCGGAGAAACTGTCATTCAATTATGTAATTTTGCTAATAAGTAAAATACTACAATCATGCCCAGTAACTATTTACACCGGTACGCTATTCCGGTAGTATTTCTTTTATCTATTTTTTCTTCTTCGGCACAAAATAGTATTAAACCAAAATATAGCAATTCAACTATTTATACAGGCATAGAAGTTGGCTCAAAAGGAGTTAAGATGAGTGTAATAGAAATTGGCAAAAATGCCCAGGCCAATGGCGCTTTTAATATTCTAAAAGACACTTCCGTTAACACCGATTTCATAACTTTTTCTGCCCCTACATTTTCTGCAACTTTAGCTGGGCTCTGTAGTTTTTTCAATACTGCATTGAAAGTATATAAAATCCCTTCCAAAAGGATTTTCACGGTTATAAGCAGTGGAGTAAAGATGCAAGCTGAAAAAGATGTTAAACTTAGCTGGATCAATTTGCTGATTGATTCATTCCGGCTGAAAATAAAAGAGCCTGCCCGGCAGGTTGAACAGGTTGACGTGATGCAGGAAGCAAAGCTTTCACACTTAGGAATAGTTCCTGCAGAAAGACGTTTCACCACTTTTCTTATTGACGTTGGTAGTGGTAATACAAAAGGAGGTTTTTTCCCTTATGGTAACAGCCAGGACTTCAAACTTTTTCAGTTAAGCTGGGGTACAAAAAGCACAGTAAATGCCACTGAAAAAAATTGTGTTGAGGACAAAAGTCTTGCCAATTATTACCGGCAACTTTTACGGGTATTAGCAGGTGCAGAAAAATCGGAGATTATCTATGCTGTAAATGAGAGTGGTGCTTATCCGGTCAGCGACAATATTGCTATTAGTGGTGGTATAGCCTGGGCAACGGCCAGTTTACTGCATCCTGAACTTATTGGCAATTCAGTCATTCCGGTAACATTTGCTGAGATGGTAAAATTCTGCGAAAAATTGTATTATAACTATGGATCAATGGTGCCTGCTTACCTGACAATGAATCTTATTCCTGATGAAAAAGAAATTGCTAACAAAGAATTAAACAGGGTGTTTCAGGTGTTTGATCAAAAAGCATTGATGGCTGGTGCCGGTCTATTATTAAAGATCATGCGGCAATTTGAATCAACATTCGAAAGTAAACAATTCTTCCTTGTCAAAAACGGACAAGTGGGTTGGGTTTCAGCATATGTTGATGAGCAAATTTCCCAATAAGATTATCATTTTTTCTAATAGGTGAAAACTTTTTCTTACGTTGATCCGTCAAATACTTAGCTTGTTGTGGTGAAAGATACTAAATCAATATTGTTGGGGTTGTTATCGATAGGCCTGGTTGTTACCTGGGTTTACCATCTATACGACAAAACTCAATACAGTACACCCAAGATAAAAATCAATACAACAGATACTATTACCGTTGCAAAAGAAATCCAGGACTCTTTACAGAAAGTATACTCACACACAATTAATAATCTTGATGCTCAATTAGATTCAACCAAGAATACTACGGGTCAATTACAAAACCAGCTTGCAACAAAACTTAAAGAGATCAACCGGCTCAGAACAGAAATATCAACTATTTTAAAAAAGAACGATTTTACTAAAGAAGACCTGGAACTTGCCCGTTCGAAAACTGTAGAGCTACAAAGCCTGGTAGCTGAATTACAAAATAAGAATAGCACGGCAGAAGAAGAAAAAAAGCAAATTAGTGCAGTGCTTGATAACGTGAATGCAGAAGTAAAAAATCTTACTGGTACGGTGCAGAAAGTAGAAAAGGAAAATAAAATTCTTGTTGAAAAAATAAATGTAGCCTCCTCTTTTGTGGCCTCAGAACTAAAATTATCACCAGTTGCCGTAAAAAATGAAAGAGAACAGGAAACAAACCAGGCAAAGAAAGCCAGTAAACTGGTAATATCCTTTACTGTTCAAAATAATATTACTGATTTTGAAAATGCGGATGTATATATAGTAGTTACGCAACCTACTGGTAAAGTGCTTAGGAATGAAGATGTATGGGAAACATCTACTATCAACCTGCAAAACGGAAGCAGAATAAATTTTACCAGAAAAATCAGATTCGAATACCAGAAAGGAGAAAGTAAGCCTTTAATCTTTTCTTTAACTCCTGAAGAATTTCTCAGTGGTACTTATACGTTACAAGTTTACCACAATGGTTATATGATCGGTCAGTCGATGAAGACCCTGAACTAATTTTCCCGTCAGTAATTTTTTTGTAAGTATCCAATTGGTTTTATTGCTGCACGTTTTTTATGTCCCCACTGTTCTAATTATTGTTATAAAAATTTTTAGCCTTACATATTCATTTTATGGAAAACTCCAACCCTGATAAAATGTGTATCGGTAAAAATAAAATTTACCACAAGATCAATCTTATTCTCCAGATTAATATTGTTGTACAGGACAAACGCATTTAATTATTTCATACTTATTCAAATAGAAAAGAATTTGCACACGGATGTCACAGGTTGGACGGATGAACACCAATTTCTATTCTGCTTCACAGAATAATTTGCATGATTTCGGAGATTCCTCATCCTGCGAAGCAGGATAATCTGTGTTCATCTATTTAATAACAGGCTATTTGAATCAAGTTTTATAGCTAAGTCAAAACAAAATCATGCAAATCTCTTCAATCCGTGTCATCCGTGTGCTTGTATTCCTTTTTTTATGTGTTTTCCCTATATAGTTGTATAGCTGTAATTAGTATCGTCTACAACTTTTCATTGAACCTTGCGTATATCCATGATCATGTAGGCATCAAAAAAAAGATCCCGCCGAAGCGGGACCCTATACTTAGAAAACCCAATTTCTTTAATTGATATTGAATCCGTAGCTGAAGTAATATAAACCACCAACAGCAGGGCTACCAAAACCAGTTCTGAAATAACTGTTTGTTAGGTTAGTTCCGCCAACACGGAAAACACTTTTAGAACCTACCGGGCGATAAGTAATCTGTGCATCTACCCAGGCAAAAGAAGGCAATGTGCCGGAAATGAATGTTCCTTCATAGTAGTTATCATCCTGCCATTTTACAACTGCATTAAATCCTATATTCTTACAAACATTTTCATTCCGAATACCAAAATTGACTCTGTACTTCGGAGCATTAAAGAAAGTAACATCGCCTGGAGCAACATCTTTCAGAACGTCGGAGAATACATTGCCATACACAACATATGTCTTTATCAGCTTATACTCAAGACCTAAACCCCATCCGCTGGATTTTACTGTCTTAGTTGAATTTTGATTATAGGAAACACTATTGCTGCTAAAATTGGAATAAAGTTGAAAATTAGGGCCATTTTGAGATTGTACTACTGCCTGGCTTACAATAAAATCATTATAAGTGCTGTAATAGAAATAAGCATCAACTATTAATTTATTGCTGAGAACACCTTTATATCCTATTTCACCGGATTTAACAGTCTCCGCTTTTAATTTGCTAAAAGAAGCCCTTATCAGTCTATTGGAATCACCTATAGCACCTGCCCTGTAATTCAAGACACTGGCAGCCGTGTAGCCGGGTTTTGTAGAATTCAGTTGATAATACGTTTGAAATTCAGGTAAGGAGCCAATCAGGAAACTGCTACCACCACCCAATCTTAAACTGATATATTGATTTTGGTTTGAAGGAAAGCGATACGATTTCTGGTAAGAGATCCGTAAATTATTATCCTTTGCCAAACGAATCACTGCTGCATATCTAGGAGTGAATTTTCCATCAAAATTTGTTTGCTTGTCATAACGGCCTGAAACAGTAAGGGTAAGTATATCTTTAAATAATTTCTTCTTTAATTGCATGTAACCACCGGTTTCATTAACCTTAATAGCTCCTAAAGTATCAGCGAAAATAGTGCCCTGTGAGTTCATCACCCATTGCTTCCATTGTACACCGGTGATAATTTCCACTTTATCAGAAAAGCGCAATGCATCAGAAAGATTTAACTGCACTTCTCCTGCATATAAGTCTGATTTGTCAAGGAATTTTGCACCCCCGGGTTTATTAACAGCCAATTTTTTAATGGCAGAAGCTGCTGCATTGAACTGAGGTGTTCCAGGTTGAATCCTGTTTACATCTGCTGAAGCACGGGCAGAAGTATGTAGGGTAAAATCACTTGGAAAAACATTGGATGCACCATTCAGCCGACGACCTTCAGAAAATGTACCAAGATAAGTAGGTAACCAAACGGTACCACTGGAAGAGTAAGCCTCATTAACAAATGATCCTACAGCATCTCCAATATAAGAATCACCGGCATTTTCCTGTGTAGTGTAAGCACGTAACATCCAGTTTTTTGCTTTTACTTCCACTTTATGCTGTGCCATTCTGAAATTTCTCAAAGAATATCTGTTAGCACCTGTATAAACGGTAGTACCAGTACCAAAATAAGAATTGATCGATGCTTCAATTTTATCAGTTATTTTCCAATAAAAACCTGCGTTAAACTTTGCGTTAAGGGTGTTATAATCTACCAGATCCCTTTCATTGTATCCTGTTCTGGAAACATTTGTATTTCTGTAGTAAGAATTTTTAAACCCATTATAAAAGGGGAACATATTGTCAATGGTAGGCTTTACTCCTGGATTGTTTAAAAAGCCAAGAACTTGTGCCGGAAATCCGGGAAATGTAAAAAATCCATCTCTTTGCGCATTTGATGGGTACTTAGGATTGCCAATGGCACCATAGTATGCATTCAATAAGTTAACCACATCAATTTGTCCACCCGATGCACCCAAAAGTCCTCTTCTAGATTGATCTTGTACAAAGAAGGAAAAAGCATCCATGTTGATATCCGTTTCATCTCCATAAACATTTACACCATTAAAATTGGGATCATTCTGACGATTGCCCCCTTTGATAGAGCTAAGGATTCCTATTTGTCCTTTATTTCTAAAATCATCTGCCTGCCAATCACTTCCTTTTATAAGTTCTGCACTGAGTTTAAACGCATATTTATTTTTGAAAGCCTTTGCATAGCGGAATGACCAGTTATAATAAGGAGCTGCACCACGCTGCTTACCATCCACGTGCATAATACCCTGCTTAATATTGTAACTCAACCCCTGGTATTTAAAAGGGTTTTTGCTTGAAATCAACACGGTACCATTCATACCACCTGACCCATAAAGGGCAGATGAAGCACCGGATAATATTTCAACGTTATCTATATCAAGATCTGTTAACCCAACAATAGAACTTACAGAAAAATTCAACCCAGGAGCCTGATTGTCCATTCCGTCAACGAGTTGATTTAAACGGGTATTGCCACTGCTTACAAAGCCACGGGTAGTAACAGTACGAAAGGTTAAACTGGCAGTATGTACATCCACTCCTTTAAGATTAGTTAGTGATTCGTAAACAGAGGGTGCCGCTATATTTTTAATAATAGCACTGCTCATCCTTTCTACTGTAACAGGAGATTCTAAAAGACGTTGAGGTGCCCTGGTGGCAGCCACTACCACTTCCTGACCTAAAGATGAATTTACTTTAAATTCAATATTTATGGGTGTGGAAGCACTTGAAACAGTTAACTCCTGGTCTACATAACCGATTGAGGAAAACATCAGGACAACCGGAAGTTTTGCCACTTTTATTGAAAATTCGCCATTAGGGTCGGTATATGTACCCTGTTCAGTACCTTTTATACGAACAGAAACTGATGGAACTTTTTCTTTAGAAGTTTCGCTACGAACCGTACCTGAAACAGTAACTGATTGTGCATTTGCTGTAATTGAAAACAGGCTTGCCAACAAGCAGCCAACTAAAAAGCGATAGCTTTTTCTCATAATAAGGAGTTTTAAGTTTTGTTCCGAAGGAACTCCTTCGGAGGAATATGATGGAAAAATAAGCATTGTAAAGTTTATCTAAAAATTTAATTTTTAAAAGAAAAACAAGCCAGATTGCACCGGGAGGTATAAATTGTTTAAATCTTAAGGCAGTCCCAATTGGGTTTTTTTAAGCCCTAGTCTTACTTTCGAAAAATGAGTGACTTTTTATTCCCCAATCAAACAGCATTTTATCGTGGAAAGGTTCGGGATGTTTACTTTATCGGCGAAAATTGGCTGGTAATGATTGCATCTAACCGTATCTCCGCTTTTGATGTGATCCTGCCTCGTCCTATCCCTTATAAAGGACAAGTGTTAAACCAAATTGCTGCGTATATGCTAAGGGCTACCAGCGATATTTGCCCAAATTGGCTGATGGATGTCCCGGCACCCAATGTATCAATTGGTAAAAAATGTGATCCATTCAGGATAGAAATGGTGGTAAGGGGAAACCTGACCGGTCATGCCTGGAGAACCTATGCCGGGGGCAAAAGGATTTTATGCGGGGTTGAATTACCGGAAGGAATGAAAGAAAATGACTACTTCCCCTCCCCCATCATTACGCCAAGTACCAAAGCCTCCGAAGGTCATGATGAAGATATTACAGCTGAAGAAATAATAAATTCCGGATTGGCTTCGGCCGGGGAATGGGACATATTATCCTCTTACGCATTAAAACTCTTTGCAAGAGGAAAGGAAATCGCCGCTAAACAAGGGCTGATACTTGTAGATACTAAATATGAATTTGGTAAACTCGGAGACAGCATCTGCCTGATGGATGAGATTCATACTCCCGATAGCTCCAGGTATTTTTATGCAGACGGCTTTGAAGAAAGACAGGCTAAAGGTGAACGGCAACAACAACTGAGTAAGGAATTTGTACGGGAATGGCTGATAGCTAACGATTTTATGGGAAAGGAAGGACAAACAGTACCGGAAATGAGTGATGAATGGGTAGAAACTATTTCCAATAGATATATTGAGCTTTACGAAAAAGTTATTGGCACTTCGTTTATTCCGAAACAATTAAATAATGAAGAAACGTTTCAATTGGTCGTGGCTTCACTTAATAAATTTTGCTGATGTTTAAATACATAAAAGAATATTATATAAAGCTATTGCCTGATCTTCAAGAGAAAGATTGGAATGCTTTACAGGAAAAATTAACCATTCAATACGTAAAAAAGGGAGAATTTTTAACCCGTAATGGTGAAGTTTGCCGCCAGGTAAGTTTTATAAATAAAGGTATTCTTAGAATGTATTACCTGGTAGATGGCAAAGAAATTAATATGTCTTTTGTTCCTCCATTTGAATACCTGAGTGAATATGAAAGTTTTTTAACCTCTCAACCTGCCAACGCAAATGTGGATGCATTAGAAGATGCCGAATTGATTAATTTGTCTTTTGACAACATGCAGCTTTTATACAAAAGCAATCCAATATTTGAGAAAGCCGGGAGAAAAATAGCCGAAATGCTGTACATCTCAATTTCAACAGCAGTTACCCGGCTTTTGACTTTAACACCTGAACAACGATACCAGCATATACTGGAAAATGAGCCCTATATAATTCAATCTGTACCACAATATATGATCGCCTCTTACATTGGAATTACACCGGAACATCTCAGCCGCCTAAGAAAAAAAATGACCTCAACCAAACCGTTAAATTGATAAATGTTAAGAAATCTTTTTTCGGATTTTATATTAACAAATATCAATGAGAAATAAATAATTGCATTGAATTTTTGCAGTATAAAAAATCAATGCAATGAAAAAATTATTTTTACTATTTGTTGTAGCAACAGGAATGAATATTTCCTATAGCCAGCAACTTACCCAGCTTGTAAAAGGCACCATAACAGATAAAATAAGTGAAAAAGCCCTTGCAGGTGCTTCAATATCTGTTGAAGGTCTTTCTATCTCAACCCTTTCAGATCTAAACGGCTTTTTTACATTAAAAAACGTACCGGTTGGCCGAATCAAAATCACTATTTCTTATATCGGCTATCAAACCGCTTCTATTCCTGAAATACTGGTTACTACAGGCAAAGAAGTTGTGCTGGATATTCCATTGGAACAAAATATCGCTTCTCTCAACGAAGTGGTAGTAAGAGCCGGTAAAACTAAAAAAGGCAATGTGAATAATGAATTTGCAGGCAGCAGTTCAAGAAGCTTTAATATCGAAGAAGTTACCCGTTATGCCGGTGGCAGGAATGACCCAAGCAAACTTGTCAGCAATTTTGCCGGTGTAATTTCAAATAATGATAGCCGCAATGACATTGTAGTCAGGGGCAATTCGCCTGCAGGGGTGCTATGGAGAATTGAAGGGCTGCCTTCTCCAAGCCCGAATCATTATGCAACTTTAGGAACAACTGGTGGGCCAATTTCAGCATTAAATACAAATGCGCTAAAGACATCTGATTTTTATTCAGGTGCATTTCCGGCAGAGTATGGTAATGCAACATCCGCTGTATTTGATATTAATTTCAGAACCGGTAATTCCCAAAAACATGAAAAAACATTGCAGGTAAATTTATTCAGTGGCCTGGAGGCAATGCTGGAAGGTCCGTTAAGTAAAAAGAAAAACGGCGCTTCCTATTTAGTCGGGTATCGTTATTCGTTTGTTCAAATTGGCCAATCACTTGGACTTGATATAGGCACGAAGGCTGTTCCTAAATACCAGGATTGGGTATACAATATCCAATCTGGCAAAACAAAAGCAGGCACTTTCTCCTTTTTTGGAATGGGGGGAAAAAGCAGTATTGATTTTATAGGGAAAGAAATTGATACTACTGATTTCTACAGCAGAAAAGACCAGGATGCATATAGTACCACCAGTTTGTATCTTCTTGGGGCAAAACATAGTATAAATGTTGGTAAAAAATCATATTGGAAAACGGTTGTTTCGTATAGTAATAATAAGAATGAATTTGACGTGTTTCAATACCCATTGCCCGTACCTCCCTATAAAAACCGTTGGCAGATAACAAGTGTAAATGATCAACAAAATGTATTTCGCTTCTCCACTTTCATAAATTCAAAAAGTTCTGCCCGTTTTTCCTGGAGAGCAGGAATCACCGGAGAAAAATTTGGGTTGAATACAATTGTAAAAGACAGAGAAGGTAAAAATGAAACAGCCAATTTTGAAATACTGAGAAACTTTGATGATAATTTTATGCTGCTGCAGTATTTCGGTCAATTCAGGTATAAGCCAAATAATAAATTGACGGTTACTGCCGGAATGCATGGCATGAATTTTAGTTTCAATTCAACCAATATGTTTGAACCAAGATTATCGATAAGTTACCAGGCAAATCAAAAAAATATTTTCCTGTTTAGTTACGGACTACATGGTCAGTTGCAGCCCCTTCCTGTTTATTTATATGAAAAAAAGATGGGAAGTATCATTGATCAAAGCAACCGAAATCTGGGTTTCAACAAAGCACATCATTTTATTGCAGGATATGAAAATCGCTTTAATGCTGAATGGAGAATAAAAGCAGAAGTCTACTACCAGCGGTTATTTAATATTCCAGTTGAAAAAACAGCCAGTGGATTCAGTATGATAAATGCAGGCAGCGATTTTGCATTTCCCGAAAAATCTGGTCTGGTAAATAACGGCACCGGATATAATACAGGTATCGAATTGACCATTGAAAAATTTCTGAGTAAAGGTTATTACCTGCTCATCACAGGATCTGTATTTGACAGCAAATACAAAGGCAGTGATAAAATCAATAGAAACAGTACGTATAATTATGGTTATGCTACCAATGTTTTGACAGGCCGGGAATGGGCAATTGGCAAAGCCAAACGAAAAGCCTTTACTATAGATGTACGGATGTCTGCTATCGGCGGTCGTTATACTACACCTGTAAACCTGGCGGCTTCCATTGCAGCCGGCAAAGAAATACCTGATGAAACAAAATATAATAGCGAACAACTCGGTAGTTATTTCAGGCTGGACACAAAATTTGGTTTTAGAGTAAACAGCCAAAAAAGAAAAATAAGCCAGACTTTATATATAGACTTACAGAATGTAACCAACAGGGAAAATATTTTTCTGCGGCGCTATAACCCGGTGTATGCAACAACCGGCAATGTAAATCAGATAGGATTCTTCCCGGATATTTTATACAGGATCCAATTCTGAGAATATATTACATACATTGAAAAATCAGTATATTGACATGTATCTGTCATTTAATGAGAACAAAAACTTACATTCATAAGAAAATATTTTATTATGACACCTGCTTTAATTTTCCAACTATCCAGTTCTATTGCCCTGATTGGCTGGCTTGTACTTATTATTGCTTCCCCCTTTATTCAGGAAGTTGATAAATTCTTAATGGGTATAATAATTACATTACTTGCCATGGTATATGCCTGGCTGATTATTTCTTCTTTCAATCCGGGAGATCTTAAAAAATTCGGCACATTGGATGGAGTTATGTCATTATTTCAAGATAAAACACTGGTAACAGCAGGCTGGGTCCATTATCTTGCTTTTGATCTGATGGTGGGCATCTGGATAAAAAGGAATTCACTAAAATACGGAATTAACCATTGGTTTATAATACCCTGTTTACTACTCACATTTATGTTAGGACCGGTTGGATTATTAATTTATCTGCTGATAAGGTTTATAAAAACCAACAATTATTTTGCTACTAACTATTAAACATTCTTTATGAATTTTCTGATTGAGTTAAAGCAAAGAAATAAACTTCTTTATTGGTTTGGACTGTTTAATATAGTAGTAGGAATCATATGCCTGGTGCTGATGCAGGTGGATGACCGGCAGTTACTGCATGTAAACCGATGGCTGAAGCCCATGAAATTTTATTTCTCGGTTGGATTGATGATTTTGACGATGTGCTGGTTACTTTTTTACCTTGATAATCCAAAAAAAATAATAAGATTTACCTGGCTGCTGATTATCAGCATGTTTTTTGAAAATGGGCTTATCATTTTACAAGCCATCCGGGGTACCACTTCTCATTTCAATTACAACACTAAGCTTGATGGAATGATTTTTAGTTTAATGGGATTTTTTATTTTAGTGTTTACCATAACTTTTATACGAATCAATATTGCCTTTTTTCGTCAAAAGAAATTTTCTATTCCGGATGCTTATGTATGGGGTATACGTCTCGGCATCTTAGTTTTTATTCTATTTTCGCTGGAAGCCGGCGCTATGCTTGCACTTATGAAACATACAGTGGGAGGTGTTGATGGCAGCCCGGGCATACCAATTACAAACTGGAGCAAAAATTTTGGTGATCTTAGAATTGCCCATTTTGCGGGGTTGCATGCATTACAGATTTTGCCTTTACTTGGTTTTTATGTTGCCAAAACAAAAAAACAAAGTATTATTTTCTCCGCAATTTATTTTTTATTCGCTGTTGCACTTTTAATCCAGGCGTTAATGGGCATTCCTTTTCTATTTTAAATTAAAGCCTGTGCGAATGATGGCTGATTAGAAAATACTGTCCCGTCCTTTATAAAAAAGGACGGGACAGCCGACAAAATTGATTATTTTTTACTTTTTAAAAATAGTCACGGACTTCTTAAACTCTCTTTTTAAATTTTTTCCATCTGCACTTTTGCCGCCATAAGGGCAATAATAATCAAGGGCATCCTGTGCATCATCATAACTGAGCCAATAGTCAGTAACAGTACCGGTAAAAACAACTCCGGTTGAATAATTATACATATCCCTTGTCCCCCGATTACTGAAGTTGCCATAAACAATACTGCCTTCGTATGGCTTATAGTTACCGAATGACTTAACAATATTGAAACCATAATAGGTTTCAACCACAAAATAACTGCAATACGTATCACTGTAAACTACTTCTCCCTGCTCTTTGGACAACCAATAACTTTCATTATTGGAAGGGATACTGTTTTTAACACAACTACTGAGAAATAACGTGAAGGCCAGCATTCCAATGAATACCGGAGCTGATAGAGTAAATATTCTTTTCATGATTCAGGGTTTTAAATTGTTTAAAATCTGCTTGTCCTTTTACCTATGATAAGATTGTGCCAAAACCTGCCATCGTTGATATAGCTTTTGTTAAAATCATTTAAAAAAGAGATATTCACATCCTAAAAACAAATATGAAAACCATTTTTTCAATTCTATTGTCATTGTTCTTTCTTGTAGCTACTGCACAGGAACGTTATATGATTGTTGGCACGTACGACTCACCCAAAAGTGAAGGAGTGTATGTTTATAAATTCAACAGCGCTGATGGTTCAGCAAAAGAAATAAGTCATGTTAAAACTTCTAATCCATCCTTTGTAACCTTTTCTCCCAATGGAAAATTTGTGTATGCGGTACATGAAACGGCTCCGCAAGATGGCAAAGGCGGAGATATCGCCTCTTTTTTATTTAATAAAGAAAAAGGCACACTAACACTTATTAACCGTCAACTTTCCGGTGGCGATCATCCTTGTCATGTGGAAACTGATAAAACAGGTAAATGGCTATTTGCTTCGAACTATAGCAGTGGAAGTTTATCTATGCTTCCAATTAATGCTGATGGCAGTCTCGGCAAAGCCACCACAATTCAGCATACTGGTGTTGGGAAAAATCCAACACGACAAAAAGGGCCGCACACGCATGGTGCTATAATGACTGCTGATAACCGGCAGTTGATTGTTACCGACCTGGGAATTGATAAAGTGATGGTTTATGATCTTGCAGCGGGTACCGGAAAACTTAGCCCGGCTAAGCCCCCAATTGTTCAATCTGTTCCTGGGTCTGGTCCAAGACTTATTACTTTCCATCCCAATAATGAGTATGCGTATTTGATTGAAGAACTTTCAGGAACTGTTGTATTCTTCAACTACAAGAAAGGAAAATTGGAAGAAAAACAACAGATCAGCACTTTGCCGGCAGGCGATACCAGTTTTGCAGGTAGTGCAGATATTCATGTATCGCCGGATGGGAAATTCTTGTATGCCTCCAATCGTGGAGAGGTAAATACAATTGCCATCTTTAGTATAGACAATAGAAATGGAAAACTTTCGCTGATAGGTCATCAGTCCACCCTGGGGAAAACTCCCCGCAATTTCAGCATTGACCCTTCGGGGAAATATTTATTATGTGAAAACCAGAACAGTGATGAGATTGTAATTTTTAAAAGAGATAGTAAAACCGGGTTGCTTACAGATACAGGTAATAGAATAAAAGTTGGCAAACCTGTTTGTATAAAATGGATGCCTGGAGAATAATTACTTCAGATTTTTCAATTTTATTTTTTAAACCATTCCGATCTTTATCAACCCTGCCCTTTTCATTTGGTGCTGCAATTGCAATTTCGTTTACACCACTTATAGACTTTCCGGGTTTTCAATTAAACCGGCTCACGAATCCCCTGGTTGAAAAATGATCTATAGCAATTACATTTTTAATATACATGCCTAATTCAGGAACAGTTTCACCTGACATTAATAGTTATAACAAAATGATAAATTAAACAGCCCAATACATTTCATGCAAAGAATACATACAACTAATTAATATTTCACGTTGATATTATTTTATTTTTTAGCTTTTGCTTTATTAATTATTTCCTGTTTCCCAATATCCGGAGTCTTATCAATAAATTTCTGATAATAAGTTTGAAGCCTGCTTATTTCAGCTACATATTTTTTGTTGTTAATTTGGTTGTTAATTTCAAGAGAATCTGAATTTCTAATAAAAAACTGATTGCCAAATGACCTGAAATCGAATTTTCTATAGGCATCCGTTGGATCAAGCATGATGCCGAGTTTATATTCTTTTGAAATGACTGTTGCCTGTGACCAACTTTCTGATACAAAGTAATCTCTGTTCATAGGCTTTCCTTTGGTTAAAGTTCCGGCAAATGATTGCCCTTGTAGTGGATACTTCATTTCAGGCAATTTAAGTCCCAACAATTCAACCAATGTTGGGTACACATCCACTAAGCTTACCAGTTCAGCTGTTCGTTTGCCATTTTGTTTATTTCCCGGATAACGGATAATTAAGGGAATATTTAAAATATCCTCATACACATTTTGACCTAGCGCAGATTTCTCTACCATTCCATGATTTCCCACAAAATCGCCATGATCAGTAGTATAGATGACAATTGTTTCTTCTGCAATACCTGCATCATCCAAGGCCTTTAAAATTTCTCCGATGCAATGGTCTACTTCAGTCACCAATGCATAATAAGCTCCCACATAATTTCGCCACAGTTGCTCATCAGTATATGCTTTGTCTACATTCCAAACCTTATTACCCCCCTCCCGGATTGATTGCATCATTGGCGGTATATTTTCTTTGGGTTCATATAGACTTACTGGTTTTTTAATGGCACTCCCCATTTTTCTACCCTTACCCCATGCAGAAACATCATACATATCCATATATTTTTTCAATGGCGTATAAGGTTGATGCGGTCTATAAAAAGTTGCCCAGCAAAAGAAAGGGTTTTCGCTTTTTGCCTGCTCCTTTATCATCTGAACAGTCAGCATAGTTGTAAATGCTTCCATCGTCATATTCTCCGGTAACTCTGTAATGCGTGTTCCCAAATCAGCAATGGAAATTTTATCTTTTGCGTGTGAAGAACAATCTGATCCTTTGCCAAATTCAGCAGCCCAATCTTTTGCAAACTCATTCCCATATCCGTTTTTCTCTACCCATTCTGTGTAGCTATTACCGGGTGTTTCATTGCATAAATGACTTTGCTGTACATCCCAACCTGCATCTATTGCTTTACTTGTATGGCGTTTGCCAAATGCAAATGTTTTATAATTGTTTTGCTTAAAAAGTGATGGTAAAGAAACAACTTCATCAATAACACTTGTTTGTTCACTATTGGAAAGCAATCCCATTGTTCGGGGATAAAGTCCGGACATTAGCGCTGACCTGGAAGGTACACATATACCTGTTGCACAATATGCTCTATCGAAAACCACAGACTGTTTTGCCAACTTATCTAAATTTGGCGTGAGAACATCAGGATGTCCTTCGAATCCCATTACCTTTTTATTATGCTGATCGGAAAAAAGTATAATTACATTCGGCTTTTTCTGGTATGGTTTGGATGCTACAGATTTTCCAGATTGTGCATCTGCTTTGTATATATTACATAAGAGTAACAATAAAAATATGCTTGTAGATTTTTTAAAGGAAGGTATCATTCCGTTTATAATTTAGATCACCAGTTACTTCAGTTACTTTCAAATTCATCCATAAATTGTAAAGCTAAATAAGTTTAATTTTCAACTCATTTATTTATTCCTCCAAAACCTCCATATAACAGGAAGCCAAATCATTTTATGCTTGCTATTGGTGATATCACTTTACCTTTGACAACATCATCCGTAAATATTTCATAGATAATTTCGCCTTTCAAATTTTTAATACGGATATTATCCAAGTAAATCGTTGTTTTACCAGGTTTTTTGAATTTGAAAGTCAATCCCAGGTCATTAAAACTAAGGGGTGAATAAGTTCCCAATCCAACCGATACATGCTTCCATTTATCATCAAATTCGGTTGGAGATTGCAAAAGTTTACCATTTATATCAATACCCATTTTGTCATTAAAGACAGCATTAGCTCCTCTTATGGGAGAAAAATAACAAAAGGACAGTGCTGATATTGGTTCTACTTTAATGTCATATTCAAAATAATAATCAGCAAGTATGGCAAAATTCTTTTTTACTATTTTAATCGTTTGTTTTTTCAGATCATTTTCTGAACTAATATCAATTGCTAAAAATTTTCCTTTTGCTTCTGGTTCAACGGATTTTATAGCTAGTGGCAAATGTATATTGGCAACTCCAGCTTTTTTTGATTCAATGTCAATTTGGGTTAAAAATTGTCTGACAACTTCCGGATTACCGGCAGATACATCACTGGTTTCTGTCAAATCATTTACCATATCGTATAATTCTACTTTATCATGGTACCGGAATAATTTCCACTTTGCTGATCGCAGCACATCGTGGTCGCGCCAGGCCCAATAATAATACCTGTTAGTTGGTGGTTTTGCTTTGCCTGTAATTAAATTAACCAAACTGATACCATCAAGATTTTCAGGTAATTTTTGTTTGCATTTAGTTAGCGCCGCAATAGTGGGAAAAACATCCAGGTAACCGCACATTTCGGTTACCTCTTTTTTGGGTTCGGATAAAATAGTTTTGGGTATCATCATACTTGCTACCGAATGAATACCACCTTCAAATAAAGAATGTTTAAAACCCCTGAATGGAGCATTATTTCCGGCATATTCCGTTCCTCCATTATCCGAGAAGAAAAGAACAATGGTATTATCGATCAAATTATTCTTTTTCAGATATTCCATAATTAATCCCACATTATCATCCAATGAGGTAATAATTGCCGAGTAAAGCATGGCAACCTCTTCGGGGTTAAGTAGGTCTGGTTTTTTATTCCAGGCTGTATCATTATATTTTTCTGCATTGTATTTTCTCCATTCCGGAATATTTACAACAGCTTTGCGATAGAAATCATAAGGCTTCAAATTTTTAACCTTACTCATAATTTCGGCAGGTACTCTTTTTAACAATTCTTCTCTTACCACATGTGGGCCATGGACCGCATTAAATGGAACATAACATAAAAATGGTTTATTTTCATTTTTAGTTTTTTCCATGAATTCGATGGCATATTTCGAAATCAAATCAGTTGAATAGCCCAATTCATTTTCCACTAATTTGTCATCATGAAACCAACCTGTTGATCCTTTGGAAAAATAATCTACAGCTCCGGCATAAAATCCTACAAATCTGTCAAAGCCATATTGATTGATGTTATTTGATCCAGGTACTTCATTGGGGGAAGGACTATTGTGCCACTTACCAAATAAACCGGTTTTATAACCTACTTTTTGGAAATAGTTGCCAAAATTGGTGATTTTTATATCTAAGTTACCGCCTGTTTCTGGTCCGGCTCCAATTCGCAAAGGATGCAAACCTGTTAATAAACCACCGCGAGTTGGACTACAAACAGGATTTGTCATAAAATTACCAAAACGAACTCCTGCCTGTATTATTCGATCGATATTGGGCGTAGGAGTTTTACCTCCGGTAATACTCAAATCACCATACCCCATATCATCTGCCAAAATAATTAAAATGTTGGGCCGTTTTAAAGTCTGGGCTTCAGTTGACAAACATAAAGAAGAAATTACTCCAGCCAGAAAAAGAAGGTTAAAATTTACTTTCCTCATATGTAACCAAGTTTGATAATAATTAATTAGATACTAAACCATTTGTTCTGTTTGCTGGTAATGCCAGGGAATAAACAAAAAATCTTGTTATGGTAAGCAATTTTATACCCGTATACTTTTGACAGTTTTCTTTTTTCAATTCAAGCAATTGTGCACGGTTTCTTTTTACTTGTTTTAGTGAATATTACTATTAAGCTTTCTCCATTCTACCAGGGACCTGGGAAGGTATATATTTAGATTTTCAGTAATTCCAAAATTCATAAAAATAACCGGTCCGGTAAATCTTGATTTCCTTAACGGTTTAATAAAATTTGTCAGATCAAAATTTCCATATCCGATAGGTTTTATTGTACTCGTATCCCTTGATTTGGAGGTAGTATAGTCCGCTGTAATATCAGTTCCAGCCAGACTAACTGCACCTAACCGGTGTTTTACTTTTGCAAAAACTTTGTCAATACGAGAACCATTTCCGGCTCTTACTTCGTGATATAAGTGTAATGCCAGTTTAAGATTTGGGTTGTTGATTTTTTCAACAAATGGCAAAGCCTCTTCAGCAGAAGCGATATAACAATCGCTATGAGGATATAAAATTACAACTACGTTTTTTCCCTTTGTATAATCCATGATCTCTTTTAATTTATTTTCAATAAAATCATCGGTTATACCATCAACCTTTTTTCCAAATATTATCCATAATTGAATGTTCTTGTCACCAATTTTATCGACTACCTTTTTCCAACGTTCCTTTCTTTCTTCAGGGTCTTTGAAATTGTATCTTTCAAATATCGCACTGATTTTAATTTTAGTATTATTGCCGGTAAGCCGGATAAACTCATCTAAATTATTAAAATCTTCAACCGTTTCGCTTTTTAATACAATCCTGTCATACCCAAAACTGTCTAAAAGTTGAATTTGTTCTCTGGGTGATTTATTATTTAATCCTCCATAATTATAGCTGCCAACCGGCCATGTTGCAAATGTATTTAAGTGTTTAACAGCTTGTTTTGTTGTTGAACAGGAATATAAACAGAAAAATAAGAGATACCTGAGGGCTGTTATATACTTCATTTGAATCGTATTATTTTAAATTACACTAGCATCAAAATTCGAAATGCACCTGCTGATTTGATAAAGATGTTAATTACTTAATTTTACAAACAGTACCTGATTTGTTCCATGCTGAGGAATGGCCAGAACATTTAACTCGGCAGAATAGTTAAGATCTGTCGGGTTTTTTAGCCCACAAATGAAATCAGTAACAATTTTTTGTTTTACATCAACTTTTAAAACTTTGCCGATAGCCCAATCCGTAATATAATAATATCTACCTGCTTTTGCTATGCCTTCAAGGTTTCCCATCTTTTGGATAAGCGTTTCTATTTTTTTAGATTTTAAATCTATACTCAACAGATCTCCCGGTTCTGAAGTTTCAAATGTTTCAGGGTTACTTAGTTTACCCCAGCAGGCTACTATTAACTTATTATCCTCTATATATAAACCATCCGGTGATTTTAACTGATCAGTTTTGAGCCATATTTCAGGAATTCTTGTAGTTTGAGGCAGCTTGTAAATTTTATTTCCAAAAAAGTCAGATACAAAAAGGTCTCCGTTTGCTGCAATTGCAATATCATTGATAAAAGCTGCGTCGGTAATCCTGAAAAATTTATTTATTTTTCGTTTTGCAATGCTTATCTCATATACACCATCCCGATCGCAAACGTAGAGGTAATCATCAGTAGTAATCATTCCACTTGGAGCATGCATACCTTCTGTTTTTCCGATCCAGAACTCATGTAACACATTGCCTTTTTCGTCCGTTTGGGTAATCCACCCATAATTATCTTTCTTTAAAGAAATACCACCTCCCAAATTTGATACAAACCATGATCGGGTTTTACGATGCCAGATGGCTTGGTCTGGAGCATCATACACAGGTGCAACATTTTTTACTGCTGAATTTTTTAAATAATTATGCGAACTTTGCAATTGCCCGTTATTTCCGGTGGCCATATCAAATTTATCTGTGGGTATATCCTGCCCGTTAACTATTGTAACCGAAAATAGAAGGAGGGCAATTTTTGAAATATTTTGCATCATTTTTTTAATTTATTGTTTTAGTGGATTACAGCATAAGCGCAGTTCTGTTAATTTTCAAGAAGTAACAATGATTCGTACCTACCGACTGGTTTCAATCAGCTCACGATTTTTTACTCCTTCATAATGTTTCGATCTGTGTTGTTTTAACCAGTTCAACAAATCATCCCGCAATTCATTTGCTTTCCCTTCATATTATTTCGGATCAGTATTTAAAAGTATTATTTATTATTGTTTACTATTTTGAGTATAGCGTTATATTTTTTTCTAAATTAAATCAACTGTTGCACTGAAATTTATTTATAATTCTTTTATTTTCAAGTTACGGAAATGTATAATACTTCCGTGATCCTGCAATAAAATATGCCCTTTTAGATTGACCCCGAAATTTGAAATATCCTTAAATTTACTTGCTGCTATTTTAGCTTTAAAGTCATCACTATTTCGGCTATATTCAAGAATCAGCTTTCCGTTTAACCAATGTTCAACCTTAGCACCTTTACAAACAATCATACTTACGTTCCACAAACCAAGTGGCGAAGGTTGTTTTTCCTCTGCTGCAGGGTATATTTCATAAAGCGAACCAAGTGTATGATAATCATTAGGCTTCATCTTTCCCTCAAGCATCCATGCATGATTTTTATCGTCTAATAATTGATATTCCAAACCAAATCCATATCCTTTGTTGCTTCCAAGTCCTTCTTGAACGAAATATTTAACCCCGCTGTTTCCACCCCTGGTTTCCATTCTCCATTGCCATTTTAAAATGAATTCATCATATTGTTTTTTGGTAATGATATCGCCGCCGTTACCAGATTCTGCGCCACCATACGAATAAGCAATTAAATCACCTTTTTCAATTTTCCAGCCTGTTGATGGAAATTCAGCGGTGTTAATACCCCGCCATAAATCGGTATTTTTTCCATTAAACAGCAATTTCCACCCTTCTTTCATTTCCTCTTTTGTCAATAAATTGACAGGAATGGAATATCGTTCTTTAAATGATTTAATTGCTTTACCTGATTGTTCCAGATATACCTCCGGCTTATCTTTCAGTTTAAAACATTGAATACCTATCGGGCCATCGTATCCGTTTTCTGCTAAAAATTCGATTATGGGGTAAACGTCTAAGGAGCCTTTTCCCAACGGCATTATTAAATGCTCCCAACCGGATGCTTTAAACATCTTTATTGTCTCGCCTTCATCAGCACCAGAAATAGAAACGGCTAAT
>JANMLJ010000179.1:0-6947 GCA_031372465.1 Chitinophagaceae bacterium | reverse complement strand
TTTTTCTAACCGGTGACTTCTAAGCGTTTCAATTTTGTCAACCGTATTAATCGCCTCTGGATAATTTTTTATATTAGCTCGGCTAACAATAATATCAAACTCTTTTTCTGAAAATTTATTTGCACCCACCATTGCATTTTTGGCCCGTTGTATTCCATTGGCATCCAAATCATGTACTAATGAATGCGAAATGTCACCTGCAATTTTAGCCGGTATCTTTTTATTTAATGCTTTTGAAATAGGCTGTCCAGGTGATGGTGTAACCGGCTCGTTTTTTTTATTATAAATACCTTCATCTGTAAATATGGAAAACCTTATATTATCTATATAATAAGCATGTTTGCCACCACTAGAAATACCAATACCATGTATTTTATTCAATTCAGAAGTGGGCACAGCCACTTTCACCGTTTCTACTAATTTGTTATTTACAATCAATAAAAAATTATTTCCTTTCCGTTCAATTTTTACTTTATTACGTACAGAAATTTTTGATGCGTCTAATTTATTAATGACATCAGAAAAATTGTGCTTCTTTTCTTTTACTATATGGTTGAGTACGTTCCAGGTTTGGGTGGCAGCATTATACAGGCCAAAGAAATAGGTTTGATTATAAGGATTGACGGTAAAAACTATTTTTATTTCCTGCTTATTACTTGTTGCTTTTAATAACAGCCCTGTGGATACCCATGTCGAATCGTCTTTCACATTATTGATAGTAGCTTCGTAATACCAGAATGGGGGGAAGGGTGCATAAGGAAGATCGGTTTGTGTCCAGGTCGTACCTTCCGTTTTTTGCACCACCATCAACTCATTTTTTGGATTAAAATAGCGGTAAATGGTTGCATCATCTTTTGGAGTCTCCAGCCAATCCCATTTATAGTTGGCCTTAGCACCAGCCCAATCATAGAAAAGCACCTTTTCGGTTTTTTCTACAAATTCTACATCTGGCACCTGGGTTAATTTATCTTCCTGAGCCCGGATAGATGACGGCAGCAAAAAAACAGATACGGCAATGAGATAAAAAAATTTCATGAAGATTATTTTAAGCAATAAAGCTAATTTATAGCTTTTCCCAATACCCTGAAGCGGGTAGTAACACGGATAAAAATAATAAAAAGAAAATAGACCTTTGTTAAATGCGTTCTATTAAAATCCAGCCCAATTATTGGTTCAGCATCAACGGCATCACCAGCATCAGCATTTCTTCATTTTCATCAAGGTCGGTTGGTTTAATGATGCCGGCCTTGGTAGGCGTTGATAATTCCATATTTATTTCATCGCTGTCTGCTGCACTTAGCATTTCTATAAGAAACCGGGCATTGAATGCAATCATCAGGTCTTCACCATTATACTGACATTTCATTCTTTCATTTCCTTCAAAACTGAAGTCCACGTCCTGCGCAGCCAGTTGCAACTCACCACCACTGATGCTTAGCGCTACCTGGTTGGTGCTTTTATTGCTGAATACGCTTACCCGGCGAAGCGCACTTTGAAAATCATTTTTATTTACAGTTAGCTGGTAGGGGTTATCAGTGGGTATCACTACTTTATAATCCGGGAAACGGGCATCTATCAGCCGGCAACTCATTTGCGTAGTGCCATGTTTTACAAACAGGTGGTTGCTATTGTAGCTTATCGTTATTTCGTCTTCATTAAAAGGAATTGCTGTTTTAACCAGGTTCAATGGTTTACGGGGAACAATAAAAGAATCTGATTTTGGACATTTCACATCCGTTCTTTTATAGCGAACTAACCGATGTGCATCAGTGGCTACGCATTGCATTCCTTTTTTATCCAGCTCAAAGAAAACACCTGTCATTGCCGGACGTAAATCATCATTGCTGGTTGCAAATAATGTTTTGTTGATAGCAGTTACCAGTGCAGAAGCTGTCATGGTAAAAGAGGTAGTATCGTCACTGGTTGGTTCTTTCGGAAAGTTATCAGGATTTTCTCCCATTACTTTATACTTACCATTATCGCTGGTAATTTCTACACCAAAATTCTTATCAATAGTAAAAGTGAGGGGTTGGTCAGCAATATTTTTTAAAGAATCCAGCAGGATTTTTGCAGGAATACAAACTTTTCCGCTGTCTTTGGCCTCAATATCCAGCTGAACCCTCATAACGGTTTCCAGGTCGGTGGCCACAACGGTTAATTTGTTTTTTTCTACTTCAAACAAAAAATCTTCCAGGATCGGCAACACAGTATTAGCATTAATAACGCCAGAAATATGCTGTAGTTGTTTCAATAAAGAAGAAGAGGAGGCAATAAACTTCATCGTCAATTGGTTTAAGGCGAAACTACTGATTTTTAGTTTACTGCCAATACCTTTAAGGTGGCGGTGGAATTCTTATTGCGAATCTGCGTGCAGACCGTTTCTGATAGTTTGTAACTCACGGCTTCTTTGTATATTGCCTAACAACAAAAACAATCATGTTTGATAAACTATTTGGCAGGAATAAGAGAAAGGAGGATACGGAAGACAAGCCAGATATTCTTTTTGGCCGCTACTCTGACAATAATAAGCCGGTAGCCAAGGTGAACCGCTGGGCGGATGCAGACAGCCTTTTCAAGGAAAAAAAACACCCGGAATCAATAGATGCGTTCTTTGAATACCTGCGGGATGACACCATACAAAATGTTGTATATGAGCGCAACGGGGCAGAGGGCCGCTTTCAAATTTACCAGGGCTCAAAAATAATAAGGGGTGATTTTAATAGTAAGGTATTGAAAGCGGAAGTTACATTGGCTCGAATGCCACAACAATCGGTACCTGTAATGAGACGGCTGCTGGAGATGAATTTTAATTTATTTTATAGCCGTTTTGCAATGGATGGCGACCGGCTTTGTATGAGTTTTGACAGCGATATCCAAACGGCAAGCCCCAGTAAACTATATTATGGACTGAAGGAGATGTCAACAAAGGCGGATAAGCAGGACGATTTGCTTTTGCAGGACTTTGCCAGTCTGGAAAAAACGGATATCGAACATATCACCAATATTTCGACGTCTGAAAAGGAAGTAAAATACCAATATCTTCAAAAATGGATACAAGAAACACTGGATAACATAAAAGGGGTGGATACAGATAAATTTTCTGGTGGCATTGCCTATATATTGCTGGCATTAATATATAAGATTGACTATCTTATTACCCCGGAAGGAAAACTACTAGCTGACCTCGAAAAAATTACCGGCATTTATTTTAAAAAAGACGAAAGGCCGGTGGTGGAAAAAAACCGGGGTATGCTGGAAGAATTCAAAAAGATGCAGACATTTTCAAAGGAAGAGGTCTTTAACTGTCTATTCAGATCAAAATATACATTTTCAATTGTAGCGCCACAACCGTATAAAACAATTAGTGACTCTATTCATGGAGCTAATCAGAATCTTGTATGGTACCGGGATAATAACTATACGTTTATAGCCAACCAGATTACGGAATACGGTATTACTTTTTGCCAATATTCATATAGTCTACCAAAAGCTATTGCGGAATTAATTCATTTATATATGATGGTGAACTATTCCGATTATTTTTCTGCTCTGGGGTACAGGCGATATTATGATCCGGCAAAAAACATGTTTAACCAGGTTGATATTGTTGAAAAAATTAAAATGATACAGGACAAATGGAAAGAAAAGTTTCCGTTGATGGAATTTAAAACGCAAAATCTCCGCTTTGACAGCCTCTTCCTTTTTAATTATTCATTTACTAACGAAATAGAGTTTTTAAATATAGAGCCAAAATAAAAATGCCATTATTATGTTGTTTAGAAAAATCACTGATTTTTTTTGGAAAGCAAATAATATTATTTACCGGAAATCATATCCAACGTTAAAAAAGTAAGCACAAAATGGATCCGCAACTTATAATAGAACAATTTCAAAAAACCATTATTCAGATTGCTACAGGTGGTGGAACCGGTACGGGGTTTTATATAAAAGAATTTGACCTGATTGTTACCAATGCCCATGTGGTTGCAGAGGATGCGGAAGTAACTATTGCCGGTAAAGTATTTGAAAAAGCGCTTTCAAGGGTTTGGTATACTGATAGAAAGCATGACCTTGCTTTTCTACAGGCCCCGTCGGGTATTGAGTTACCAGAAGTTCGCCTGGGTCAATATGAGCAAATGAAAGACGGCGATGCCGTAGTTGCTATCGGACATCCCTATGGGCTGAACTATACAGCTACACAGGGAGTAATTTCAAAAGTTGATCGCATACGCGACGGATTAAAGTTTATACAAATCGATGCAGCTATTAATCCGGGTAACAGTGGTGGGCCGCTGGTAAATATGAGGGGTGAAATAATCGGTGTAAATTCATTTATTATAAGAGGTGGCGACAACCTTGGTTTTGCTTTGCCGGTTAACTATTTACGGGAAGCCCTTCAAATGTATTTTCCAAACAAAGGATTGGCCTCTACCCGCTGCTTCAGTTGTGATTATCTGGTAACTTCCAGCAATATTGATTCCAAAAAATATTGTCCCAGTTGCGGTACTGATGCCAAACTGCCCGAATTGCCGGAAAAAGAAATTGAACGCGTTGGTGCAGCAAAAACTATTGAAGAAATATTAAAGGAATTGGGAAAAGATGTGCGGCTGGCCCGGGATGGGGTAAACACCTGGAGTGTGAGAGAGGGTTCGGCGAAAATTAAAATAACGTATAACGCAGAAAATTTTTTTATCGCCGGCGACGCATATCTATGCCAGATGCCGGCGGATGCCAGTAATATTAAACCACTTTACCAGTTTTTACTACAGGAAAATTTTAAGGAAAATGGTTTGGTGCTAAGTTGTGTAAAACAAAACATTGTGCTGAGTTGTATCATTTATGATCTTGATATGACCAAAGAAAATGGTGCCGAATCCTTTCGCAACCTTTTTGAAAAAGCGGATTACTATGATGATTTTTTGAAAACAACCTATAATTGTATAGACAGGCTGGAAGAATAGCGCCGGAATCTTTAAATAAATGCTCACACAAAATCCGGGATTGACCATACATTAAGTATTATATACTTGCTTTAAAACAAAAAAGAGTAGTACCAGGTAATAACTATTGTTGTTTCAGGTCAATAATAAATTGACAGATACATTCTGTATGGGGAAAACTAATTGAATCGGAAATTATTCAAAAAAAGTACCTTGTAATGTTAGAATCTGTGTTTATTAGGCCGGCCTTAAAACATCAGGCCAATTATACTTACTGAAGAATAAAGAAATTTTTTTATTGAAATAGAATACCAGGATTAAAATATAGGGTGAAATATTTTTTTCAATTGTCATAATACAAAAACTGCAATATGAAGAAACTGAAAATCCTTGTAACCGGTTTACTCTTCTGCCTGTTGGCGAACAACCTGGCAGCCCAGCTGCAACAGATAAAAATAGTAAGCTTTACCGTAAAAAACCAATTGCCTGCAATTATTGATAACTGGACATCAACACCTGCCGCATTGATACTGGTAGTACAAAAAATTCCCAGCCCTGTAGCCATGAGGGGGATAAGGCTGATGGTGCAAATAAAAGGCGGCGGTGCTATAGTCTGCGGCAATACACCTGCCAATGCAAAACCCGTTGATCCGTTTGATGTAAGAACATTTAATACCACTGACCTTACCGGCTTTCTTACCAATTGTCATGAACTGAAAGAAGGCACTTATACGATCTGCGTCCAGTTTTTCAATATAGATAAAGTGGCCATCAGCCAGGAAGTATGTAAAGATTTTAAAGTAGAAGAAGCGGCTGTTGAATATTCACCACCCACGTTGATAACGCCTGATAATGGAAAAAAACTTACGGCGCAGGAATTACAAAATGTAGTAGTGTTTCGATGGACACCATTGGTACCGAAACCGAAAGAACCTGTTACGTATCGTATCAAAGTATGGCAACTGATGCAGGGACAAAATGCTACAACAGCCATGAGAACCAATCAACCGATTGTTACAAAAGATGTTGACAACATTACCCAGGCAACAGTGAGTGGAATATACACCGGCCCATGCAGACCTCCTTATCTCTGTGATTTTGTCTGGCAAGTGCAGGCAGTAAACAGCAGCGGTAAACCAATGGGCAACAATAATGGCACCAGCGAACCTTATACATTCGGCCTTGCAGATGAAAAAAGCAAAGGTCCGGATAATGTATTTCCGGAAGACAGGAAAAGTCTCTCTCCGGATGAAGCTAAAAGGGAAGTGATGTTCCGTTGGACACCAATAGTGCCCAAGCCGCAGGAGCCGGTTACGTATCGGTTAAAAGTATGGCAGTTGATGCAGGGACAAAATGGTTCACAGGCCATGAAAACCAATCAACCGATTGTAACCAAAGATGTAGATAATATAACACAAGCAACGGCGAGTGGAATTTATACCGGTCCTTGTAAACCTCCATATCTCTGCGACTTTATCTGGAGTGTGCAGGCGTTAACAAAAGAAGGTACTATTACCGGCACCAGCGAACCCACTACATTTAGTGTAACAGCTGAAAACAGCAAAGGCCCGGACAATGTCTTTCCAGAAGATCAAAAGAAACTTTCTTCCAAAGACATGGCAAACCCGGTATTATTCCGGTGGACACCAATTGTGCCTAAACCACAGCAGACTGTGACGTATCGTTTAAAAGTATGGCAGTTGATGCAGGGACAAAGCGGTTCACAGGCCATGAGAACCAATCAACCGATTGTAACTAAGGATGTAGATAATATTACAGAAGCAACAGTCAGCAATATTTATACTGGTCCTTGTAAACCACCTTATCTCTGCGATTTTATATGGGTCGTTGAAGCTAGAATAAAAAACGCAGCCGGGATATCAGAACTTATTGCTACGAGTAGCCCATCCGCTTTCGCATATGTAGAAAGCACAGATGATACGAGTATAATTGAAGGCCGTATAACACTTAGTAATTCATTTCCTGAAAACAAAAGGGAATTTAAAC
>JANMLJ010000130.1:0-1528 GCA_031372465.1 Chitinophagaceae bacterium | reverse complement strand
TAAAATTATTACATGGCCAGGGTAGCATTCAAAATGAAATTGAATAAAGGGTGTGAAGAGGAGTATGCAAA
Source organism: Chitinophagaceae bacterium (assembly GCA_031372465.1). Taxonomy (GTDB): domain Bacteria; phylum Bacteroidota; class Bacteroidia; order Chitinophagales; family Chitinophagaceae; genus JJ008. The sequence goes on along the minus strand of JANMLJ010000130.1, from coordinate 1,457 downwards.
AAGACATGACGAACTCTGGCCCGATTTACAGCAACTTTTAACGTCGGCGGGTATTAGTGAATACTCAATTTTCCTGGATGCAGAAACCAATATTTTATTTGGAGTGCTGAAGGCTGAAAATCCGGATACATTAGATAACTTACCTGCCGAACCAGTGATGCAGCAGTGGTGGGCTTATATGAAAGACATTATGGAAAGCAATCCCGATAATTCACCCATAAGTATTCCTTTAAAAGAAGTTTTTTATTTGCCATAAATTTTATCAATGCAACTAACGAAGCAGGTCATACGAGAACATAACGAAAAGCTTTCAGCCGAACATCAACGGCAATTTGATTTTGTTGCTGAAGGTGTAACCAATCTTGAACCAGTTATCGAAAAATTAAAAGCATTCCAGATTGCGATACCAAGTTGGGCCCTGGGCACAGGGGGAACAAGATTTGGTCGGTTTCCCGGCGGTGGTGAACCCCGCAGCCTGGAAGAAAAAATAGAAGATGTTGGTATACTTCATGCACTCAATCAGTCAAGTGGTGCTATCTCGCTGCATATTCCCTGGGATATTCCCAAAGATGCAAAAGCTATCCAGTCATTAGCTGCACAGCATGGATTAAAATTTGATGCAGTGAATTCTAATACTTTCCAGGATCAACCAGGGCAGCCGGTCAGCTATAAATTTGGTTCATTGCAACATGTTGATGCGGCTGTTCGCAAACAAGCTATTGATCATAATATTGATGTGATTAAACATGGTGTTGATCTTGGTTCAAAAGCATTAACGGTCTGGTTGGCCGATGGCTCTTGTTTTCCCGGACAACTCAATTTCAGGAAAGCATTTCAACGGACATTAGAAAGTTTGGAGGAGATATATGCAGCCTTACCACCTGACTGGAAAGTATTTATTGAGTATAAAGCGTTTGAACCTAATTTTTATTCGATGTCTGTAGGAGATTGGGGGCAATCGTATTTATATGCCAGTAAGCTTGGTCCGCAGGCTTATACATTGGTTGACCTTGGGCATCATTTACCCAATGCAAACATTGAGCAGATCGTTTCTTTATTAATGATGGAAAATAAACTGGCGGGATTTCACTTTAATGACTCCAAATATGGTGACGATGATCTGACTGTGGGTAGCATTAATCCTTACCAGTTGTTTTTAATTTTTAATGAGCTGGTGGAAGGTATGGATGCAAAAGGTATGAACCATGCAACTGATCTGGGGTGGATGATTGATGCATCTCATAATGTAAAAGACCCGCTGGAAGATTTGTTACAATCCATCGAAGCAATAATGATTGCTTATGCCCAGGCTTTACTGGTGGATGTAAAAGCATTGCAGCAGGCACAGGAAATAAATGATGTAACAAAAGCCCAGGAGATTTTACAGGCAGCTTACCGCACAGATGTTCGTCCGCTTATCGCCGAAGCAAGAATACTTACCGGAGGTTCATTAGCAC
>JANMLJ010000081.1:0-4188 GCA_031372465.1 Chitinophagaceae bacterium | reverse complement strand
GAATATCTTATCAAATCTGTTTACCGATACATGGCTAAGATGGAAAACCTGAGTAAAGTGGAAGAAGAGATGTTTGTATTTCTGCGGCATTCTTTTCATGTGGGTGCAAGAGCATTGAAGCCGGAGTTTGAAAAGTTGCTGGTTAAATTAAAAAAATACGAAGGCAATGCTTTGGAGAGCCGTGCCTTTGTTTATCTCGATGTGATCTCCTGGTTGGAAAGTAAAATCAGTGGGGTGAATGTGCAGGATGTGATCAGGGAAAAATTTTTGTTGGGGAAGCGGGGGAAGTGAGCAGAGTCGGGAGAAAGGAGTCGGGCCTGCCCTCCGTAGCCTTAGCGAAGGAGGGAGTCTATAGTCCGGAGTCGTGCATACCTCTGTAGTTTTCTACTACTCTGAAGTTACGCAGGATAAATTAGCGACCGCGTGCCGCCTTAGCTTTAGCGGTGGCGCAAGGTGGGAGTCAGGTGCCAATAGTTATAGAGTCAATTGAGCCTATTCGAAGATTTACTTATTAAACAAAGAACGGGTTTTTAATGAGAGTGGTTTGTGAAGAATTATCGGTAAGGTTAAAGTACTATAAGCATCTTACCTTGCTGATTTAAGCGTTTCGACATTCTATGCATACTATAACCAGAGACGAAAGTATACTACGGTGAAACTGAAAGTTTCGCAGCGCCGGGTGGTTCAACCTGGTACGCTATCTATATTTTGATAAAGAAGTAAAATAGGGTTAAATTGATTGATTAAACTATTTTTTATGAAAATCAATAAAATTATTTTGACTGTCCTGCTTGTTGGTTTACCAGCATTACTGTTTGCGCAGACGGGGGTGCAGGAAGTAATGCAGGGGCGTGGTAATTTTTTATTCAATGCCAGTGATGCCACTTTTTCAAGAGATATTGTAAGATTTAATGCGGATAACCAGGAAACAGGACTTCCGGCTGATGGCATTGACTATAATAATATAAAAGGAAGTCCATTTTGGGCAGATGCGTCAATGCCTGCCCGTTTGTATAACAGCCACGGTTATCTTACTACATTGCCGGTGCGCATTAATCTTGCAACTAATAAAATATATTTTTTAAAAGATAGCGTAGAAATGGTGTTGAATGATAATATTGTTAACAGGATTGTCTTTATGACCGAAAATGATTCTGCTGTTTTTATTGGCCAGGTACCCGACTTAATGTTAAATAATAAAAAGTTGAATGATTTTGTACAGGTATTAAATGTGGGGAAATACCAGTTGTTGAAATATACAAGGCGAAGGGTTTCTTCTTCAGAATCAGCGTCCCGCACATCCATAAATTATTATTTTTCGGATAATGTCAATTATTTTATTAAGTCAAATGAAAGAGTAGAAGAACTTAAAAGATTAACCAGGGATAATCTGCTGACCTATCTCCCTTCATCACTTTCTTATGACGGATGGATCAAAGAAAATAATATCAATTTTAAAAATGAAAAAGATATTGTGCGCTTTCTTAATCAGTACAATACCCGTTTAAATAATTGATTGAATTAGTTTATTTTTTCAATGACCAGCTAATATTAATACTGATAAGCACGGTAGTTCAATACAGGAACCAACAAATATAGTTTGTAAAAATATTTTTAGTGGTTTGTAATCCACCAATTGACAAATCGATGCAGGGGGCATTTTTTAGTGCTATCCCATTCAACGCTTAATTCTTCACCAGATGAGATTTAGTCATTTTACCTGAATCTCAGCTTATAGGAATAAAAAAGATAAGGATACGTTTTTAGCTAATAATTCAGCAAAGCACAGTATTAAAGGCAGATTATTACTGCATTAATTCGAAATATTAATAATTTCTAAACGATATTTTCTGCCTAAAGACAAATAGGGTTTGTAGTTTTTATGCAAAAGTACTCCGCCTAAAAAAACAGCAGCTGCGGAGAGAAGGGTTATTTTACTATCTGAAAAGGAAAAATTATTATTTAGTAGTTCATTAGTAATATGCAATCCTGCATAAACGGCTGCACCTATCCGAAATAATAAACCACTTTGAATCCAATAAAAATGTACATGTCCACCCGACCTTGAAATTTGGAAACGTTCATTAATATAGTCTATGAGAATTCCTTTATTGGGCATTGCAAAAATATCTGTCAAGGCAAAGCCTTTAATCTTTGCATACAAGGTGTCACTACCCATCAGGTAGTACCGGACTACCATCGGTCTTATATACAATGAGTCGTTTTGGATTTTTGTAATTTCCCCTTTTTGCCATTGTTTGTCTATTGTCTGAAAAGCAATGGTTGAGCCTTTCCAATACCTGGTTACATCACCGCCTCTTTTTTTAAAGGCTAAAATATTTTGTTGGCAATAAGCTTTTGAAATGGAGAATGATAAAATGGCAAGTAGCAGAAGCTTAAGCATTCATAAAAATAAAATAACTCCTTTACCTGATCCTCCAATTTACTGTTAAAGTTCATGTAGTTGAAATTACAGGGATAGTCAGAAAATCGTAAACAGTATTGCCGTTTTTAGTAAACGACATTTTTCAACATTAATTCATTTCAGGGAGAGAATTACATACTACTAATTCATGTTATACCAGCCTGCTATGCCATCGAATATACAACGGCCATTGCGGGTCTGCACAGGCTGGTTGTTCTTAATGAATAGCTTTTTGTATGACGCAAAGCTGTTCTACAGCACAAAGGTATTCTTAGCACACCTGAATGCGTCCATCGTATCTTGAATGACATATCAGTGAAATACTGTTTGTGAATAACTGCTGTAAACTTCCTTCTAAAAATTACCTGATCCTGACTACATTTGCAAACCCGATAGCCATCGGATTTTTTACAGAAACCCAACTGAAATGCCCCATAAATCTATCCCCGCTGTTTTATTATTAGCTGATGGAACAATTGCTCATGGCAATGCATTCGGCGCTATCGGTACCACTACCGGAGAAATCTGTTTTAATACCGGAATGACCGGCTACCAGGAAGTGTTTACCGACCCGAGTTATTTTGGACAGATACTGATAATGAACAGTGCACATATCGGTAATTATGGAGTGATGGATGCAGATGTGGAATCTGATAGCGTAAAAATAAACGGCTTAATCGGAAGAAACCTCGAAGACCAATATTCAAGAAAAATAGCCAATGGTTCGTTGAATGAGTACCTGCAAAAGAATAATATTGTTTCTATAGAAGGTGTTGACACCCGTGCATTAGTGGCACATGTTCGTACAAAGGGTGCCATGAATTGTATCATTTCTTCTGAAACAACAGATATTGAAATCCTCAAAAGGAAACTAGCAACTACTCCAAATATGGATGGACTGGAGTTAGCGTCTGCAGTAAGTACCAAAGTTGCTTATGAGATGGGAGATGCATCATCGGCAATACGTATTGCTGTGATGGATTATGGCGTCAAACGAAATATTTTGAAATGCCTGGTGGAAAGAGGCGCTTATGTAAAAGTTTTTCCTGCGAAGACTTTGTTGGAAGAAGTAAAACAATTTAATCCGAATGGATATTTTATTTCTAATGGTCCCGGCGATCCGGCACCAATGGATTATGCTGTTGCAACCGTAAAAGAAATATTGAAAGGTGATAAGCCAATCTTTGGGATTTGCCTCGGGCATCAGTTGCTGGCTTTGGCTAATGATATTCCGACTTTTAAAATGCATCATGGCCACCGCGGATTGAATCACCCCGTTAAAAATATTATTTCGGGTAAATCAGAAATCACCACACAAAACCATGGTTTTGGTGTAGACCCGGAAGCAGTAAGAAACGCCAGTCATATTGAGATCACTCATGTCAATCTGAATGACGAATCTATTGAAGGAATACGGGTAAAAGGTAAGCCGGCTTTTTCTGTACAATATCACCCGGAAGCTACACCGGGGCCGCATGATTCAAGATATTTGTTTGACGAGTTTATTGAAATGATTAAAGAACAGAAGAACTAGTTTTTTCAACACAGAGATATGGAGCAAAAAGAGTAACACAGAGGTTCGTAATCTTCTCTGTGAAACTCAAAATCCTCTGTTCCTCCTTTTTAGTTTTTCATGCAATACAACTCCTTTTTTTAATTTACATTCGAATAATGAAAATCGCTATCATCAACGGCCCCAACCTCAATCTTCTTGGTAAAAGAGAAACGGATATTTATGGCAATATGTCTTTTGAACAATTTCT
>JANMLJ010000029.1:0-4166 GCA_031372465.1 Chitinophagaceae bacterium | reverse complement strand
CACGATGACCATTATTGAGGCTCTGTTTGATTATAGAAAAAAGAACAGGTCCTACTGAAATACTCAGCAGCAATCCAAAGGTTAATCCTTTCAGCATAACTTCTAACATGAAACAAGTAGTAGTTAAAAATAAAAACCTCTCTTAAGAGGTTTAGATCATCGTTAATTAAATCTGTTCTTTACTAAGAAAAGCGTTCCACTCATCCAGCATTTTACCTTTCATCACTCTTGGAAATTTATGCTGGCTGCCTAATTTTCCTTTTAACTCCATAAACTTCATAAATTTTTCTTCCGGTAAAACCTTACAAAAAACTTCTTTTAATGCACTATCTCTTTCCGTTGCATAATCATCATTTAATGTTCTCAGGATTTCATCAATCCGTTTACCTATTTTTTCTGCGTCTACTTTATCATTAGTGGCAATATACCATTGGTGAGCAAAAAAAGTTCCATGCGGCAATCCGGCAACCGTATATTCCGGAATGCTGATATTAAATTCTTCACTTACCAGTTCAATCGTTTTATTCATATTCTCCACGCTCAGGTGTTCACCGGTCAGGCTGAGGAAATGTTTAGTGCGGCCGGTTATTACGACTTCCATTTTTTCCAGGTCAACAAATTTTATCGTATCTCCTAAAAGATATCGCCAGCTGCCTGCATTTGTACTCATCAATAATGCATACTCTTTCCCTTCTTCTACTTCATGTATCATGTATGCTTCGGGTTGATCCACCATTTTTCCGTCGTGGTCAAAATTTTTATCATCAAATGGTACAAACTCAAAAAAGATATTGTTGTTAAGTATAAGTTGCATTCCTTTAGCATGCTCCCTTGTTTTATACCCCAGAAATCCTTCACTGGATAAATAATTCTCAATATATACAATCGGTTTACCCAATAGTTTTTCAAAACTTTTTTTATAGGGCTCAAAAGCTACACCGCCATGTACAAAAAAGCTGAAGTTGGGCCATATCTCATGTATATTTTTAACCTGGTAATGCTCGATTACCATTTCCATACACATCTGGCACCAGGCTGGTACCCCAACTATATAACCAATATCCCACTCTGTGGCATGTTCTACTATTTCATGTAATTTCTGGTTCCAGTCGGAAATAGCTGCAATACGGCCACCTGGTTTATAAAAAGTTTGAAACCAGAATGGTCTTTTCTTTGCCAATATCCCGCTAAGATCACCTGCATACCAGCCCGCTTTTCCTTTTTGTAAATCTGTTGCACCGCCCAAAAACAAAAAGCCTTTTGTCATGGCTCTTTTATTCGCTTCATCATATCTTATCAGGCTTAGAAGCTGGCGGATAAAATTAATAGAATTGCTGCGCAACAATTCTTTGGTAACCGGAATATATTTACTGGCTGCTTCGGAAGTACCCGAGCTAAGGGCATAGTATTTAATTTTTCCGGGCCATGTTACATCTGGCACTCCCTCCAGCGTTTTCTTCCACCATTCTTCATAAATCTTGTTATAATCATGTACGGGTACTATCTCCTGAAATTTTTTACCCGGATGCTTACTTAATAATATATCATCAAACCGATACTTTTGACCAAACTCAGTGAACCTTGCAATTTTCATTAATTTTTTCAATACCCTTAACTGCTGACGCCTGGGATCATTGGGCGGAATACGTAAAGCAGCGGCAATTGCTCTTGGTAATTTAATGTCAATAATGTTGGCCATGTAGTGCTTAAAAGTGTTGCTTAAAGTTACGTATTGTTGTGTTTGAAACTGCTGCGAATATACTACTACGATTTTAAGCGTTTTGGTAAATACAGGTAGAAAAAAATTACTTTCAACCGCCTAAATTTCTATAAACTCTCCAAATCAATTTTAAATCACCCGATAATTCATAATCCCTGGCATACCAATAATCCATCATATGCAGGCTTTCTGTTGGCAATTGCTGTTTTATCGATGCAGGAATCCCATTACAGGCTATTACTGCATTATTAAGTTGGGGTAGGCTTTTTTCTTCTACTGCATATCCAATCCATGTTTTTTGTGCGGTCATTACAGAAAGGCAATTAGCTAAAAAATTAACCGGTTTTTTTATGATAAATAATTGAACCGGAAAGCTAATGATCCCCGCTAAAGAAACTGTTACATCAATCAGTCTTTTTAAGCGTCGTATGTAAGGATCAGCCAGTTTATAACCATTTTCCTTTGAAACCGCTTCACCGGAAGTATCTTTAGAATCACTGCCAACGATGCTGCTACTACCTGCTGCATGAATCTTGGCAATTCTTCCGGGTGGCATTTTTTGCAGCCCTTCTATAATGTTTGAATAAGATAGCACTCCCTGGCAAAAGATTATTTCCCTGAATGGAACCGTTGAAGAAAGTTTCTGTAGCTCTTTCCAGTTGCCCAGCGAAGATTCGTCATTTCCATTCACTGACACCCGCCCCAACACACGGTGGTGAAGACCGGCTTCTTTCAGTAATAAAACCGTTTGTTCATACTCAATTGGCGACCCGGCAATAATGGTATTGGTATGCTCTTCTTTTTCTTTGTTACTATTCATTACTCTTGAACGTATCAACACCCATCTTAAAATGCTGAAAAGAACAAAGGCCAATAACGCGCCAAAAAAAAGGATACCTCTTGAAAACCTATATTGTTCAGGTAATAAGGCATACCCCGCCAATAAAATTATTGTAGCAATAAGTGTAGATCGTATAAGTTCTGACCATCGGTACCATTTGTCGTAAAGACCGGCATAATATGCAGCGATAAGATAAAATATGGTGAAAGCAGGAAAAGCAATCCACAATAGCTGGTTTTCATATTCAGTCCCGGTCCGCACATAGGTCGACCAGATAGTTTTCATTATCCAGAATGACAGTAATATCAATCCTGCATCTATCAATGGCAATCCGATTTTTCTGATAAATCCGCTTATAGCCGATAAGCCCGCTCTAAACCATATAGCTAGATGAATAAGAAAATTAAAAACACTGGCACGGCTGCCGCCATAGTGTTTCCGTACGAAAATGGCCATAGCATTATAAAACATCCGGACATAATTCATGCTGCCTTTCCGGGTGCTTTCACCCTTAAAATGAATGATGCTGCTACCGGCAAAATAATAGTTCTTATACTTACCCCCGGTGGCTGAACAGTCCGCTTTTTGTATGCGATAACTAAGATCAACATCTTCGCCATACATAAAAAATGTTTCATCAAAACTTCCTTCTTTATCCAGTACTTCTTTTTTAACCATCATAAATGCACCAGCAAGTACATCTACTTCATTATTTTTATTTTCATCCAAATGGCCCAGATGATATCTTGAAAAAGTCTTAGAATGAGGAAAAAGCTGTGACAATCCAAAGAGTTTATACAACGATGTCCTCGGAGATGGAAAAGCCCTTTTGGACTCCTTTAGAAACTTACCGCTTCCATCCAGCATTTTTATTCCCAATGCCCCCGCATCTGGGTGTGATTCAAAAAATGAAATACATAACCTGAAGCAATCTTCCGGTACAATAGTATCCGGATTTAAAAACAGGATATACTTCCCCGAAGCCTGTTGTAAACCCTGATTACATCCTTTTGCAAAGCCGGTATTTTCTTTATTAATGATAAAGCGTACATCCGGAAACTTTGGTAAAAGGTATTCCATGCTATTATCGGTAGAATTATTGTCAACCACTATAATTTCAGCCGACAGACCTGTCACCGCCTTTTGCACCGAGCAAAGGCATTGCTCAAGAAAATGCTTTACGTTATAATTTACTATTATGACAGATAGTTGCAAGAAAATAAGATGTATAAGCGCGAAGTACGAAGTTTTTAAGAACAGTTCAAAATTAAGGCAATCGGGATGGTAAAGATTGGTTTAAGGGCTTTACAATTTGAAAAGCCTTTAACGGTAATTTGTCATTTTTTCAGGGGAGATCCGAAAAAAACTTGTTTTCCCCTTTAAATGCATAGCAATTGGTGCAATCCATGATTATCTTTGCAAATGCTCAAATCCACACTAATTGAAGCTGCCAAAGCAGGTGCGGCTGAAATTCTTCGTTTTTTTAACGGTGATTTTAAAATAGCAAATAAAGAGGGAGTAAATAATTTAGTGACCGAAGCAGACCATGCTGCCGAAAAAGCCATTATTGAAGTTATTAAAGCTACATTCCCCGAACACCAGATA
>JANMLJ010000675.1:0-6225 GCA_031372465.1 Chitinophagaceae bacterium | reverse complement strand
AATAATAACCAGGTTGCTGCTAATCTGAATGCGGTATTCCGTAATTGCATTTTTTGGGGAGAGAACGGGTTAGTGGATAATGAAGTAGTGGTAACAAAAGGAGGTGCAACTACTTTTAATGTAAATTTTGATTACAATCTTTGGAAAGTGCAAACCGTCCCGGCGAATATTAATCCTCCAATAGGAATAATCCCTAATCAACCCCCTCAGTTTGATAGCATTAATTCATTTAAGAATTATTATGACTTTAGATTAAAAGCATCCTCTCCGGCAGTTAATAAGGGCACTAATGCCGGAGTAATCATTGATTTAAATGGTAAGTTAAGACCCGTTGGGTTGCCCGACCTGGGATGCTATGAAAGGCAATAAAGAAAACCGCCAGTAAATAATATTCGATTTAGAACAATGTTCCTATAACTTTGTTATCCTTTTAAACGAAAAACACATAAATATGAAATCACTTATTCTTGCAATGATAGTAGCATCCACGCTAACAGGCGGTTCTATTTACGACTTCAAAGTAGCCGGACTTGATGGAAATGAAATTGATTTTTCCAAATACAAAGGGAAAAAGATCATGATAGTTAACACTGCTTCCAAATGCGGCAATACACCACAGTATGCAGAACTGGAAAAGCTGTACGAAAAATATAAAGACAAACTGGTCATTGTTGGAGTTCCAGCTAACAATTTTGGTGAGCAGGAGCCAGGAACAAATTCTGATATTAAAGAATTTTGTACAAAAAATTATGGCGTTACCTTTCCAATGGCTGAAAAAGTTTCAGTAAAAGGTGATGATATTGCTCCTTTATATAAATACCTGGTAGACCAATCTAAAGAAATGGCTAAAACTATACCCACCGATAATTCTAAAGACCTTGCCTGGAAAAGCTATTTACAAAATCCGGTTACCTGGAATTTTACCAAATTTCTGCTGGATGAAAACGGAAAATTAATTGCCGTTTTTCATAATAAAATAAACCCGATGGGTGAAGAGGTGTTGAAATATTTAAAATAATCAAAATAAGATTAATAAAAAAAGCGACACTGAAATTTCGGTGTCGCTTTTTTATTTACATTAGGTTTACTTTCGCATTCCATGCAATTTTCTTCTATCATAGGTCAATCTGGCGTAAAACAGCAATTGGCTGAGCTGGTACAACACAACCGCCTTAGCCATGCATTATTGTTTTTGGGCAAAGAGGGAAGCGGCTCTTTGTCACTGGCACTGGCATTTGCACAATATGTTGTTTGTGAAAAAGTAAACAGTCCACAGTCCACAGTCGACAGTCCACAGTCAGGACAAACATTGTTTGGAGACCCGGAACCCCCAACTCCAAACTCCAAACCCATAACACTTTCTGATAGCTGCGGAGTGTGTTCCGCTTGTATAAAAGCAAATCAACTTGTTCATCCTGATATACATTTTTCTTATCCTACCGTAACCAAAAAAGCAGGTGAGAAACCTACTGCCAAAGACTTTATATTGGATTGGCGGGAATTTATCCGGTTGAATCCTTATGGAAATTTGTTTGATTGGATCGAACAGATCAAAGAAAAAGAAAACAGCCAGGGAAAAATAACAGCTGAAGAATGTAACGACATCATCCGTAAATTGAGTTTAAAAAGTTTTGAAAGTGAATACAAGATTCTCATCATGTGGATGCCAGAGATGCTGGGAACCGAAGGAAATAAATTATTAAAACTGATAGAAGAGCCGCCGCCGAATACTTTGTTCATTCTGGTAACAGAAAACGATGCCCTGGTTTTACAGACAATTGTCAGTCGCTGCCAATTGATAAAAATACCGGCACTGGAAACAAAGGAAATTGAAGAAGCTCTTATCAACCGGAATAAAACGAACCCAACAATTGCAGCACAAGTGGCCAGTGTTAGTGAAGGCAATTACCGGGAAGCATTACAATTAGTACAGCATGCCGAAGAGGATTGGCAAAGCCTGCTTCGGGAATGGTTAAACGCGATTTTAAAGACCGGGCCGGTGGCTCAGACAAAATGGGTGGAAGAAATCAGCCGGCTTGGTAGAGAAAAACAAAAGCAGTTTCTGCGTTATTTTAATCATTTATTGGAACAGGCCATCCATTACCGGATAATGGGCGAAAGGCACATAATGGCGGAAAAAGAGAAAGATTTTGCCGAAAGATTGAATAAAATAGCCGGAATTGAACAACAAAAGGCCATTATTGAAGAATTGGACCGGGCCAGTTATTATATTGAACGTAATGCCCATGGCAAAATGCTCTTCCATGCCCTTACTATTAAACTATACCATATTATTCAGGATAAGATTGTATTTTTGGTGGAGTGAGGGAAGAGAAAGTTACGGGTTGGGCGTGTTGAGTTACGAGTTAGTGTGCTGAAAACTTAAAGTGGTTTATTGAATTTCGATGTCGTCTACTTCAGTTTTATTATATGTTCCAGGTTTTCGCAGTTGGCTGTTTCACAGCTAAGTAGCGGGCAGAACCCTGAAGAGTGTTTATGATTTTCTATTTTACTGAAAGAAAAAATCATAACCCACAAATAGATTACAACGGAAGCTCCATAAAATAGCCACTGCCTGATTCATCAATTCTTTCTCATCCCAATAACAATCGGGATTTAATTTTTATTTTTTAACTATTACCTTATAATGAGTTGTACAAGTTGCAGTACCGAAAGTAACGGTAAACCGGGAGGTTGTAAGAGCAATGGCGGGTGTAGTACCGGCGGATGTAACCGTATGAATACCCATGACTGGTTGCGCAACCTGCCAATGAGTGATGTAGCAAGCGCCTGCAAAGTGATGGAAGTAAGTTTTAACAAGGGGACCAGGAAAGATTTTTTTCGAAATGCAGCATTGCATCCTTATGAGAAAGGCGATTTAATAGCAGTAGAAGGAATAAGTGGTTTTGATGTGGGTGAAGTATCGCTGACCGGTGAGATCGTACGGTTACAAATGAAGAAACGAAGTGTTAAGGAAGATAATCCGGAAATGAAAAAAGTATTACGGGTTGCTACAGATCGTGATATTGACATTTGGAAACAAAATAAAGAAAGAGAACCAGAAGCGGTGATTCGGAGCAGGGCGATAGCAAGGCAATTGAAATTAGATATGAAGATCAGCCAGGTAGAAATGCAGGCTGATGGAAGAAAGGCAACTTTCTTTTATATAGCCGATGGAAGGGTGGATTTTCGTGAATTGATAAAAGTATATGCATCAGAATTTAAAGTAAAAGTGGAAATGCGCCAGATTGGTGCAAGACAGGAAGCAGGTAAAGTAGGTGGCATTGGAAGTTGCGGACGTGAACTTTGTTGCAGCACCTGGCTCACCGATTTTAAATCGGTTAATACGGCAGCTGCCCGTTATCAGAATCTTTCAATTAATCAGACAAAGTTGAGTGGTCAATGTGGCCGTTTAAAATGTTGCTTGAATTATGAGTTGGATACATACTTAGATGCATTGCAGCATTTTCCTGATAACTGTGATGTAATACAGGTGGCAAAGGGAAATGCATTCCTTATTAAAAAAGATATTTTCAAAAACCTGATGTGGTATACATTGCCTGATAGCAATAAGCAGTATCCACTAAGTATTGAGCGGGTTAGCAAAATAAAAGCATTGAACCAGGAAGGAATACGTCCGGATGAATTGGAACCTGTAGAAGTAGTTTCTTCAAAAATAATAGAAAAAGAACCTGAATATGTAGATCTGGTTGGTCAGATAAGTTTGAAAAGCCTGGATAAGGCGGCTGAACAAAAACGCAGACAGAACCAACAAGGCAACCAACAAGGAAATCAGCAGCGGGGGCAACGACCACAACAGAGAGGACAACGTGGTAATCAGCAAGACGGTGGACAGCAAGGTGGAAACCAACAACGAAATCAAGGTGGACAGCAACAAGGCAGACAATCCGCAGGATCCAGTGGACAACGTCAACAGGGACAAGGTGGTCAATCCTCAGGATCCGGTGGACAACGACCTGACCGGCAGGCAGGTAATCCCAATAGGAATCAAAGAAATCAGCAACGACCACCAAGAAATCAGCAAGGTGGCAATCAACAGCGGCCGAATAATCCGGGGCAGGGAAAGGATAAGGAGTAGTTTGAACTGCACAAAAAATATTACACAAAATGTGTAACACAATCTGTGTAATTTCATTATCTTTAAGCCATGAGCGTGCCTGCCAATCCATTTGTTATATCTGGCTACCATGGCCCTAATTGGTTTTGCGACAGGCTATTGGAAACAAAGCGGCTAATATCATTTGTAAAAAATGGCAATAATGTTACATTATTTGCCCTTCGGCGTCTTGGTAAAACCGGGCTTATACACCATGTTTTTCATCAACTGGCAGCAGCTAAAAAAACAGCTTGCATATATGTTGATATTTTTTCAACCAAATCGCTTAAAGAGTTTACTAACCAGTTAGCTACGGCTGTTTATAACAGGTTTCCTGAAAAAAAAGGTATAGGCCAGCGGTTTGTTTCATTTATAAAACTGCTGCGGCCGGTAGTAAGTTATGATACGCTTACAGGCAATCCCGAAGTATCCATAGATTTGGCTATGCCAAGAGATTATGAAAGGACTATCCAGCAAATTTTTTCTTTTTTAGACAAACAGCCAGAGAAAATAATTATTGCCATTGATGAATTTCAACAGATAACCAATTATCCGGAAAAAAATACCGAGGCCGTATTGAGAACCCATATTCAGCACTTAAAAAATTGTTCTTTTATTTTTTGCGGCAGTAACCATCGGATTATGACAGAGATGTTCAATAGTGCCAAAAGGCCATTTTATGGCAGTTGTATGAATATGTCGTTGGACTTTATTGATAAAAAAGAATATGAAGACTTTATAAACAGGCTTTTTCGTCAGTATAAAAAAAATATAAGTAAGGAGGCGATTGAATACATACTCTCATTCACAGAAAGGCACACCTATTACACACAAATGCTTTGCAACCAACTCTTTTACAGTGGTGAAAAAAAAATTACAGAAGAAACTGTTTTAAATATTTGTACAGAGATTTTAGAACAACAGGGCCCTACTTTTTATCAATACAGAAACCTGTTAACAGAAACACAATGGCAATTGTTAACAGCTATTGCCAAAGAAACAAGGCTGGAAAAACCTTATGCCTCGGCATTTATAAAAAAATACCAGTTAGGAACTTCATCTATTGTAACCCGAACACTGGATTCTTTAATAGCAAAGGAAATGGTTTTTAAGTATACCAGTATCAGAGAACCATACTATGCCGTATATGATAAGTTTTTAATGCGGTGGTTGCAGTAGGTTACAGCATCATTTAATAATAAACCGCTATCAATACTACTAATATAGAATTTTACTATCTTAGCGTATAAACTCTAATATATGCGTTCCTTACAAGTAGTCAGGCACTTAAGCAATTCAGCAGTACAAACAAAACTTTCAGATAGCAGAGGAACTGCCATTCAGACCCGTTGGCAAATTATCTACCTGATTCAGGTGGGTAATATTCATTCTGCTGAATTATTGGTGCCTCTTGTAAATTTATCCGTACACAGCATTTATAAAATTGTTGAAAACTACAATCATGCAGGTGCCAGTGCATTAGTGTATAAACAAAAAGGTGGCAGGAGAAGGGCATTGCTTAACCTTAGTGAAGAGGCAGCCCTGTTTACATCATTGGAAACCATGGCTTCAAAAGGTCTGATAAAAACAGCCAATGATATTCGTGTTGTTGTAGAACGAAAAACAGGCAAAGCTGTTTCAGATGATTATCTATGGGACTTATTACACAGAAATGGGTGGAAAAAGAAAATGCCCAGGCCCCATCATCCTAAACGAAGTATCGAAGAACAAGCTGACTTTAAAAAAAACTCCCCGAAAAGCTGGAGTCCGCCTCAGTAGCTTTTCCCATACCATTACATTCACTTCCGGTTGTTGTATTTTTTGAAGATGAAGCAAGGTTTGGAAGAATAAGCAGAGCAATGCGCTGTTGGGTAAAAGGCAATATGATCCCTTCGGTTGCCAGGCCAATGACCAGGGAATATATTTATGCTTATTCTGCACTTTCCCCTCAGACAGGAGATTGTTATTCAATGATTAGTCCTTACTGTAATACGGAAGCTATGAATGAGTTTCTGTTACAACTGGCAACATTCTACAACAACTATCGTATTATTCTGATTCTTGATAAAGCAGGCTGGCATATAAGCCAATCCCTGAAGCTGGCAGAC
>JANMLJ010000654.1:0-2802 GCA_031372465.1 Chitinophagaceae bacterium | reverse complement strand
GAAACGGCTAATAAATTTGGAAGTATTAAGTTTAAAACCCTGTTTAAATTTGCTAATGAATCGGTGCTTAAGAAGTGGCATAAATTAAAAACTGTACCAAAGTTGCTGCGATTTATTTTTTTTGCAATCCGATAGGAATCTTCCACCTTTTCGGCAAGAAGATTAATATGCGGATAAACCGCCAGACGAACGCCATAAGGTTTCGCAAAATCGGCTAAATCCTGTAAAACAGGAACGATAATACTATCGGCAGCCTCGTCGGAAGGTTTATAGTTTTTTGAATAAAGTACAAACTCAATTATTACATTCTTTCCTTTTAGTTTAGGAATAATCTGTTTCCATTCCTGTTGATAAAAATCTTTAGCATCCAGGTCAAATTTTGAGTAATTCGTAATCATTTTTAAGCCCTGGCGTTGAAAAGTATCTATCGCCTGCAAGAAGCCACGTGGTTCTTTATACTCTAGCCCATCAAATCCAAATTTTTTAGCTATTAAAGCCTGATCATTGTATGATAAAACAGGCAAATCTTTGCCATTTAAAGAATTATTAAACAAAACAATAGGGTTTTTCAAGGACCTCTTTATTTGACCAATGGTATTTAAGCTAAATAATACCAGGAAAAGCGAGATTAGAATCGATATTTTTTTCATACTCAATTTAATTAACTGCCTATTAGTTTTTAAAAAATTGGTTTTAATACTATGTCTTCTGATTTAAAACTTAAAATATTTTTCCCTGATAGGAACGTTTAACAGTGCTGAAGCAGCATTATTTCCGATTATTTCCTCTTTTTCACTATCCCAGGTTAATTTTGATTCTGTTTTTATGACAATTAATCCTAATTGACACATTGAAATTGTTCTATGAG
Organism: Chitinophagaceae bacterium; assembly: GCA_031372465.1. GTDB lineage: Bacteria > Bacteroidota > Bacteroidia > Chitinophagales > Chitinophagaceae > JJ008. The sequence continues at coordinate 1,934 of JANMLJ010000654.1, read as the reverse complement.
CCGTTTCCAATGGTTCGAGGGATTGTTTACCTGATTTTATTGCTAAGCAAAAATCTTCTTTGTCAGAAGGCAAATTTTCTATTTTCATTTCATTATCACCAATCTTAGAATCGAGAATTGCTTGAGAGCTAGCCGTCAGTTTGTCTGGATATTCAATTTCGATCCAGCCATCCGTTCCTTCAAAACGGACGAAAGGGCGCTCAATTGTAAAAAACAAATCAACACCATTTGCATATTTATATTGTATGTTGAAACTATTGAGGGTATTCCACAGGCCTTTATCAAAGTTGCCGGAACCTTCGATTGATACCGGTCCGGTATATTCGCTATTGTTACCCCATTGAGCTATTCCCATCAGATGAGCACCCCAGTTGGAAATCATTCCATTGCAATAGGAATCTATCCGCATCCATCCGGGCCGTCCGTAAGCTTTTATAGCATGAACCCTTTTTTCGGTATATGGTGCTTCCCAAGCTGGCCCTAACCACATATCATAATTCAATTCATTAGGAACAGACATATTGGGTTGAGGGGGCAAACTAGAACCATTCAATTCTTTTGGCACGCCGACATATATTTTTTGAATTTTTCCAATTCTTCCATTACGAACCAATTCTACAGCTCGCGTAATTTTGGGTAAGGTTCTGAATTCGCTGTCATTGCGAGTGATTATTTTATGTTCTTTTATACTCGCTACTAATTTTCTGCCATGTTCAATACAGGTAGAAATAGGTTTCTCTAATGAAATATGCTTTCCAGCACGGGCTGCCTCGATTGCCATGGGCACATGCCAATGGTCGGGCAATGAGATCATCACTGCATCGATATCTTTGTTTTTCATTATCTTACGATAATCGTCATACGCTTTACAGCCGTTAAACGTTGTACCTTTTTGCTTTGAATAATATTCGTTAACCTGTAGTTGTGCTTTTGCCATACGCCATGAATCAACATCGCAAACAGCCACAATTTGAGCGAGATCAGAACGAAGTAATTGAGGAATATTTGGAGACACCGCCTGACGTCCACATCCAATCATGGCAATATTAATCCTGTTGGATGGCGATTTCTTACCGAATACACTTGCCGGTACAATTTCCGGCAAAATAATCGCTCCTGCTGCAAGCAAGGTGGCCTTCTTTAAAAAATCTTTACGAGTCGTGTCCATTTTATTTTATTTTAAATATTAATAGTACGGCTTCCTTTTCCGGTATTACAAACTGCCATATTGAAAGGAATAGTAACCTGTTGGTTTGAGTTGAAATGCAGGAGGAAAATAATATATAAATAAAGCGTTAAAAATTCTTTCCGAAACATATCATATTTTTTTTGGCCTTAATAACTAATTTAATCCTCTTAACGCAAATTTTTGTATCATTTAATAATCCTGACTTACCGAAGTTTTTAAGAACTCTGATCTACAGATTATTTCCTAACAGTTTTCGATTTTTTACTCCTTCATAATGTTTCGATTTGTGTTGTATTAACCAGTTCAACAAATCATCCCGCAATTCATTTGCTTTCCCTTCATATTTTTTCCGGTCCGGATTACTCCCCAACAGGTTATTCATTTCATAAGGATCTTCTTTTAAATTATATAACACATTAATAACTGAAGATTCTGCAGAATAGGGAATAAACATTTTCCAATTATCTTTCAATATCATATAGGCCGGTTGCTTGTCTTCGTTATACAACCATTCTGTTACTACATACTTTCCGTGCAATTTATCTGTTCCTTCGATTAAACCACGTAAGCTTTTTCCATCAGATGGTTGTTCGGGCATTCGCAAATAATCATTGATGGTGGCAAATAAATCAACATTAGACACATATCCATCAACAACAGTATTTGGGGCTATTTTACCTGGAAAACTAATTAAAGTTGGGACGTGAGCCGCTTCTTCATAAAAAACATTTTTTTCACGCATTCC
>JANMLJ010000214.1:0-11178 GCA_031372465.1 Chitinophagaceae bacterium | reverse complement strand
AGGATTGTTTTTTTGCTGATGGTATAATCTATACCGAGGTTTAGCATTTGTAACTGCTTTGGAGTAACTAATATTTCTACCGGTTCATATTGTCCCTTTTTCTGACCTCCAACCGGTGGAATATATTTAAACACTTTACCATTGGCCCCATTATAATCAGTTGTATAATTGCCATTACCAATGCCTACATCTACAAAAGATAAATTATACTTTGCCAATAACGGGTTAGTCGAAAACTGGTAAAAGGAGTCAAGACCAATATATCTTTTCTCATATAAAATTTTTCCAACGGCAAAACTGTCCAGTGTAGCTGATGGGTAAAGTGCCAGTTGAATACTGTCGCCAATACCAGACAAAAATTGCTTTTGTGCCGGGTTCAATACCTGGTTAATTGCAGAGTTTTTGGCATCACTGTTATTAAAAGCACCAATCCGTATTTTTAGTTGCTCATTAATGGCAAATTCCTGCGACAGAAAAAGATTAGCATTCAGAAAATTACGGTCAGCATATTCAAACTCCACTTGAATCCTGCTATCTTTTGTAATCATCCTCTTTGGAGTAAAAGAAATTTCGGCAGCGTTGTAATTGATTACATAATCCTGGTCTTCGCCCCGCTGCATCAGTTGACCGTCAATAAAAACTCTTTCTGTATTGGCGAGTACAATAAAAAATACCTCACTATTTGCTCCCCTGAGCCGATATGGTCCCTGGTTACCTTCCAATGCTTCAATAAAATTCCTGGTAAATTTTCCTTTAGCGATCGAACCGCTTACCAGTGTTTTTGAATTGATATTTTTTGTAATACTATTGGTAGTTTGAAAAGAAACACCCTGCAATCGTTTATAAAAATTCAGAAAATAACTTTTTGTTTCCCTGATATCAATATCACCCAGGCTTAACTGCCAGTTTCTTTTCTTGAATTGCAGAAAAACCTGGTCAAATTCATTCAATTGTTGTGTATTGCCGTCTGGTTGAATGGGTATATTATTGTCGGTAATAGCAGCCTGTATTTCAATACTGTCGCCCAGCATACCGCTTAATTGCAAATTCAAGGATGAATTTAAAACAGCATCCTGTTTGTTTCCAAAACCAATCTGCCGGCCAAAACTTCCTTCCGCTTTTAAAGTGCCAAAATCAAATATTCCTTTTTGCGCATTGGTACGCCCATCGTTAAATTCAAAAGGTTTCACGTAAAAATTATTCATTACACTATCAAAACTCATCCGTTGAGCTACCGGGTTCAGCTGAAATGGAAATACCCGGTAAGTAATATTTACCGTTTCAATGGATGGTTTCTTTTTCCAGTAAAGGATTGCTTTTACAAAATCAAGTTTGTAATCAGACGGGGAAACATAGGCTATAGTGAGTGAGTTGGGAACAATGCTTATTGTATCAATTATTAAACTATCCGCCGCTACTTTAAGCGTCTTTTGCCGGAGATTGCTCGTAACGGTATTGGCAACAGGGAGCTGTGCATTTCCATCCAGGAATGAAAATAGTAGAAAAGCAGTACACCATATCCTTGCTAAGCGATTCAATTACAATTAGTTTTACTCAAAATCGTAAAATTCGCCCTATTTATTGCATGAAAGTTATCCTATCATGTTAATTAGCTGAAAAACCAGTGATTTTAATGAAATTTGGACTTTACTAACCTATATTGATTTTACTTTAAGTGACTATCGGTTTAAAGCAACCTAAAAATGGAACCCATAGAAACATAGCCCACTCCCGATAGCTATCGGGAAGGAATAAACACATAGAATTCTATGTGAAAACCTATGTTTTCTATGAACTTTGTGGTTCAAATAAATCATAGGATCAGTTATCCAGATAGTCACTTACTTTAATTATGTGTTTACATATGACCATAAGGAAAATTAGTTTCTTTATTTGTTTTTTATTCTCCGGTTTTGCCTCCAGTGGACAACAAAATAATATATGGTACTTTGGAAAAAAGGCCGGGCTAAATTTTAATTCAACAGCAGGTCAACCAATTCCAACCGTTTTACAAAATAGTGCTATGATTGCCGAAGAAGGATGTTCGGCGGTATCAACTACGGATGGAGAACTTCTTTTTTATACAAACGGAAATCAGGTGTATAACCGGCTGCATCAGCTTATGCTTAACGGAGACAATCTTGCTGGAAATATTTCTGCCTGCCAATCATCGATTATTATTCCAATGCCAGGCAATGAGCAACTCTTCTATATTTTTACGACAGATGCTATTCAAAATAACTTTCAAAATGGCTATTGCTATTCGATTGTTGACATGAGCAGAGATAATGGTAATGGAGAAATTACCAGTAAAAATATTTTATTATGGCCATCCTGCACAGAACGGCTAACCGCCGCAAGGCACAGTAACGGAGTAGATGTTTGGCTGATTACCAATGATAATTACTCCAACGTATTCCGTTCCTGGTTAATAACCTGTAGTGGCCTGGCAATAAGTCCTGTTGTATCAACTTCAGGGGCAGTGTTGGATCAACATTCGTTGATGAATATTGGTTTTATGAAAGTAAGCCCGGATGGTAAACAGTTTTGTCAAACGCATCTTCCTTTTTTCAGTAGTGAATTTCCGGATCCGAATTTTATACAGCTTTTCGATTTTAATAATTCCACCGGTAGTATTTCAAATGGCAAAATAATAAGTTCAGGTACAGCCACTTTTTTTGGTTGTGAATATTCGCCTGATTCAAAATTTATTTATCTCACTAATCCCTATCAGAAAAAATTATACCAGGCTGAATGTACTTTACCTTCAGCAGGGGCTGTGTCAACTTCTTTTATTACAATTAATACAACGGAGAGCAACTATGGAATTCAACTGGCGCCTGATGAGAAAATATATCTTATTAATATCGGCACCACTCTGGGTGTTATAGCCAATCCCAATAGTAAAGGCACGGGTTGTCAATACCTGGCAAATGCTATTTCTCTTGATCCATCATCTGGTTTTTTAGGATCCCCTTCATTTATAAATGATGCCTCATTCAATCCTGCGAATGGATTCTCCTATACTATTTTAGATAGTTGTACCGGAAAAATTCAATTCAACGGATATTCAAATTTAACTCCATCTGTTACCTGGCTTTGGGATTTTGGGGATGGAACAACAAGTATTATCTCTAATCCGCAACATACTTTTACTCCTTCCAAACAAGGATACATTATCAAGCTGAAAATAACTTCTTCTGGTGGATGCGGCATTCCCATCAAAATTTCAAAAAGAATTGTACCGGCAGGGATAAGTAGTAGGTTAGATTTTGATTATTTCGGCGGTTGTGATTCAGGATATATACGTCTTGTCAACAAAAACCCTCAAGCTCCCGGTTCCATCGGTCAGTATATCTGGGATTTTGGAGATGGCACTACATCAACAGCAGACGAACCAATTCATTTTTACACCCGCCCCGACATATACACGATAAAACTAAAATTAAAAAACAGTAATCCCTGTCTTGATGATTCATTGAGTAAGATTATTAATATGAAGACAATAACAGGTGGAGTTACTATAACAGCTGATCAGACAATATTTAGTGGTCAAACGATACAACTTTTTGCAAAAGGCCCTGGCTCGAACTATCAATGGACGCCAACTACAGGCTTAAACAACCCTTTTATTGCACGGCCATTGGCATCCCCCACTACTGATATTGTTTACAAAGTAGCTATAACCAATACGGGCATTTGCTATGCAGAAGATTCTATAAGAATAAAAGTGGTAGAATTGAATGATATCTATATGCCTACCGGGTTTACCCCAAATAATGACGGAAAAAATGATTTGATCAGGCCAATTTTAGGAGAAAAATTTATGCTAAGTGAATTCACCATTTATAATCGTTGGGGACAAAAAATATTTACCACTGCTCAAAAAGGTAAAGGATGGAATGGTAAATTAGGTGGTATTGTCCAGGATTCAGGTGTGTATATATTGATTGTAAAGGCAATAGATACGAGGACTGGTAAAAATCAGGATAAAAAAGGAACTTTTATAATACTGCGGTAATTTCGATTGAAAATAATTTCGTATTTACAATATGAAGAAAAAGATATGCTTACTTCTTTCGAGCTTCTTGTTTAATGTGGCAATAAATGCGCAGGTAAAGAACTCAAAAAAGAATGCTGCAACAGCTTATCAACAATTAATTTCTTTTGGTGTAAACCTTCCTACCGGGAATTTTTCAGCTACCCATTTCCTGGGATTAGCCGTTGATTTTTCTCTCAGTAAAAACCGCTTTGGACAATTACCCGTAATACCACCGCATAGAATCAGCATTTTTTATAACCTTGGTATTGCTTATTATTTTGGAAGAGATGAAACGGTAAGCAGTTTTTCTTACAGTTATCCTGGTTTAACTTTTTTTCATCTATATCCCGGTCTGATCTTTAATGCCGATAAAAAAATAAACATATGCCTGGCTGCAGGGCCGGCTATACGAATGTATAATGGCAAAAGTCAATTTAATCTAGGAGCAATTCTTTCCGGAACGTATTACCTGAATGATAAGATTGGTATAACACCTTCATTATTGGTAATGAAAGAATCCGGAGCCGATGCACTTTTAGCAGCATCGTTAAAAGGCTCATGGTCATTTTGAACATAAAAAAGAGGCTGTCTCAAAAGCAATAAAAACTAAACACAAAGTGCACAAAATAAAAAAGGCAAAGTACACAAAGCATTACTAATGAATTGTTTGATCTTCGTGGCCCTTTGCGAATCCTTAGAGTTCTTTGTGGTTAAAACTACTTTTTAGACAGCCTGTTATAAAATGAGTTACTAAAACAATTATTTGTCCATAGCAGCACCTGCCATCATATATTCCCTGTTAAGCCGGGCAATATTTTCAATGGAGATCTCTTTCGGGCAAACAGCTTCACAGGCGCCAGTGTTGGTACAGGAACCAAATCCTTCTTTATCCATTTGTGCCACCATGTTCAAGGCTCTTGATTTTCTTTCTGGTCCACCTTGTGGTAATAAAGCGAGGTGAGATACTTTAGCCGATACAAATAATAAGGCCGACGAATTTTTACAGGCAGCTACACAGGCACCGCAACCAATACAGGCTGCAGCAGCAAAAGCCGCATCAGCATTATCTTTATTAACAGGAATAGCATTGGCATCTACTGCATTGCCGGTATTAACGGAAATATAACCTCCGGCCTGAATGATCCTGTCAAATGCCGAACGGTCAACCATCAAATCTTTAATCACCGGAAAAGCGTTGGCTCTCCAGGGTTCAATAGTAATGGTATCTCCATCTTTATATGCCCGCATATGTAATTGGCAAGTGGTATTTGCCTGCCAGGGTCCGTGCGGGCGGCCATTGATATACATGGAGCAGGAACCACAAATACCTTCCCGGCAGTCATGGTCAAATGCAACCGGATCAGTATCATTCCGGATCAGTTCTTCGTTCAATACGTCTATCATTTCCAGGAAAGACATTTCTGACGAAATATTTTTAACCGGGTATGTTACAAAACCGCCTTTGTCAGCAGCATTTTTTTGACGCCAGACTTTCAATGTAAGATTCATGTTGTAATGTTCCATAGACTACAAAATGTGAATCCCGATAGCTATCGGGAGTGATAAATGTGGAAATGTGAAAATGACTCACAGTTCCGTAAATAAACTCTTTATTTTACCAGTAAGAAAAGTTAAAGCAGGTATTAATATGATCAACCGTTACTTAACTTTTACCTTTACTTGATATAATAATTTTAGAAATAATACGAATCAATTCTTCTGTCATTTGTTTTAAAGAACTATTTGTAGGATAATTTTCACTTCTTTCGCAAATAAAAAGCCAGTATAAAGTTTCGTTAGCTTCCTTAATGGCAATTTTCATTTTATGAACAAAATCAGCCTTGCTTTCTGCATGTTGAGCCTCAAAAACGTTTGCACCAATAGATGTTCCGCTTCTCAACAATTGTTTAGCAACAACCTTTTTTTTTTCTCCTCCAGCAATTCACCAAACTTAACTATCTCCACCCCAAAATCCAGCGACTTTTCAATGATAACATTTTTCTTTTCCATCGTAATTAGTTTTTAATAATTAAAGATGGTGCAACCTATACTATCATTCGTTTTATCTTAAGTCCTTTTCCTCATCATTTTAAGTTATTTTTCCCGCCAAAAACCGTTTTTTCAACACTGTAAAACGTTTTCCCTCATTCCCACATTTCCCACATTCTCACATTTCCCACATTTCCACATTTATCACATTTCCACATTATTTATAACTTCTCTGCGATGGCTTCGCCACTTCAAACTCCAATTGTTCTTTATGCAATTCCCATTCACTCTCCCCTTTATATTCCCAGGCTGATACATACGCATAATTCACATCATCTCTTTTTGCTTCACCTTCCTCTGTCTGGCTTTCTTCGCGGAAATGACCACCACAACTTTCATTTCTGTCTAAAGCGTCCTTGCACATTAATTCCCCTAATTCAATAAAGTCAGCCACCCGCCCGGCTTTGTCTAATTCCGGATTCATCTCATTGATAGTACCCGGAATTTTTACATCAGACCAGAATTCTTTTTTCAATGCTTGTACTTCTGCTATTGCTTTTTTCAGATCTTGTTCATTGCGGGACATGCCACAATATTCCCAGATTATTTTGCCGAGGCGTTTATGAAAACTTTCCACTGTTTGTTTTCCTTTGATATTCATCAACGTATCGATACGGTCTTTCACTGACTTTTCCGTTTGTACAAACGCTTCATGTGAAAGAGGAATCGGTTTGGTTGCAATTTCATCCGCTAAATAATTTCCAACCGTATAAGGAATTACAAAATATCCATCCGCTAATCCCTGCATCAAAGCTGATGCACCAAGACGATTAGCACCGTGGTCACTAAAATTAGCTTCCCCCAAACAATACAAACCTTTGATATTGGTCATCAATTCATAATCCACCCATAATCCACCCATGGTATAATGAACAGCCGGATAGATCCGCATTGGTACTTCGTAAGGATTTTCGCCGGTAATCTTTTCATACATATCAAAGAGGTTACCATATTCTTCTTTTACCACTTCTTTACCTAACCTCATCAATGTTTCTATATCAGGATTTTCTATGCCATGCTTGTTGGCTTCTACTCTACCGTATTTATTTATCAGGTTAAATTTAAAATCCAGATACACAGCCTGGCCAGTTGTTCCAACTCCATACCCGGCATCACATCTTTCTTTTGCTGCCCTCGATGCTACATCTCTTGGAACAAGATTTCCAAATGCCGGATACCTTCTTTCCAGGTAATAATCTCTTTCCTCTTCCGGGATATCATTTGCTTTTCTTTTATCCCCTTTTTGTTTAGGAACCCAGATACGTCCGTCATTTCTTAATGACTCAGACATCAATGTTAATTTTGACTGATGATCACCACTAACAGGTATACAGGTTGGGTGAATCTGTGTAAAGCAGGGATTTCCAAAAGTGGCACCTTTCTTATGTGCTTTCCAGATTGCCGTTACATTGCTTCCCATTGCATTGGTAGATAGATAAAAAACATTACCATAACCACCTGTACATAACAGTACCGCATGACCGGAATATCTTTCTAATTCACCAGTTACCAGGTTCCGGCAGATAATGCCTCTTGCTTTTCCATCTACCATTACTACATCCAGCATTTCATGCCGGGTGTGCATTTCTGCATTACCTAATGCCACTTGTCTTTCCAATGCCTGTTAAGCTCCTATCAATAATTGCTGACCGGTTTGACCAGCCGCATAAAAAGTTCTTTTAACCTGTGTACCACCAAATGAACGGTTATTTAATAATCCGCCATATTCTCTTGCAAAGGGAACACCTTGTGCCACACACTGATCAATAATATTTACACTTACTTCTGCTAAGCGGTGCACATTACTTTCTCTTGCACGGTAGTCACCACCTTTCACCGTATCATAAAACAAACGAAATACTGAGTCGCCATCATTCTGATAATTTTTGGCGGCATTAATACCACCTTGCGCAGCTATACTATGTGCCCGGCGTGGAGAATCCTGGAAACAAAAGACTTTTACTTTATACCCAAGCTCACCTAAAGAAGCAGCTGCAGAAGCTCCAGCCAAACCAGTACCTACTATAATAATTTCTAATTTGCGCTTATTGGCCGGGTTCACCAATTTACAATGACCCTTGTAATCTGTCCATTTATCGTCTAACGATCCGGTGGGAATTTTTGAATCAAGCATATATCTCTGATTACTTTGATATAAATGATTTATTATTTAGTGACTATCTGGATAACTGAACCTATGATCTATTTGAACCACATAGTTCATAGAAAACATAGATTTTCACATAGAATTCTATGTGTTTATTCCTTCCCGATAGCTATCGGGAGTGGGCTATGTTTCTATGTGGTTCCATTTTTAGGTTGCTTTAAACCGATAGTCACTTATTATTTTGTCAGCTTCAGAACTACTATTATCGTCATTTGCTTAGAGCTCTTCATCGTTCTGTTTGTTATTCAACAACCCACCCCATTTTACTAATGAAAAACGTTTCCTCATTTCACCCCTCCAAGGAGGGGAAGTTTTCCTTTATTCTTAAATCTAAAACGACCACCATCCCCTCCTTGGAGGGGCAATAGCATTTTCATTTAAAGAACTAATTGAAAGGGGTGGGTCATAAAACTACACCCATCCCAGGTACATACTCACCGGCATCATTGCAAATGCCAAAGAAATAATTATTGAGTAACCAATGCCAACATTCTGTATAAGCGCATTATATTTTGCATTGCTTACTCCTACCGTTCTGAAAGCACTTTGAAATCCATGAATCAAATGCCAGCAAAGAGAAAAACATGCCAACACATAAACAATTACAACCCATAATTCCTGGAAAGTAAAATGCATCAGGTTAAACATATTGTGCATATGTACCCCATTATATTCTATTTCTGTTAATTCATCATGACCAATAAAACGGGCCGGTACCCAGAAATGCCACCAATGTAGAATGAAAAACAACAAAAGAATGGTACCCAGTAAGCCCATACTGCGGCTGTACCATTTGCTACCGTTGCTACCCATCGCCACCTGGTAACCAATCTTTCTTTTGGCCCGGTTGCTCAGGGTAAGCATATAGCCCTGAATAATGTGTAAAAAGATACCGAGGAACAAACCGATCTCTGCAATACGAATAAGAACCGTGCTTCCCATAAAATGAGCTGCCTTATTAAACATCACCCCATCATCATTGGCCCAGATAGTAGCATTAATTCCGGCATGTACCACTAAAAAAGTAATCAGAAACAATCCCGTCAAAGCCATCACCCACTTTTTGCCAATAGAAGAAGTAAATAGTTCAGACCATTTCATATATAGATAGCTTAAAAGGAAAAATCTGGTTTTGGCAAAAATACTACCGGATGGCCAAAATCCAGTAAAAGTTTTAACTGATATTAATCATCCTTTCATTTACAAGAAAATATTAGACACCCAACCTGGCCATTAATTCATTATCTATTTTTTTAAACAAATGAAAAGGTTTATAAGTTCGCCAGTTATCGAGTTCCATTAATTCTACATACCTATTCAGGCGGGCATGTTTAAAGTCGTACTGGGTTTGTTCCGGCATGTTTAAACAAACCACCCAACCATTTTCTTCCACCACTTCGTCATACAATTCTTCATAATAATCTTTCTCATCACTATGAAAATTCAGGACATTCTCTCCTATTAAAATGAACTTATAAATGCCTTCCTGCATGAATTTCTCCAGGACCTCCCTTTTCAATTCCATGATATCGTTTTCAATAGCATCATTCCATTCTCCCAACATCTCTATGATAGCATATTTTTCCTCATAATCAGCCAGCAGCACTTTAAGATAGAGCGTAAGGCTGCCAAAATCATCCCATTGAGGATGAATATAAAAATTATACACTGTCTGGGAGAATACAAACTCCGAATAGGCCCTGCCATAAAAAGGCGAAAGCCTGTCTTCTTCACTGATATAAATATGGCGCCAGTTATAAAAAGGTTCAATGTTTTGCATAATCAGCTGCAAATTTAATAGCTCTTTCTTTAAATTTTCACAATTTCAAACAACGATTTTAGCAGCAGCAAACCAAATATCAACAGTAATCTTTTCCAGGTGCCCCGGTGATTATGGTCTTCAATTAAAAATAAATACCGGAGAGGCAGGTAAAATAAAATATAAGTAATAGATAACAATACAAACAGAAACCATACATCGCTGATACTGCTTACCGCCTTTCGGGTAAGCATAGAAACAACGCCTTTTTCCCAAATGGCAAAACAAAAAATGGATACAGAAACGACCAGAAATATATCAGCCACCAGTTCCATAATAAAGAGATTTTTGGCCGAGATGGTTACTTTTTTTCGTATTACACGTTTGGGTCTGAATACCAGCCAGGTTATAAAAATTGCGGCTAATATGGTTACTAGGATATCAGGGTTTTCGGATGTAGTTTTAATAATAGTGGAAGTAATCATTTTTTTTACAACTGAAGCAGAAAAATAAATTACTACACTAAAAATGAAAAAATGTCCTGACAGCAGAAAAACGAAAAGCGGCATTATTTTTACAGGCATTTCAGACTTGCTCAACCTGTATCGCAGCGGTAAATGTTTTAATGCTGCCCCTATTGTATAAAGCAACAAGGCGGTTAACATCCATAAAGAAAAACCGGGTGATGTAAGAAAATCTTTGAGCGAAGTAAAAATAAAGCCCAGCGAAAAACTAATACCAAAAACCAGCCAGTCGAAATAAGCAGCTTTGTTTTCGGGATTATATTTACTGATTGGCTGCATGAATGAAAAATTAACCGATCAATCTATCGTTGATTTATTCAGCAAAAATTCTTTCAGGCAATCAAAAGAAGGTTTGATTTTGATACTCGTTTTGACAGCACGCATCATCGGCAGCATAGCTTCCGGAATTTCCATCTTTTTTTGAGTTGCACTTTCTACTGCATCGGGGAATTTAATAGGATGTGCTGTTTCAAGAAATATCCCTTTAAGTGCAGGGTTATTATTTAAAAACATTTTTAATGCTAAATAACCTACTGCTCCATGCGGATCTAAGAGGTAATTTTCTTTTTCATACACTTCTTTTATCGTTGCTACTGTTTCTGCATCTGATATTTTATAAGAGGAAAGCTTACTGGCT
>JANMLJ010000629.1:0-4347 GCA_031372465.1 Chitinophagaceae bacterium | reverse complement strand
GTTACCGTTACCGTAGCCGTATTATAACCGCCACTACCATTTGTTACCCGATAAGTAAAATTATCTGTACCGGCATAATCTGCATTTGGTACATAGGTAATCGTATTATCCGTATTGATAGAAACCCTGCCATTGGCCGGGCCTGCTGTAATTCCTATCACAGTTAATCCACCTCCGTCGTTAGCCAATACATTAAACGTACCAAGCACATCTTCAGCGATAGTAAAGGCATCATTGGCAGTAGCTGGCGTTGAACCGCCCGTTGAGGTTATGGTAAATGTGCTATTAGCGCATAATGGTGCTGGTGATGTTGTGTTACAAACCGTATAAGTAAGTACTAAAGGACCTGTAAAGTTTGCGTTGGGTGTAAAGGTTATATTACCATCTGCAGTAAATGAAGCAGTACCATTAACAGCACCCGTTACATTGGTTAATGTAAGGGGCAACCCACCCGGGTCGCTATCATTGGTCAGAACATTGATCGTAACCGGTGTACCTGTTCCGCAGGATACGCTTATAGAAGCTGCATCCGGGTTTGGCAATGGAGGCAGAGGTCCGGAAAGAATAATTACTGCAAACGTTGCAAAAGTAGATCTTCCACAATTATCGGTAACCAGGCAGGTAATAACACAGGGAGTTGGACCAGCTACAACCGGAGCTGTAAAATTTGTTGCTGCTGCCGTTGGATTGGAAAAACTACCCCCGCAACTGCTGCTCCATAAATAAGTAAATGTAACCCCGGATAACGGAGATGTTGCCGATACAGAAAAGGGACTTACTGAACCACTATTAATATTTTGACCGCTTATTAAACCTGAAATTCCAACTACAGGTGTTTTTAACTGTGCCTGGAAAAGACTGAAATTAAAAAAAGCTCTTTGTGCAGCTACACCCTCACCTGTTCCTTTATTATGGGAGTGGCCGGCTTCATACATTACATAACCACGGTCAGGGTCATCAAACCCCCTTCCATAAAGCATCACTGCGGCAATATTTCCATTGGCAAGATCCGGTGCGGTTACATTGGCCTGTGTAGGGTCATACGCAATAACTTTTACGCCTGGGTTCCAACGGGTATTGTTGGGAGTAAGATCTTGTTTGGGTAAATAAATCTGTTCCGACCCATTTTGCATTGCTGCATCTGTCGTGCCAAGGTATTGAGCCACCGGATCATCAAAAAGCCGGTGAGTATAAGGTGCTGAGCCACCAGCATGATTATTCCATAATGTTAAACTGTTATTGGGATAGGGTAATGGTGTAGTTGCAGCTGTTCTTGATGAAAGAAAATTCATTTGTTGAGCAGAATTTGCAGGATTAATACAGTTTTCCAATGCACTAACCGCATGACAAGCCGCCCAGATAGAACCTTTACTATTTTGGTTCCAGAAATATAAGTTACTATGCGTAGCCCAGGTAGGATCAGCATGTGGCATTGCAAAAAGGTCATCACATGGACCCAGTGTTTGTGGCGATTTCCAATTATATGATCCCGGAAATGCTGTATTGGTGATACCCGCATTTATTAAATAGCCTTCCGCAATTGAACCATTCTGTGCATCCAGTGTCCAGCGTGGAGCGGATTTAAATGTTTGGGTAACTATAACAGTAAACGGTGATAATGTTGTAGTACCTACTACTCCTAATCCTGTCCAGTAAACTATTTTGGCATTTACTGCAGCATTCCTGAATTCTGCAGGAACTATAAATGTTCCTCCTTTATATTGTACACCATTATGTGTAAAATCAACACCATCTTTTATTTTACCGGCAGCAATAACCCATTTCACCGGAACATTGTGGTTTCTCAACAGGTCATAAATTAATCCATAGGGCTTAAGGCCATTGGCAATGGTATTGGGATTGGTAGCACCCATATTGATAATAAAGGACCCTGTTCTGATGGTCTCTGTTTGTGCTTTTGTTTGCTCTGAAAACAATAAAGAGCATACAAGTAATGATAACAGGAAATACCTGTTAAAGGTTAAGTGGTTTTTCATTATATGGATATAAATCCCCATTTTATAACAGGGGAATATACAATACAAAGAAAATTAAAATAACTAACTAAACTATGAGTAGTAACGCTAGATATTTGTAGTAAATAGTAGTGATTTAAAATAGAAGATTTACTAGTAACCGTATAGTAAGTTTACGAAAATGAAAAATTTATTGATGATGAAATATTGATCGGAATAGCATCAGAAAAACCGGAGTTTTTGTTTTGGAACACAGCCGCTATATTTGCAATCCTGAAGACTGGGGGTTTAGCTCAGCTGGCTAGAGCGCTTGCATGGCATGCAAGAGGTCACCGGTTCGACTCCGGTAATCTCCACAAAGAGGCTGTTTAAAAGTTAAATATTGCCGGGAAGGCGATAAGTCGGGAAGAAAATAGTAGTTGAATTTCAATACTTACCGTCTTATCACCTTACCGGCATTTATTTTTGAGTTGACTTTTGGGACAGTCTCTTTTATGCCTTTATTTTCCGAAAAGCTTCTTTTTTCAGGCTACTTCTTTCTCTTTACTTTTTATCTTTCTGGTAGAACCCCGTATTAATAACTCGGTAGGCAAAACTCTTGTTTCAAAATCCGTCACCGGTCTTTTACTTTCTATCAACTGTAATAATAGTGCCATTGAAATTTCACCCATTTCAAATGCCGGTTGTTTGATGATTGATAAAGGCGGATCCAGTAATTCGGTAAGGTCGGTATTGGAAAATCCCATCAGGCCCATATCAGCCGGCACTGAAATCCCCCTTGCTTTTAATAAACGAAGGCAATTGGTAGTTAATTTGTCCGCCGTTGCAAAAATGGCATCTGGTTTTTGTTCAAGGTTAAATAATTCACTTACTACTTCTTCTACTTCAGAAAAAATCATACCGCCATGCTGGCAATATTTAATCAATGAATCATCTACTTCGATATTATTTTCTGCAAGTGCCGCTTTATATCCAGCTAATCTTTCTATGGTAATGGATAACATTTCCGGGTTGGATACAGCCGCAATTCGCCGGTAGCCACTTTTAATAAGGTGCGTAGTGGCATCATAAGCACCTTTGTAATTATCTGCAATTACTTTATGCGTATCAATTTCATTGACGATACGATCAAAAAAAACGATTGGCATCCCTTTGCTATGAAGTTCTTTTAAGTAACTGAAATCTTTTGTTTCGGTGGAAACAGAAATAATCAATCCGTCAATGGACCTTGACGTGAGGTATTGCAGGTTCAGCATTTCCCGGTCGAATGATTCCCTGCTTTGTGCAATCATCACATTATAGCCATTGTTATAAGCTATCGATTCAATACCATTAATTACCTGGGAAAAATAGCTATTCGCAATTTCACAGACTATTACACCAATAGAACGGCTCTTTCTTTCCTTTAAGCTAAGCGCAATTGGATTCGGGTGATAATTATTCTTTTCGGCATATTCCAGCACCAGTTTTTTTGTTTCCAGGCTTATTTCATAGCTATCACGCAATGCCCGGGAAACTGTAGAAGTGGATAGCCCCAGTGCTTTGGCAATATCTTTTATGGTAATGGCTTCAAACTTCATGTTATATTTACTTCTACCGGTTTTTAATAACCGGGAAACAGGGAATTTTAAAGTTACCCATTTTTACCCGTTTTACCAGTAGATTTAATAAACCCTATACCTTGATTTGCAAGACCACTAATTAAATTTATTTGTTGCAGAATGTATACGTCCCTTCAATAGAAAAGTCACAGAAGTCCTTTTTTAAGTAGTAATAATCTATTATTGCAAGTAGCTGAACATTGAACATCGTTCCCGGCAACGATTGCGTAAAAAAATATACCTAAATAGCTCTGATTCAATGAAGTTATGTGTAGAATTGTTATCGTTAAGCGGAGCAAATCGTATTTATCTGACAGTTGAAGTTGCTACTTAACTATAACGAGAAATGATTGCCGAAATGAAAAGATTGTTTTGCCAGACGATTATTTTAACAACACCCGATAACAACCGGGTTGAACTTACTGCAAAAATTCTGCCTGTTTCTTTTCATTCCCGGACGTACATTTTTTACTTTTTAAGGAAGTGAATTAAAATAAACTATTTTAATAAATAGCTAGTTTGCGTTGAAAACCCTGTTGACCATTTTGGTGAAGGTCAATTATCGGCTTCGGTTAAATACTAATATTTTTTAAATAAAATTTCGTTCAGGTTATTATCAAAAACTGCAGTATGATGAGAATTTTTAAACTTATGGGAATGTTGATGTTACTCTTAACAGGCTATTCCCAAAATCAATTATTTGCACAGGGAAAACAAATAACAGGTACTGTTACTTCTTCGGAAAACAAACAAGGCGCTCCTGCTGTCTC
>JANMLJ010000564.1:0-2455 GCA_031372465.1 Chitinophagaceae bacterium | reverse complement strand
ATCTGGAGCATGAAGGCTTACTTTCTTTTAGCTCAGTGTATAAAAGTTGGCTTAAAACTACGAACCGCCGTATGCCGAACGGCACGTACGGTGGTGTGAGAGGACAGGTAGCCAGATAATGGCTACCTTCCTACTCGATTTTTTAAGGAAAAATTTATTTATTTTTTCTTAAATCAATTTATTAAAATCGGGGCTTTCAATTTATAATATAAGCACTTTAGTAAATAAGGCGTTTAATCTACTTGTGCCAATTGCAAAACTACTACGTAAAACCTCGATTTTAAGGGTAAAACCTAATAAATTTTTGTGTGCACAATATTTCTGTATTAATTTAGTTGAGAATTTAAATATCCCTTGAAAACAATTTTTAACCTGGTTGTGGAAACTGCTTATTAAAACAATTAATAAAAGTCCGTTTCAATTTTTTATCCTCGTTTCTTCTTGCATTCATCGGGTATGATTTTCACTAAAACTACTGAACTAAAAAATCGTATACCCTTCGATGAAAACAATGAAAATTTGTACCCTTGTCTTATTGACCAATCTTCAAAAGGTCAACAGGGTTTTTCTTGCTTTCATCTTACAAAAGTTTCATTTCTTATTTCGAAAAACTGTTCTGCGTTTTCTTTTACTTTTCGCCATTTTTGGAACATCATCTACTGCCATTGCGCAGGTAACGCATCTTTATCTTTCTGATCCTAACCTGGCATTAGACAGGGTAGACCCGGTAGCAACTGTGGATAATACCACCGCTTCTTCCTATAAAATTTATGCCACTTCTCCCGGAATAACCGTTGATGCAGTTAGTACTAGGGTGGCCAATACCGGCCCAATTACACAAGCGCATACAACAGGAACAGAAGGTAACAGACTGATGCTCGTAGGAATTTCTCAAAAAAATAAATTAATTACATCCGTTACTTATGGTGGCACACCGCTCACATTGGTTGGTGAAAATATTATAAACACCAATGCCAGGGTTTCTATATATATGCTCATCAATCCACCCTCCGGTACTGCCAATGTAGTGGTGAATTTTAGTGCAAACCCTGATAAAGGTGCTATTGTAGGTATCACTACTTTTAATAATGTAGATCAAACAACTCCATTGGGAACTTTTGCATCTGCACAAGCTAATTCGAGCACCCCAATAGTCAATGTTACTTCTGCAGCGGGTGAGTTGGTGTATGACGTTGTAGCGAAAAGAAATCAAACATTAACGGTAGGGGCTCTTCAAACTCAAAGATGGAATTTGTATTCTGGTTGGGAAATGTATGGTGGTGGTAGTACAGAGCCAGGTGCAGCTACCAATACCATGAGCTGGACAGCATTAAGCGAAAACTGGGCTATTGGTGCTGTCCCCATTAAACCATCATCCCAATTTAATACTATTACTTTTACGCAAACACCGGCGCTATGTAGTAACCTGACTATTACCACAGGCGGCAACATTACTGTTACCAACTATCTGAGCAATATAACGGGGTCGATACCGGCTAATCCAAATATAACGGCGGTGCTTAAATATGGAGCTACCAACATCATTTCACTTAGTAGCCCAACCTACAATAGTGGTACCGGTTTGTTGACATGGACAGGTGTATTGGGAGCAAATGTTACTGTACCTGCAGGGCAGGTCATTACTTTAGTGATTACAAATTTAGAAAGCGGAACGAGTTATAAAATTGATTATGACAGTCAGACAAAACCATCTAAAGTAAGTTTTACAACATCAACTTATGTCAATGTAAATTCCGTTGCTGTATATTCAGCTGCATATCCCGGTGGTAGTATCGTTACATCTACTGTAGCAGGCACTACCCGATATATCAGGGCCATAGTAAGTAATCCTTTTGGCACAGCTGATATCAATGGAACAAATTTTACCATTACTCCCACGGGGTCAGTTGTTGCCGGAACTTTAGTTGCTACGTCAGGCTGTACCCGAACTTACGAGTATGCATGGGTGTTACCCATGTCGACAACTGATTATGTAGTAACAGCAACAGGCAAACAGGGGTATGAAAATGTTTTGACACATTCGCTGAATACTAATTTTTCTGCATGTGTTAACTGCTATCCGGTTGCAGTAAATGATGCTGATACGGCTAAAGGAGGACAATTTACCACGGTGGATGTAGTAGCTAATGATTATGATCCAAATAATAATATTAATCGCTCAACCTTAACGATCATCACACAACCAAGAAATGGAACGGGGTATATTTCCAATGGAAAAATATTATACCTGCCCAATGGTAGTTATTCAGGATATGATACGGTAACGTACCGGATATGTGATAGTACTTCGTTATGCGATACTGCCCAGCTTTTCCTGGTTGTTACTGCTACCGTTTATGATCCCTGTGCCGATGCAACCGAGAGTCATATTTATTACCTGCCTTATCCTGAAAACGAAGCAAGGATCGCATTGGATAGTTCCAGTAGTGTGGCA
>JANMLJ010000532.1:0-15808 GCA_031372465.1 Chitinophagaceae bacterium | reverse complement strand
GTTAAAAAAAGCTTTTTGAATATACTTGTTTTCTTTGCTTGAGCCTTTGGCAATTAACGTAAACTTCTTATTGTTTGGCAAATTGATAATTGTGGTTTCAAATATGGGACTGCCAATTGTGTAAACAGGTAATCCTGGTGTTACCGGGTAAAAGCCCATTGCTGAAAAAACAACAAAAGCCGACATGCCACCACCGTCTTCATCACCTGGTATACCGAAAATATTGTCTTTAAACCATACGTCAAGCAACATGCGAATTCGTTTCTGTGTTTTCCAGGGTGCTCCAAAATAGTTGTATAAATATGGAATATGAAAGGATGGCTCATTGCCCATAGAGAATTGACCAACCATTCCGGTTGAGTTGGAACCATTGACATAAAAATCACTTTTCCGCATTCCCAGTGGTTCTCTAAAAAGTTGATCCAACCTATTTTCAGCAGCTTTTTCCCCGCCCAATAATTCAGTTAACCCATCAATATCCTGCTGCACATCCCATGCATAAGTCCACCCATTGTTTTCGTCATAATATTCACGGTATCCTCTTCCTCCAGCAGATTTTGGGTCAATATCAATCCAGTTGCCTTTATCATCTTTTGGCATGAATAATTTTTTCTCAGGATGCCAAAGATTTTTATAGCCCTTCCCCTTTGCAGAAAACAATTTATAATCATCCTTTTTATCTAAATCTTTGGCTAATTCACCTAAGGTCCAAAAATCATAGCTGATACCTAAAGTCACCGGAATAGGTTGTCGTTTTTCAAAATCATCCATCATAGGTTCCGTTTCCTTTTCACCCACCTGAAGTGCGGGAAAATATCCTTTGTTATGAAAAAAATCGTCAATGGTCAATTTAGGCGTTCCCTGTCTCCAGGGAATAAAAGTTCCCTCCGTCAGATTTTTTTTAATGCCTTCATACGCTTTATTTACATCATAATCTTTCAGGCCTTTCCGATATGCATCTATAAAAATCGCAGAAGAATGGTAAGCATTCATGCACATGTGGTTGCCATGAACCTGCGGAAAAGTTGGCATCCACCCACTTTGCTCATACATCAATATGTATGAATTCAGCATATCATTTTCTTGTTGGGGATTTAGAATTGTACGCAAAGGATGGTGAGCCCGGTATGAATCCCAAATCCAATCGTCTACAAAAAACGGGCGGTTACTTTCATGCACTTTTCCATCATACCCACTGTAATACTTTCCTCCTTCATTAATATCAACCATCCTCTCCAATGTGCGGTATAAAGCGGTATAGAAGGTCCTTTTTTGTGCAACAGTTCCACCTTTAACCTGTATTTGGTTGATGGCCTTCTCCCAGGTTTTCTTTCCGGAAACAGTCAAATCGGTAAAAGTGGTTTTCGCTACTTCTTTATCAAAATTGTTTTTTGCCTGTTCATGACTAATGTATGAAACGGCATATTTCACTAACACCGTATTAGGCGATTCTTTACCAAATGAAAAAGAGAATTTACCTTTTTCGTCATTCACCATCTCCGTTTTTATCAATTTGTTTTTATCATCAACGAAAATGGCATAAACATAAACCGACATTTTGCGTGTAACAGGATTCGTTCCTTTGGTGGTATAGTTTATTATTTCTTCAAATGAAAACGACTGGTCTTTATTAGATATACCCGTCATTTCCGCAGAACCTTTAATCAGTATATTTTTATTTGTGCCAGCAGGAAAATCCAATTTATATATGGCCGTTTTTATACCAGGAGTAAAACTAACCCTGATATTATCATCAATTAAATAAGTTGAATATAACCAGGGATGAACAATTTCGAGATCATGATCAATATTCATTTTCTGCGTCCAGGTTGATTTTGTTATCTCGCCTACACTTACTTTCATTTGCAGTATGCCAGCATCACGATGAGAAGTAACCTGGAAAGGAAATGCTTCTACCTGATCGGAGATATAATCGGTTTTGATTGGAAACATCCGAATCATTTGATTGGGCAAATGAAAAGTTGGATAAGTGGGGACTAAAAAAGGTACGACATTTCCAATAGTGGGGTCTATGTATTTTGTATTATCTTCCTGAGCATGGGAGGAATGAACTAAGCCAACCGAAAGAAAAATTATGATAAGTAACTGCTTCAT
Source organism: Chitinophagaceae bacterium (assembly GCA_031372465.1). Classification (GTDB taxonomy): domain Bacteria; phylum Bacteroidota; class Bacteroidia; order Chitinophagales; family Chitinophagaceae; genus JJ008. Next base: position 13,693 of record JANMLJ010000532.1, on the reverse strand, counting down.
TTTCATAAATAAGTTGACATAAATAGATAGAAATTTACAACGTAGGTTCCCAACCTTTTTCATACGTTCTACTCCATAATTTCTGCGCTTTTGGATTGTTAAGTATATGTCCGTTTTTAGGATCAATATGCAGGTCCTCACCAATACGCCAGGATATATTTCCCAGCTGCATTGGCAACACACTTTTATAACCAGTTTCTGCATCACAGTTTGCCCTTCGGTTGTTTTTAATAGCATCAAGAAAATCGGCAACGTGTAAGCTATCCAACAGTAAACTTGGACTTGACGTATTTCTTCCTTGTAAGTTATTTGAATCAACGGACTCCGATTTTACATCAGTAACCAGTTTACCATTCAGGTCATAAACTTTGTAACTATCATCGCCTGTATCAAGGCTTCCGTTTTCACCATAAAAAATTATTCCTCTTTCTGCGCCTTCAATTTTTCTGCCATTTGAACTTCTATTTTCCCAAAATATCGAAATCCTGCCTGGATAATCCATCGCAATAATTTGTGTATCGGGAGTTTCCCAGTCGTCTTTATAATGATAGCGTCCACCAAGTGAACTTACCCGCGTTGGAAAATCAACGCCAAGTCCCCAACGGGCAACATCTACTTCATGCGTTCCATTATTAAGTGCTTCTCCTGTTCCCCAGTGCCAGAACCAATGCCAGTTGTAATGAATTAATCCTTCTTTGTAAGGAAGACGAGGTGCTGGTCCCTGCCAAAGATCATAATCGAGCCAGTTAGGAACAGGTCCTGCTGTAAGAGTTGTAGCTTTTCGTGAATTAGTATACCAGGTTTTAGCCATGTATACTCTGCCAATGATTCCTTTGTGTAACTGTTCAATTCCCTGTGTAAGTATCGGAGCAGATCTACGTTGTGCTCCCATTTGTACCACGCGATTGTATTTACTTGCCGCAGCTACAGCAAGTTCCCCTTCCTGCGGATTGTGGCTTATAGGCTTTTCCACATACACATGTTTCCCAGCTTTACAACCCATTATAGTCAATGGAGCATGCCAGTGATCAGGTGTGGCAATATAAATTGCATCTATCGATTTATCTTCCATCACTTTCCTGCAATCTTTTTCTGATTTAGGTGTAAATCCCGGATTAACGTCCGTTGCACTCTTGATAGCTTTAGGAATAGCTCTTTCATCCACATCACAAATACAGGCTACATAGGCATTTTTTTGACCTGCAAAAGTAGCCGACATACTTTTTCCTCTGCTGTTTACTCCAATCATAGCAACATGAATACGATCATTTGCACCTAAAATATTCCGATAACTTTTTGAAGTCATTCCAGCTGTTAGTTTCCCAATAGTCAAAGCAGCGGTACTACCGGCAACATTCTTAATAAATTTTCTTCTTGAAGACATTGTTTTTATTTTTTGGTTTAGTCCTATTTAATTTATTTGCCAGGATTAAAATCATTTATACTTCCTTTAATTAATTACGCTCAATAGAGACAATCGTTTTTTAACTTTACATTAAAGAAAAATTATTTTTCCCCCATTTTTTATTTGGCTCATCCCCCATTATCAATTCTAGTGTGCCGCCATCGATCAATTCTTGATGTGTGAAAAAAGGTGAATTAATTTCTTTCCCATTAAAGAAAGCTTTTTGAATATATATATTCTCTTTTGATACCATTTTAGCTATTAAGGTGAATTGCTTTTTATCAGGTAAATGGATGGTTGCTCGCTGAAACAATGGACTTCCTATAACATATATCTGGGAAGCAGGAAATACGGGATAAAAACCAAGCGATGAAAAGATATACCATGCCGACATTTGACCACAATCTTCATTGCCAATAATGCCATTGGGATCATCGTGATAAAATTCACTCATTATATACCTTACTTTTTCAGCTGTTTTCCATTGCTGATCTGCAAAAGCATATAAATAAGAAATGTGATGGCTTGGTTCATTGCCATGTGCATATTGACCAATTAAACCAGTAAGGTCAATCAATGCTTCACCTGGGTCTGCTTTTATTAAAAAAAAGGAATCCAGTTTTTGAATAAATTTATCCTTCCCACCCAATAATTTAATGAGCCCGGGAATATTCTGTGGTACTAACCAAAGGTATTGCCATGCATTTCCTTCCGCATAATCAGCTGCCCAGGGTTTGGTAGATTTTATAGGATCGAAATTGTTGCCCCATGAACCACTGGCCATTTTTCCACGGAAAAATCCAGATAAAGAATCGTAATACAGTAAATAGTTTGCAGCCCGCCTGGTAAAATAGTCGAAATCAGTTGTTTTGCCCAATGCTTTAGCCATCAGTGCAATACTGCCGTCACTTATGGCCAATTCAAGTGCATTAGCAACAGTTCTCCGCACATTACTATCAGCAGGAATTGGTTGAAATCTCTGTACAAAATTTAGCCCCCGCAAATCAGACATGGCGGTTGTTTTCATAGCCAGATAAGCCTTCTCCACATCAAAATTCCGAAATCCCTTTAAGTATGCTTCCGCAATAATTTGAATACTACTGATACCCACCATTGTTCCGGTTTCATTGGCATTTAGATGCCAGATGGGTAAATACCCTTGTTGATCAAAGATGGCAAGCATACTTTTAATCATGTCGCCAATACGATCAGGTGCAATTAATGTTAAGAGCGGGTGTTCGGCCCGGTAAGTATCCCAGGTAGAGAATATAGAATAGTTGTTGAATTGATTATTGGTATGGCTTTTTTTGTCTGCTCCCAGGTAATCGCCATTGTGATCATTAAATAATGAAGGGTGAATCATGGAATGAAACAGTGCTGTATAAAAGATCTTTTTCTCTGATTCGTTTTTTGTTTGAATTTCTATCCGGGAAAGTTCTTTATTCCATTTTCCATCAGCTTGTTTTACAATAGCATTGAAATTCCAATCAGGAATTTCCGCTTTTATATTAGCCAGTGCATTATCGGAACTAACAGGTGAGATGCCCACTTTTAATTGAACAAAGTCGCCAGGGGCAAATCCGATAACCGCTTTGATTGCATTGCCTTTGCCTGCTTTTCCAGTTACTTTTTTTACATCTTCATAAAGTTGCAACTCCTTAAAAGGCCGGGAAGAAATTATTGCAAAAAAAACTTTTTGTTCTTTCGCCCAACCTGAAGAAAACCGGTATCCCTTTAATGTGTATTCATCAATTTGTTCCAGATATGTGTCAGTACTTTTATCGTTGATGCCTTCTTTTAGGTCAATCATTACATGAGCTTCTTTCCCTTTTGGGAAGCGGTATTGATGAAACCCTACCCTTTCCGAAGCAGTCAATTCTACAACAACTCCATTATCCAATTTAACAGCATAGTATCCGGGTTTAGCAATCTCATTCTTATGACTAAAAGTGCTTAAGTATCCATTATGAGGAAATGATTGCTGTCCTTTATCCAGTTTCACTTCTCCGGCGATAGGCATAAATAATACATCCGATAAATCGCCAATACCCGTACCACTCAGGTGTAAGTGTGAGAATCCAATGATCAGACTATCTGAATAGTGGTAACCAGAACACCAATCCCAGCCTTTGTAAATATTATTGGGACCCAGTTGTACTGCTCCAAATGGAACACTTGCTCCTACAAATACATGGCCATGACCTCCGGAGCCAATTAAGGGATTTACATATCGGGTTAATTTTTGTGTATGCGCATATTTTTGAGTTCCGATACAAAGTGCCAGGAACAAAATATATTTGAGGAATATAAAAATGTTTTTATTAGTCTTGATAATCATGTAGCATTTAATTTATTACAATAGTTCATCTATTTATCAAAAAACTAATTGAAGAAAACCATAACAAAAAAAAGTTTTAATAAGGGAGCAATAGAAATTGCCCCCGTTTTTCTTACAAAAAATACTGCTTTGCTTATGAGATTTTTAATTACAACCAAATGGCTATAGAATTACATTTTACACCTTTATTGAAACTATTTAGTTATTTATTACCTTAATTTATCAAAATCAATTAAACAGCTGCCGTAACAGGAAGATTATCGAATAGGCTTGGTACTACTATACCCACCTTCTCCATGAAACCAATTGCCTGCTTTTCCGGTAAGCCATAAATAATAATCAGTAGCAAGATTACTTTCGATACCAACAAATTTTTTAGTCCCAGTTCCATTAAGGGGCAACTCACCTTCCCTTAGGCATTTGAAAATAGCGGTACCTTCATCAATTTCATCAAACATGGCAACATACAAAGATTGAGCCCCTGCTGACTTTGCTCCAGTAACCTGCTGCCATAAAAAGTCGCCATTGTTTCGGGGTATAGAATTATATAAAGCAGTATTATTTTTAAGGTTACCCCAACTGAACCCTGGAAATACAAGGGGTGCATAATCAACCTTATTGGTATTGCACCACTGAATATCTGCTGTCAATGCAGCTCCTGAAATATTATTGTAGTTTGATGAATTATACCTGCCTACCGCCCATGGCATTATAATGTCCGCCTTTTTGATAAGAGGATGTAATAGAGGAGAGTTTTCCGTGTCATTGGATAACGATCTCCAATAATATGGCACACCTAACATTACCGAAACTTTTTTAGTAGGGCCTTTAATTTTGTCAACCAGTTTGTCCACGTCGGTTATTGTATAATTTCTTCCATCATTAAACCCAACTCCCCATATTGCTACGAGAGGCTTTTTATTATGCCTTAAATAGGCAGGGTTCTGTGTATTACTAAAAAGGGAGAACAGGGATTGTAACTCATTCCAGTCTTGTTCAATATAGGCTACATCAGCACTTGTACAACCACTTAAATCGTACATGATACAAATAGCTTTTTGGTATTTGTTAGCAGCTTTTAAAGCATTTTGTAATACCTTATTAAAATGTGCTTTACCTTTTGTATTGGATTGTTTTATTTCAACTACAAACCGTTGCATAAATACGCCATCGATACCGTAGTCTTTCATCCATTTAAAATGAAGGTCCACCGTTTCTTCATCATGCGGGCTATAAAGATTGGCGTTAGTGCCGTTAGCAAAACTAAAGGGCGACTGGTATTTTTTGGCGTATTCACTTACATCCGGCCAAAAATCAACAGAAGCACATCCAGGAAAAAATCCGCCGCAGCTATTATTTTTATAATGATACCAGCCCCGGTCAGAAGCATCCCCTTCTGCCGCAAACCAGCCCTGGTAGCCGGCCATTACAAGATTTTTGTAAGAGGTATAGTAGCAACCTGTTTCATTATAAGTAACTTCTGTAATTACCGGAGGTATTACTGACACGATACTTCCCCCATTTGCAGTTCCCTTCTTTGAACAACTAATTATCTGTAGCAAAAAAATAATTTCAAGAATTAGTTTAATTTTTTTCATCGCTGTAAATTTTAAAAATATAACTCATCGATGTGAAAATATTTTATTCAGGGACTTGGCGAGACTGACAATATTTTACCTGAAAAAGTACTCCAAAAAAGCCTTTCTATCAATAGAATACAGCAATGATTTTGATCAATATAAGGATGGCAGAAAATGCCTTACTATACAATAATTATACTCCAACCATTCAAATAGCTGAATTATAATTTTTTGACATTCTATTTTTTCTGTCAGGGCTTCTTAAATTGCTGTTTGGTAATATTCAAATACAAGTCACCATAAGAAACTGCTGATTCTAATTGCATGTCTTCATCCCATTTATTCCATGAGTCAATAAGTATCAAACGAGTAGTTGCACTGGCATTCATCTTAGCCACATTGCACAATTGCTTAAACACTTTTCCTCCATCAGTTCTTGGATAGTTTGGAGTAATCGCAGTTGGTTGCAAAATTTTCCAGTCGTATGCAGGTGTCAGATTTGGAACGTAATCGATTCCTCCCATATTTGAAGCAAAATATTCTTTGGAATATTTCCAGTTCTGATCCATTGCTTGAGGAAGTAACCACCATCTGTCCCAATCAGTCAATTGAGAACTGTAACTCTGATGATAAATAGCATCTACACAACCTTGAAACCTGAATGGATATCGGGCAGGTGGTGACCATCTTTCCTGCATTCCAACAATATACAATTCAAAACCCAACGTACGCATACGGGCTCGTAAAGTAGTATAAATAGAGATGTTATTATTTGAAAATAGTAAGTGTGCGTTCATCAGATACAAAAGTATTTTTCCATTTACTTTCATATAATTTGCATTACCAATTTGTGGCACCATTTTAATAATGTCCTGGTAAAACTGTTCTAATTTTACGGCATCATTTTCAAGGGGAGCCGTATTGGAAATAGCGTAAGTAGCATTGGAAAAATTATATGCTAAAGCGAATTTAAGATTAGCCGTATTTAGATCAATAAATGACTTAATAGTAGCTGAATCAGCCCTGAAATTTGCCAGGTCTCTGCTTACCGACCTAAATGGAAAAAGGAAATAATCAATTCCGCCTCTTTTAGCCTGTTGAATATGATCGGTCATAATAACAGGCAACACAACACCATTTGTCATAGAATATTTTCCTATCGTAGGAACCTGAGTTATGGCAGCATTAAAAGTTGTGAAATTATAATAGAATGCACCTACATTATAATCTGTGGTAACAGGTATTTCGTTAATAGTATAATTTAATACATTATCTGCAACTGTTGGCCCATCATTTTTTTTTGTACAGGAAGAAAAAATACTAACCGCAGCTATTATAAATAGTGAGAAATTTATTTTTTTCATAATTATGGTTTATAAGTTTTAGTAACGATTACAGTAAATCCCGAAGACAATCCTGCCGCCCGAACTGATTGTATAGTATTTCCATACCATTTATTCATACCAGATAGATCATAATAAACCCGGCTAGCGTTAAAATCAGGCACCGTATAAGGCAAAGAGAACTTTAAACTGTTATAAGGATTTGTTGTTTCTTCCGTAAAGTTTGGAATGCCCAATTGTTTAAGAGCACCATCATATCCAATTGGGTTTTGAGCACTTACTGAAGAAGGATAAAATCCACGACCCGGAATATCCTGAAATAGTAATGAAGCATAAGAAGGGTTGGTATGGGGCGATAAATTCAGCACCCTTGTCTGGCGTTGTAAGCACCAGCCATCAAAAGGCTGATCGGGAAAATAATTTAGCCATAACTGGTGATATATTTTATTGATATCGCCTGCAGGTAAATCAGCATTTACCAAATGAAGATAATTCCACAAACCAATACCTGTAGTGCCAAATTTTATTCCATTTCCGGCTTTATAAGTATCCCTTAAAGCAGCAGGAATTCCCCAAAAAGCAAAATTGGCATCAATACCTGAGTTATAATAACTTTCTGCAGTTTGACTGCCTCCAAGGTTCTGAATTCTGGCTTGTGCTTTTAAAAACTGTGCTTCTGCAAAACTTAACACAATAAGAGGTCTGACAGGATTGTTAAGAATAGTTAATGAAAACATTGAATATGCACTAACGCCGTTTATCCCGCCATTATTTGCTTGTCCTTGCGGATCTGTTCCACCAGTCAGCTGAGGCGTCCAACCCGGTAAAAGCCTACTCGATTTTGGAATCCCGTAGTGTGGAATTGGGTAAGTGATAACGCGTAAAGAATCATCAGCCGTGCTTGAAACAGTATCCGTAACCCGATACCTGCTTGTAAGCTTTACAGAATCAAAATAATAGTTTATTCTGGGATCTTTATATGATCTTAAATACATGAACATAATATCTGACATTCTTGGAAAAAAGCTTGTAAAATTCGATCTGATATACGTCTTATAATAAGGATTTTCATTTCCTATTACATTTTCAAAAGCCACTTTTGTAGTTTCTGATTCTGCGCCAATTAAAGTAGCTTCATTAGCCATAACATCCTGCACTTCTGCATCAGCTAAGGCACCCAGGTTTCTTCTGCACCTTAATGCTATTTTTAATCGAAGCGTATTGGCAAATTTTACCCAGTTTAGTAACTGGCTGCCCGATGTGCCATAAACAACATCGTAAGATAACCTGTCTTTTGTACTATTTACATTAATGGTTGTACTGGCAGTTTTTAACATTCTCAATATTTTAATGTATGCGGAATCTTCTGAATCAAAATTTATTACATCGAGATAATTGGGGTTATTTGCTTCCGTTATGGGAATTGATCCAAAATATCCAGTGAGAATTGAATACACATAGGCTTTCCAAATTCTTGCAATTTGAACCCTGTTTCTATAAAGCGTATCAGAACCGTATTGTGTTTCAATTTGAGTTAAATTTTGTAAGATAGTTACATAAAAATTTTGCCATACACCCTGATCACCATTGGCATATCTACCAACTGCTGACCCAAAATTGGCAATTTCCCACATATTTACATTTATGCCATTATTAATCCCGGTTGCACCAACCCAATCGCCTGTTCTTTTAACAGACACTGCCAGCAAGGCTTCTGGAGTAGCTTTAATAAATTGTGTGGGATCGGTATTTAAATCCTCAAATTTTTTTGTGCAAGAGAATTGAATAATAATTGTCAGCAGCACAAAAAATAAATAGATTACTTTTTTCATTTTCTTTCTTTTTTAATTAATTGACTAGAAACTTAATTTAACAGTAGCGCCAAACGTTGCAAATGGAAAAGAACCACCAGATTCAACCCCCATAGTTCCATTTCCTGCTCCTGTTACTGATTCGGGGTCAATACCAAATGGAGTTTCCTGATAAATCTGCCATATATTTCTACCTGTTAAAGCCACATAAATACCTTTTATAACACTTTTTTTGCCAAACATGCTTTTGTTGAAAGTATATCCTAATATAATTTCACTAATTCTTACAGAAGTAGCATCAAAAGTATTACCGGGCACATTGTTTGTAACATGATCACTGGCAAACGTAGTTGGGTTTATCCATCCCAAAAATCTCTCACCAACTAATGGATTTCCCTTGGCATCAGTTAATAATACACCGCCTGGCCCGGTTCTGGGTAAATAAGCATTTGGATACGCTGCTCCTTTAATACGGAGTGAATCTAAATAACGAGTTACATTTGTACCAACAGTCTGACCCAGATTTCTTCTTTCATTATCATTTTCGCCCAGGATAAAATTGCTAAAAAAATATGCGTCTCTTCCCTCTAGAGAGGTTAAAGTATTTCCCTGAAATACTGCTCTGCCATATGACTCAGAAAATATTACACCACCCATTTTAACAGTAGCTGTAACCTGAAGACTGAATCCCTTATATGAAAATGAGTTTGATAATCCCCCAATCCAATCGGGGCGTGGACTACCCGTTATCTGATTTGGGTTAGCGATATCTCTACCGGTTGCAGAAGCAACAAGGATTGTGTCGCCAATCTTATAAGGTACAGCGCCAAGATGAACACCAAATGGCTGACCTACCATCGCATTAACCGAGAACGTTGTCAACCTGCTTCCCAATTGAATTCGACTTACATTAGGTAATATAGAAATTACTTCGTTGATGTTTTTAGAAAAATTCAACCCGGTTTTCCAGGTAAATTTTTTGTTTTTAATAACTGTTGCATTTACTGTTAGTTCAAATCCTTTGTTTTGAATTTCTCCCGCATTTATTATTCTATTATTAAAACCTGTTTCCCAGGGTGTTTGTACATTAACAATCTGGTTGATGGTGCTATTGCTGTAATAAGTAGCACTTAAGTCAATCCTATTGTTAAATAATGCCAGTTCTAAACCAATTTCTCTTGAAATTTGTTGCTCAGGTTTTAAGTCAGCATTTTTTAATTGATTAGTATAAGATAGTAATGGACTTCCCAGGAATAAGCCCAGCGTATTGTAAGTATTAATTAACTGATATGGACTGGTACTGTTACCTACTCTTGCATAGCTAACCCTTAACTTACCTGAAGATATTAACTTCTTATTATTTATAAAATGAGAAAAGTTTATGTTGGCACCAATTCCCGGGTAAAAGAAAGTATTGTTACTTAAAGGCAAGGTAGATGACCATTCTTGTCTTCCAGAAACATCTAAAAATAAAAAATCTTTATATCCAACCGTTGCTTTTACATACGCAGACTGTTGCCTTGATCTTGTTAAAGATTCTGATGCCACCGGCACAGAATTAGCATTACCAATACTTGGCATATACTGAACCAGCAAAGCACTAATTGATGCAGACCTTGACAATACATTTATATCGTTAATACTAAACCCAGCAAGTGCATCAACACTAAAATCTTTTCCAATTTTTTTTGTATACATTGCCAGCACTTCGTAAAACATATTTTTTTGACTTGCTAAAGAATTAGAATAACTACCTAATGGAACAAGCCTGCCACCTAGCTCTCTATAGGTATAATTATCTGTTGTTGCCATGTCCGACACTATCTGGCCCCGCACTTTTAAACCCGTTGTAATATTTGCAGTAGCTACAATCGCACTATTAATTGCACTACGTGTATCTTCATTTGAATTAGCATATAAAGACCAATAAGGATTTTCTGTATTATTCACCTGGTTGGTAATTGGAGAATTTCCAAATTCGTCCCTATATGGCAGAAAAGCATCTAATCTTGTGCTTCGCGCCATATATACATAAGCAGCTAAAGGGTTTCCAGGATCCAGATTTTTAACCATTCTGTTTTTTGTATTCCAATTCGTATAATTAACCCTTGCTTCAATTTTTAAAACTTTACCTACATTTCTTGTAGCAGAAAGAGAAAGATTATGTTTGTTGATAAGGTTAACATTTGGAACAACATCATTTCCATTTGTAAAACCGTACGACAACCTAAATGCAGAGTTGGCATCTGACTTACTTATAGAAAGATTTGATGAAGTAGTAATACCCGTTTGATAAAAATCACTCACATTATTTGATTGTGGAACATATCCCTCAGCTATCGGAACTCCACTAAAAGAATTATAGGGCTGTCCCAACATGGGCGCACCCCAGCTTTGGTTGAAACTACCCATGTTAACAGCATTGTTATTCTTGTTGATAGTATTACCGTTATTCTGTGCTAATCTCGAACCACTTCCTTCGCCCCACACATTTTGGTAATCCGGGAAAGCGGTTACTTTATACGCTTGAACACTTTGATTAAATTCAATACCCAATGATCCGTCTCCTCCGGGTTTCCCTTTTTTCAAAGTAATTAAAATAGCCCCATTTGCTGCTTTTGCTCCGTATAATGCTGCCCCGTTTGGTCCTTTTAACACTGTAATTGATTCTATATCGTCAGGATTTATGTTGGATATTGGATTTCCATAATCAAGGTTTCCATTAGTATTACTTGGGTTTTCTACTGGCACACCATCAATTACCATTAAAGGTTGATTATTACCTGAAAAAGAATTATCTCCCCGTAATGTAAGCCTGACGCTCGAACCCGGTTGTCCAGTACCAGTTATTTGTAAGCCTGCTATTTTACCAGTTAAACCATTTACGAAATTTAAATCCCTTGCTTCGGTTAGAGCGGTTGGATCAACTGATTGAGATGCATATGTTACAGATTTTTGTTTTCGGTTAATGCCTAATGCAGAAACTACCACAACATCACCCAATTGAGTTACTGATGGCTCCATCCTGATATTTAATTCAGATTGGTTGTTTACTTTGACTTCCTGGTTTGTAAATCCTACAAAAGAAAAAACAAGAATCCCATTTTCAAAATCCGATATATTGATTTGATAAACGCCCTTTGCATTTGATAAAACCTTGTTGCCTGGATTAACTTTTACAGAAATGGTTGCTCCCACCAGTGGATTTCCATCGGCATCTGTAATTGTTCCTTTTACTGGTTTGGTTTGTGCATAGGTCAGTGTAGATGTGAACACCATGAGCAGCAGCATTAATAATTTACTCATACAGTTGGTAGTTTTATTGGTTGTTACAAATATTTATATCTATTTTAATTCTAAAAGTTTGATAAATTTTAAAAATTATATACCATTGTTTAAAATAATGTTTGTCAAATGCATCAAGGTGGAAATGAGTACAAGTTTAGCATATTTAAAAAATTATTTTTGTTTACAAGTTGCTTTTCAATGAAAAATTAATTTGTTGAAATATCTTTAATAGTATCGCTCTGAAAGCCCCATTTTTTATTGGGCTTTGGCCCCATTTCTAATTCAAGATGCCCTCCTGATATCAACTGCTCATGAGTAAACCAGGGTGTATTTAACAGCTTTCCGTTCATTTTCGCACTCTGTATATATTTATTAATAACCGAGCAGTTGTTTGCGGTAAGCCGGAATTGTTTTTTATTGGGTAAGTCAATAGTTACTTTACTAAACAATGGGCTGCCTATTGTATATACCGGCAACCCTGGCGTTACCGGATAAAAACCCATAGAAGAAAATACTACGAAAGCTGACATCCCGCCACCATCTTCATCACCCGGTATCCCATAAATATTATCTTTGAACCATGCATCCAGGAGAAACCGGATGCGCTTTTGGGTTTTCCAGGGAGACTTTGTAAAATTATAAAGGTAGGGAATGTGAAAAGATGGTTCATTGCCCATTGAATATTGACCAACTAATCCAGTGGCATCAGGAAATTTACTCCAGAATACATATTTAGACCTACCCAGACCTTCTCTGAATAATTGATCAAGCCTATTTTCAAATTCATCGCTTCCTCCCATTAATTTAACCAACCCTGGAATATCCTGTTGCACCTGCCACAAATAGGTGTAGCCATTATTTTCATCATAAAAGTCTCGTCCACCCATTCCGCCATCGAATTTTGGATCTATATTAATCCAATTCCCTTTATCATTTTTTGGCAGAAAAAATTGCTTTTCTTTATTCCATAGATTTTTATAATTAAGACCTCTTAACAGAAAAGTGCCCGCATCATTTTTACCCAACTCTTTACCTAATTGCCCTAATGCCCAATCATCGTAGCTATTTCCAAGCGTGACGGCTACCGCTTGTCTTTTTTCAAAACTGTGTACCAGCGAAACCGTTTCTTTAGCATCAATTAGCAATGCCGGAAAATATCCTTTTTGATAATAATAGTCATCCAGTACTGTTTTTTCACCATTTCGCCAGGGCAGCATAGTAGCTTCCGTAGCATTTTTCCGCATTCCTTCATAGGCTTTTTCTATATCAAAATTCTTTAACCCTTTTCTAAAGCCATCTAAAAAACTTATGGAAGAATGAAAGCCATTCATACAGGCATGATCGCCAAAAAGAACAGGGAATGTAGGCATCCAACCACTTTGTTCATACATTCGTACATAGGAATGAAGCATATCTTCTTCCATTGCAGGATTTAATATTGTTCGTAATGGGTGTAAAGCCAGATAAGTATCCCATGTCCAGTCATCCACATAAAAAGGGCGACTTTCTTTATGTATTTTTTTATCAAACCCACTATAATAGGAGGAGTCTTCTGAGATATTTACCATTCGTTCATTACAACGATATAAGGCTGTATAAAAAGAACGCTTTTGACCCTCGGTACCTCCTTCAACATTTATTTGTGACATTACAGTATTCCATGCCTTTTTTCCTGCATCAACTACCGATTGAAAACGCTTATCGCTTATTTCATTCTCGTAATTTCTTTTTGCCTGCTCTGCACTCACATAACTGATGGCGTATTTAAACTCAACCTGGTTTGTAGTTTTTGGAAAAGTAATATATGCCTTTGCCTCTTTACTTTCAATATGGCTATTCTGCTGTAACTGATTGTTTTGAACAATCCCGGGTGTTCCTGCGCTACTAAAAACGCCGTACATAAACACGTTGATATCATCATGGTAAAC
>JANMLJ010000466.1:0-15901 GCA_031372465.1 Chitinophagaceae bacterium | reverse complement strand
TGAATTAGCGCTATCTACCACTGATTTTAATAAACAGCCGCATGGAAAAGTAAGCCGTCTATTTATTCATTCAATAATAAGCAGCAGTTTTGGTTCTGCAGGTTTTACCCGTCATATGATCCATCATTGGGACCCGACAATTTCCTATACCCGGCTAAAAGATATAGAGACATTTCTTTTAAATTGCGAAAAGACTGCACCAATAATAACCACTTCAAGAACAACCTATACTTCTACATTAAAAAAACTATTGGTTAACCCATGAGTTTATCTCCTGCATATTGTCCTGTATGCAAACAAAAAAATATAAGCACCTGGAGTGTTGCAAAAGACTATGAGTATTATTCAATAGCCGGAGAATATACCTATTATAAATGTGGTGATTGCTTAACAATATTTATTCACCCGGTTCCTGCTGATCAGCTTAAAATAATCTATCCCTCCAACTATTATTCCTTCGTAAATAAATCTAAGAATATTGTAGTGAGGCTAAAAGAATGGTTAGATAAAAAATTCTTCCGGAAAATAATAAAAGAACTTCCATTCGATAAAATAAATGTGCTGGATGTTGGGGGTGGCACTGGCTGGATGATAGATATAGTGAAGAAAGCTGACACGAGGATCAATTTTACACAAATTGTTGATTTTGATGCAAAGGCAAAAAGTATAGCTGAAGAAAAGGGCCATGCCTATTTTGAAGGGACAATAGAAGCATTTGACACCAACAAAAAATTTCATGTAATACTGCTGCTAAATCTGATTGAACATGTGGAAGATCCTTTAACAATTTTGCAAAAAACACAGTCATTGCTGGAACCTGGCGGAATGATCGTCATCAAAACGCCTAACACAGATAGCTGGGATGCACGGCTATTTAAAAAAAGTTATTGGGGAGGATTACATTGCCCCAGACATTGGATCATATTCTCTGAAAAAAGCTTCCGGCTGTTGCTACAATCAACATCACTAAAAATAAAAAGCCTGCAGTACACACAGGGCGCTCCTTTTTGGGCGTTCAGTATCATTGCTGCATTGCATAGGAGAAAAATTGTCCGGATATCAGCAAAAAAACCCATCATATTTCATTGGTTATTTGCACCCATCAGTGCCCTATTTGCTGTTTTTGATTTTATCCGTCGTCCATTTGCAAAAACTTCTCAACTTTTTATTTTACTTACAAAAGACAGATAACCTTTCAGAATCACAATGGTTATTGACTTTTGCCACAAAACTGATAGCTTTATAGGAAATTAGCCGTAATTATTACTTATGATGATTAGTATTATTATACCTGTATTGAATGAAGAAAAACTCATCGATGAATTATATAATCAGACGGCAGCTACCTTAAATGCTATAACCAGTGACTGGGAGGTGATTTGCGTAAATGACGGGTCAACAGATAATACGTTAAATAAACTGGTCCTTATTCATGAAAAAGATCCCCGTTGGAAAATAATCAGTTTCTCTAAAAATTTTGGCCACCAACCTGCCATCTGGGCCGGATTAAAAAATGCACAAGGCGATTTTGTTGGCATTATGGATGGTGACTTGCAGGATGACCCTTCACATTTTACTGAATTCTTACAGCATCTTTCTCCAACAGTTGATATTGTATATGCTGTTCGGATCAAGAGAAAAGAAAACTACTTTAAACGATTAGCTTATCGTAGTTTTTATCGCCTGATGAAAAATGTACTGGGCGTAAAAGTTCCTTTGGATAGCGGTGATTTTTGCCTGATGAAGAAAAAAGTAGTGAATGAAATGATGGAGATGCCTGAACATAGTTTATTTATCAGAGGCATTCGTTCTTGGGTAGGATTTAACCAGGTTGGCATTCCTTGTGAAAGAAATGAACGTTTCAACGGGCATCCGAAATATTCTACCCGAAAGCTGATGAAACTTGCTTATGATGGCATGTTCAGCTTTAGTGATTTTCCCATAAAATTTTTAGGAAGGCTTGGCCTTATTATTATCCTGGCAAGCATAGCGTATGCAGGTTATATTATCACCAAAAGATTGATGTGGGGACAGGTGCCCCAGGGATTTACTACGCTGATCATTGTTATTTTATTTTTTGGTGGTGTACAATTAGTAACTGTGAGAATACTGGGAGAATACCTCCTGCGCATTTATAATGAAAGCCGCAAGCGGCCACTTTATATTATCAGCAATAAGTATGGTGAGCTGAAAAATTCCGGCCAATAGAAATACAGACCGGTATATCTATGAAAAAAAACAGAAATACAGTTACCGATATTCTGCTGCTTATTATCATAACAGTAATTGCCTACCTGCCTGTATCTGCTTTTATTTTCAGCCTGAAGAATGATTCGCTGGTTCAATACCTCCCTTTCCGGTATCATTTAAGCGAATCGATACAACATGGATATTTCCCTTTCTGGAACCCCTATTTATATACCGGCTTCCCAATACATGCAGATATGCAGGGCATGACATGGAATCCTATAGTATTGACGATTTCGTTGTTTACCCGGTATAATATGTCGGTATTAGAGTTTGAACTAGTCATCTATCTTGTTCTTGCTGCAATTGGCATGTATAGCCTTCTGAAATCTTTTTCATTGAACCGGGTTATTTGCATACTTGGTGGTATCAGTTATATGAGTTGCGGGTTTATCACCGGCAGCGCTTCTGTTATTCCCTGGATATCAAGTGCAGCTTTTATTCCATTTGTTTTTACCTACCTGAAAAAATTCCTGGAACATCCTGATTGGAAAAGCTCCGTAGCATTTAGTAGTAGCCTGAGTTTATTGTTTCTTTGTGGTTATCCAACTTTTTTTATCTATACCAGTTATATCATTTTTTCAATACTTCTGTTTGTAGCCATAACATTATTTAGAAAGAAACAATTATCCGCTACCATCAAACCAATAGGCTTGCTTTTACTGGCAGCTCTTTTATTTCTATGTATCTGTAGCCCGGCGATAATCTCCTTCTGGGAATTTCTGCCTTATTATTCCCGCGGTGCAGGTATCAGTGTTGCAAGGGCCGCACAAAATCCTTTTACGCCCTTTTCATCTATTTCTTTTGCATTACCAAACGCTGTAAGTAAAAACCATGCCTGGCTGAATACAGATACAAGTATGAGGAACAGCTATGTTGGCTTATTTGTTTTTCTGTTGTTTACACTTTCGCTTTTCAGTAAATCCGGTAAATGGCAAAAAATTATTCTTGGCATTACAATTTTTTCATTTTTATTGAGCCTGGGTTCATTAACTCCTCTTCATTCATTTTGCTATTCAATAATCCCTTTATTTGATACATTCCGGCACCCCGGCAATATCAGGCTTTTTACTTCCATTGGAATTATTATACTGGCCGCTTTTTATGGCCAGCAAATTCTACTACAAAACAAAGCAACAATAAAAAGAAAACTACTTCGTCTATGTTATGTTTCAGTTGTACTTCTTGGTGCCGTTGCTCTATATTGTATTCTCCAGACCGGTGTTGGCAATAATATCGTGGCGGCTTTACAGTATATCAAACAGCCAAAAGCATTCCTTGATGAATTCACTTTTACATCTTTTTTACTATTTCAATCCCTGGCACAAATACTATTTATCATCTTACTGATTTACCAATTGAAGAAACAAAGGACCAATAGAAAAATTATGGCAGGGTTATTTGCAATAAACTCTGTTCTTTTTTGCTGGGCAGCACTACCTTTTAATGTTGTTTCTCAAATAAGAACAACCGCCATCAATCAATATGTCCGATCTTTTGAAAAAGGATATCCGCTTCCAGCTATTAATTCATCGGTAGAAGCAAATATCAGCACAGATTCGACTACTGTTCCATTATATGGATATGCCAATTTCTATAATAAGAAAATTACTATCCAGGACTATGTAATCACTCCTACGCTCAACAAAGATTATGAAGCCTTTAATGCAGATAAAAAATTACGCGCAGCAATGGCTCAATATCCGTTTGCATGGCTGAATGATACATTACTCAATACCACACCTGATTCAATATTGTTAAATAAACGTTTCTCTCTTTACGATGACAAATTGCCAAAACCAGCAATAGTTGCTGCAAAAAACCCCGGCACTGTTACCCTGACAGCGTTCAGCCCAAATTCATTTTCATTTAAAGTAAATGCCTCCTCTCCAACAGTGCTAAGTATTTTTCAGCAATACAATCATAATTGGAAAGTAAAAATCAATGAATCAGTTTCTCCGGTACTTAAAGTGAATATTGCTTTTATGGGTGTTCAGTTGCAAGCCGGAGACAGTGCTGTTACGTTTGAGTATAGACCAACGAACGTTATAAAAGGCATGTGGATATCGGGAACAATCCTGGTTGCCTTACTTTTATTCTTTATTATATCAGCCATTAAATCAAAAAGGCAATGATAAAGAAAAAGGGAAATAAATGGTTGTTTGCAATGGCGCTAACGATTCCGATGATCGCCTTTTTTGCAGGCTATTTATTTAACTATAACCGCGACTATATTCCTACAGGATTGATCATGGAAGATAACGGGCTTTACCTGTCGTATGCCCGGCAATATGCTGATGCTGACAAACTGCATTTATTTTACAGTAACCCTTTTAATGATTCTGGAAATTATGCCCCGATCTATTTTCAGACACAAAGTATACTACTGGCATTGCTGATGAAAACCGGAATTTCCGCCGGTTTTATCATGATCATTTTTGTTTTATTTTTTTCCTATCTGTGTTTTCGCATCATAATAGAAATATATGATGCCTTATTACCGGCCGGCAAATACCGGGTACTAAGTATTGTGCTTTTTGCCTGGGGTGGTGGGTTGCTTGCGTTTGCTGGAATTCCTGTTCATTTTATACGACCGCCTGATGGACAGGATTTTTTTGACAGGATATTTTTTCTTGACCCGGGTTGGGGTTGGTGGGGTCTCAACCTGGGAAGATCATTTTTTATTACCTGTGAAGCATTTTACCATTGTCTTTTTCTGTTTACTATTTTATTGATACTAAAAAAGAAATGGAGATT
Source organism: Chitinophagaceae bacterium (assembly GCA_031372465.1). GTDB lineage: Bacteria > Bacteroidota > Bacteroidia > Chitinophagales > Chitinophagaceae > JJ008. Next base: position 10,897 of record JANMLJ010000466.1, on the reverse strand, counting down.
TGCATTGCTAAGTATTTTTATAGTCTCCATTTCTCATCCTTTTACAGGTATTGAATTACTAAGTATCCTTGGAGCATGGCTATTTATTGAAAAACTGATAATAAAAAATTCGACTATTCCATGGTATTTTGCAATAGGCGCAGGCTGTATACTTGTCTTTCACATTTATTATTACCTCTTTTATCTCAACCAATTCCCCGATCATAAATCTGTCAGTGAACAGTTCTCGGTAAACTGGCGATTACGCTTTTTTAGTATGATTCCAGCTTATGCTATCGTTGCGCCATTGGCTTTTCTCAGCATTTTTAAATTCAGTAAACCGAAATTATTTTTTCAAAACAGTCATAACCGGCTATTTCTTTGCTGGCTGATCGTAGTATTGTTGCTGGTAAATCATGAATTATTTATGAAGCCAAGGCAACCCATTCATTTTACCAGGGGTTATGACTGGACAGGTTTCTTTTTGCTGGGCCTATCATCCCTGCAACCCCTTTTTACTTATTTCAGCAAGTTAAAAAGAGGTCCTGTTCTGCTTGGTCTGTTTGTTTGTATCTTTTTATCAGATAATTTTTTATGGATCACCAATTATATCCGCTTTACCAATAAAACTACTTCTGTCATGTATATCTCGCCAGAGCAGCAGGAAATTATTGAAGTAATAAAAAATAAATCGGATAACAAAACCCTGGTGATCAGCAGCGACTTTGATTTATCGCTATTAAGCGCTGTGTACAGTAAAGCATATCCCTGGATTTCCAATCCTTACACAACACCATTTTACCAGCGAAAAAGAGAAATCTTTAATAACTTCATTGCAACAGGCAACCCGGATAGTAGTTGGTTGGGAAGAAAAATAATTTTTATTTTCAATAAAAAAGATAGCCTTGAAAATATAGCAGCATCCAGGCAAACCGGTACAACTTTGCAGGCAGAAACAACAAAGTATAAACTGTATACCACTGATTCGCTGACCAATAAATAATATCAGATTTTCTTTCCTGTCATTGCTTTACCAATCGCTTTATCCATTACTCTTTCTGCATAAGGCCTGGAAATTTCATTTAACCTTTCAATACTTCCCTGAATTTCATCTTTATTTCCAGTATCTATCAGCTTGTTGAGTTCTTGTATGGCAGCTGTAGTTGCTGTCAATTCCTGATTAGTAATAAATTCAGTATGCTTTGATATAAACTGTGAAGTTAATTCTACTAACTGCCTGCCCTCTGTTTGGGCTTCTATCAATGCCCTTGTCTGTATATCTGTCCTCGCATTGGTAATTGAATCCAACAGCATTTGTTCAACTTCCTGGTCAGTGAGTCCGTATTGTGGTTTTACTTCAATACTTTGTTCTACACCACTTCTAAGTTCTTTTGCTTTTACTACCAGAATGCCATCAGCATTCACCAAAAATGAAACTTCAACTTTTGGTAGCCCTGCAGGCATTCCGGGAATATTTGTCAGGTTGAATTCAGCCAGTTTGCGATTATCTTTTACCAAATCTCTTTCTCCCTGGAATACTGCAATCCGCATACTTCCCTGTCCGTCTTTCTGTGTGGTATATTGCCTTCCAACTTTGGAAGGTATTTTTGAATTACGGGGTATCAGCACATCCATCAAACCACCCATCGTTTCGATACCGAGAGAAAGCGGTGTAATATCCAGCAACAAAAAGTCTTTATTATTACCCGCCAGAATATCTGCCTGTACGGCAGCTCCCAGCGCTACTACTTCATCCGGATCTACTGAATCATGCAATTTTCTGCCAAAGAAATCCCGGACAGTAGTCTTAACTAATGGCACTCTTGTAGAACCTCCTACCATTATCACTTCATCAATTTCCCCGATTGTTAGTTCAGCATCGTTCAATGCATTCTTGCAGCATTCTATCGTTTTATCAACAAACTTTTTAATGAGACTTTCAAACTCATTTATAGTTAAGCTCAATTGCATGTTGCTGACATTTCCAGTAAAGCTGTTATTATTACTAAGATATTTTTTAGCTTCTTCCGCCTGCAAGCGTATTGCCTGAGCCAAGCTTTTATCTATTATTAATTTTTCTTTTGAAATTCCTAACTGATTAATCCAATGTTCAGCAATTACTCTGTCAAAATCATCACCACCCAGATAAGTGTCCCCATTTGTTGACAATACTTCAAAAATTCCACCGCTGATCCGAAGAATGGAAATATCAAAAGTACCTCCACCTAAATCATACACAGCAACTGTTTTACCATCATTTATTATTCCTCCGGGGGATGCAGGTTCTTCTTTTTTCATTCCTAATCCATAAGCAAGACTGGCTGCAGTAGGTTCATTCACTATTCTTAATACATCAAGACCCGCCAGTTTTCCGGCATCTCTTGTTGCCTGACGTTGCGCATCATTAAAATAGGCAGGAACAGTTATTACTGCTTTTGTAACTGGTGTTTTCAAAATATGTTCGGCCCTGCTTTTTAATTCTTTTAAAATAAACGAAGACAACTCTACCGGTGAATAGAATTTATTGGCTGCCTGAATTTTGACAAGGCTTTCCGTATTATCATCAATTACTTTGTAAGTGAAAAAAGAAGCCTGATCTTTTACATCACTATAGGATTTTCCCATCAGCCGCTTTACAGAAAAAATGGTGTTTTGTGGCTCCGTGATGAGATATTCTTTGGCTTCGTCGCCAACTGTAATTACTCCACCTTCACCAAAATGTATGATTGACGGTACCAATGCGGCTCCATCATGTTCTTTTAATACAATAGGGTTTTTTGTATCAGGATGAATGATTGCTACCAGGCTATTTGTAGTACCCAAATCAATACCTACAATCATTTCAGGTTTTTGTAAACTTCCTGTTGCTATATTAATTGCAATTTTTGCCATGATGGCAAAATTCGCTTATCGGAGGCGTAAAAAAAAGTCCTGCTCCATTTAAAACGGGGCAGGACTTTTCGTAATCAGGAATATTTTATTTACCGCATCAGGTACATTTTACCGTAACCTTTATTAAAATATTTATCGGTATTATCATCTGCTGCTTTGTATTTGTCAAGCGATTTGCCATTGAGATTAGTGACAACCCGGTATAAATAAATACCATTTGCCAATTTTTCTCCAAATTGATCTGTTCCATCCCATTTAAATTCGGTGATATTGCGGCCAATATTTAGTGGCCCTAATTCATCTTTGGTAATTTCCCGAACAATTTTTCCGGTAATCGTCATTACTTCAATTTTAATATTCTGTGGCACTTCATTACCAGTAATGGTGAACACAAAAGCAGTGGAAGTTGTAAATGGATTCGGGTAATTGAGCATATTGGAGATCATTGGTTTATTAATAACCTCAAACAGCACTCTGTACTCAATACTATTCCTGCTTCCTGCTGCATTGTTACTCTTATCTTTTCCGGTAACTATCAATTCATATTCGCCATCTTGTCTGAAATAAGGTTTAAAGCTGATAGATGCCGTATTGTCTGAATTAGGAGCTTGTCCTGCAGGTGTAAATCGAACGGTATCATTATTGAAGTAGAATCGGCGGATACTTCCGTTTGGATAACGAACCTTTAATGTAAGTAGAGAAGTATCATCCAGTATTAACCATTTGGCCTCGTCTTTCAATTTAATCAGGATATCAGGTTTTGATGAAACGATATCCCGGTTTAGAATATGTACTCTATCAAATGTTACATCGAGCAAAGGATTAAGACTATCCGGTTTTACATAAATATTCCGATAGGCAAAATTATTGAAATGGAATTGCTCCAACTGGTCGTCATCCGGATTTACTTCGAGAAATAATGTATTAACACCCGGAATAGTTGCAGAATTCAGGGTTGCTCCTATTTGTAAGGTATCATTTACCAGCAATTTTCGTTTTCTTGGTATAGGTATTATACGGGGAACATTGTTCCTGTCGGTAATCACCATTTTAATTTTAAGACTGTCAAATGGTACATCGCTGATATTTTTGAAGGCCACTTTAAAATCATATGGCTCACCTACTTCCAAAGAATCTTTTAAATTCAGGTAAATATTTGGAGCAATCGCCCCTTCAGGTACCGGATTATACGTAATTCTCCAATAACGCAATTGATAAGGAGTATAATTAATAGAGTCAGCTGTTCTCATCCGTAATTTGATATAAGGATATATTGTGGCATTAACCGATGATACATCAAAAGTCTGCTGGGCCCTTGTAATATTATTGAATAGAATCGCTTCGGAACCATTAGGTCTCACTCCAATCACATCCAGTGAAACCAAATCACCGATAGGATCAGCTACTCCTCTCCATTTAAGTTGTTTCCATCCTTTTGCCGGTCCGAATAAAGGTGAAGTAACATAACCAATTGTGTCGATCGTGTTACAGTCAACGGTTAAAGTAGGATTATCAAACATACCCTCCCCAATAACCGATCTAGGAACAAATGAAGGGTCGTTCTTTTTATAAACAAATGCGTAAGGCCTTGTTCTGTAAAAAGAATCTATACCAGAAAATCCATTATTTTTTAAAGTATGATACAACGATTTGCCAGAGCCATAAAGTGCTGTATCAGCTTTCCAAGCATTTACGAAGGCTTCGGGGAAACCATATATAGGATTTAGTGAAAAATTTCGGACAACGATATACGAGCCATTTGGAATAATATTGTTCAGGAAATTCATAATCTTTCTCCTGCCTGCAGTATCTGTATAACGAAATTCGAATGAAAAATAACGTTCTTCATTATCCCGGCATTGATTTGCTGCACTTTCGTAGAGCCCAAGTCCGATCTGAGATGCGGGACCAGCACTAACGCCGAGTTGTAATACCTGATTTCTCCAAGGCCGGAAACTAACCGGGTCAAATACATTTATAACTAAGGATGAATACCAACAACATAAACGGATAGAAGGAATACCATTTACAGCTACAGATAATGATGCTTCATTGGTAGCTCCGCTGGTAATCCATGTACCTTGCCGGATAAACAAATTGTTAGTGACCGTACCATATTTTAATGTATGGCTGGCAGTATCCAGCTTGATTCTATCGTAGGTTGATTTTGTCTGTTGATAAAAGTGTGACTGGTTATATCCTAAATCGCTGGCATTAGGGCCGGTTGGGCTTAGGAATATAAAAGAAGATTTATTCCAAACGGGCTGACCACCAGAAGGCACCGGCGCTACCCGCCAGTAATAAACCGTACTGTCAACCAACACAACGCCAGGAGTAAACTCAAGTATTCCACCTGTAGAGTTTATTGTCCGGCTGATCTTTGAAGATGAATTAAAAAATTCTGTTGTATCCATTTCCATTACATACTGCTTCATTGTTGAAAAAGGATTAGCGGTAGAAGCGACCAGTTTAATATCCGGCTTATTTACAATAGCGTATGTATATGGATAAACAGGCCTTGCTTCATCTTCATAGATAAACACATCTTTTGTAACGCAATTGTTCGTTTCGTATGATTCATTCACAACATTATCAGCGTCCACGCAAATGGTTATTTTATTCAATCCTTTATCTCTTGTTGGAATAATATCGAGTGTGTAGGATAAAGAGTCAATATATCGTATACCGCGAATCGTATCTCTTCTGATTACTTCTGTAGTGAGATTAGGATAGGTTCTTTTTACTTCTACAACAATTTTTTTGTCTATCGCCTTACCAATATTCATAAACTTAGCACTTACTTTAAACTGTGTTTCGGCTACAGAAATTAATGTAGGACTTATTTTAACCAACTGATCTTCTATAACATAATCTGGTTTTGGGGTTGAGCCATCAAGCCGTAAGGCAGGGTCACCATGAATAGTAGTTTGCTCGGCATGGAACCGGGCATAATAATCATTCTGAGTAGTAAGGTTATACATCTGTGTGATAGATTCTATGAGTAATTGGCCAAGCGATTTTCCATAATGAGAAACAGACGCAGCATTATATGTCCGGGTATTTAATATATCGAGATAATGTACTATACCAAAGTGGGTGCTGGCGATAAAGGCAATAGAACCACGTTGTTCTGCCAATACAAATTTTTCTGAAAGTGTTTCTTTAGAACTAAAACGAAGGGTATTATAATTATAAAAATTACCGGCATTGCAACCCATAACAATGGTAACAGGATATTTTCCGGCATTATTATATTGATCAGGATTATCAAGATTAAACTCTAAGGTGCTTGCGGAAGAGTGGCCAAAATAAGTCATCACCCCTAAACCTTCTTCAAACAAATTCTGAAGCCTTTCGCTACTTGCCTGTTCAACAGGTGCTGCGGAAACTTTACTAAATGTATTTACATTGGCACCATAAAGTGTATCAGAAATAATTCGTGTGAAATTATCCATCGCATTGGTAAGTATAGTACCCAACGATCCATCACTTGCACCGATAACATGCGCCACATTTTTTAGCCAGGCCTTATCCTTAATAAGCGGTGAAGAAAGTGACTGTGCCTGTTCGTATTGAATCACTTTAGCAAGATAGGTTGAAACCTCTGCAGGATTGATAGCAGATATCCTGCCAATTGGCACTCTTGGAATTTCATCAATTCCAAGATCAGAAGTTAGCAAATTATCAGATGCCGGGTATCCGAATGTGGGGATAAAAGCCAATTTTTCAACATCAGCATATGATTCAAATGTTCGGTATTGCTGATAGTTTAATCCTTTACCAATAAGCAATACATTTGAAATAGGTGTATTGTAAGTATTTCTGGCCCAACGGACAAAATTGCGAATAGACGCCGGATTTTTCTTAATTCCATAACTGAATTGATCTACTAATTCATCAATCAGGTAAATTTTAGAATTAAAACTTCCACCAGCTACTGAGTTTCTGTAATTTTTGTACTCGTCCACGGGATTGTTGCCTCCTGCTCCATTCATCAATGCCGGATGTGAAATGATCAGGTAATCTCCCCTGTTTGCTGCTAAAGAATAATTAACGAAATTTCGTTGTTGTAAATTAGTGATTGCAACCGGTACCGAAGGTTGTTGAGATATAAGCAGAAGTTTCCTTTCCGTTGAGGAAGGCTGTAGCAATACTTTTACTAATAATGGATTACTGATATCGCATACGTATCTTTTGCCATTGGTAAAATCATATAAAACAGGGCTTAAACCATTGTGATTGAAAGCACTTATTTCAAGATAATTTCCAGTTGGAGAAGCTGGCAAGGTAAATTCAAACCTGTCTTTGTTGCCAAAATTAAAAAGACGGGGATAGGATAATTCAGTTGTCGCTACAACCATCCTGTCATTAGGCGATACAGTACATATATTTCTGATATCAATCACAGCTGTTCCGCTACTAATAAGAGAAGCAGCAATCGGCATCTGCAATTTTATATAGTCAAAGTAATCCATGGTTTGATTTACCACCGTTACGTTATTAACTTTCGCTTCCACTTTTCTTGGATTCAACGCATTCCCAGAAGCATTAATTTTTAATACTGGTGATGGTGCACCAGCCCCTGTATATGTTTGTAAATTTCCAAGTGGAAAATTTAATAGTGTTGCGGCAGCTCCTGTAGCAGGATTTGCTGGAAAAAGATCAATTGTAGACCAACCTTCCCCCTGATCATACACCGAGGAATAAACATATTCTCCAACTACTGCTGCATAACCCGGGTTGATTTTGTCTTTGTAATAAGCACCTTCTGTATGTATAAAATAAGGTTCTACCGGAATTGTTGCAGGTAAATTATTTGTAATAGGCGCCAACCTGGAATTACCTCCCGTGGCGTTTATAGTCAGAAAAAAAGCTGCTGTATCTGTTTCAAGACTCCATTTATTATTAAGTTGGTGTGTTGAAAACTTGTATAACATGCTATCAGGTTTGCCATCATTCATTTCGCCCCAGAATTCGATATAACCAGTACCTCCAAGCGGACCCAGCTGTACAGAAGTATAAAGAGGAACCTGTTTTCCGTTTCTCCATAATTGAAACTGTTCAGCAGCGGTGTTTCCAATTCCTATTGAAGCAAGTGTTGGCTGACTAATACGGTATAATCCTGTAGCCCCAACTTTAAATTTATAATAGGTATTATTATAATTAATCCATTCATTATTGTAGCCTTGTGATCTGGCCAGCAAACCGGTAATAAGTAATAGTGCAAGTAAAAAATTTTTCATTGAATCAAGTTTTATCTTGTTGCGATTTTATTAATAATTCCTTTTATTATTACCCATATTTAATCGTAGCGAAAAAACATGGGTAAATAACGGATTCGATTGGTTTGCCAGATTAGTGAATGCATAATCAACCGTTACATTCTGTATTTTAAATCCGGCCCCGGCACTGGGTTGATAAATCCAAACTTTTTTCAGGTTCAGCGTATCTCCATCAGATAAAGCCTTTTGAAAATTGTTAACTCCACCTCTCAGAAAAAATACATTATTAATATTCAGTTCAAGCCCCAGCTTTGGATCTGCACTTACCGGGCTGGAACTGATTAACGTATTCCGCTTGCCGTCAAATGTCACATCCAGGTTTGCCTCTACCAAAAGGCTGGCTTTATTACCAAGCCAAAATCCCCTTCCAATACCTATGACTACTCTCGGGGCAGTAAGTTCAGTTGACTTAATAGGAATTTCATTTTTGGTGAGATATAAGATCTCTTTTTCTTTATCTGTAAAGGAAAAAGACCATGCATTAAAAGTTGTAGTAATATCACGTGCTGAAACACCAAACCGCCAGTCATTACTGTATATCTGAACGCCGGCATCCAATCCAAAACCCCAGGCTTTGGCAAATTTTCCTACACTTCTATGAATCACTTTAGCATTAACGCCAAAATGAACATTCTTTTCATCACTTTCTTTTAATTTTTGCGCAAAAGAAAAGATAAAAGCATAATCAGCAGAAGAAAAAGACTGAATATTATTGTAATTGATAGAACCGTCAGGCTCTACCAGGAATAAGGTATTCATAATATCATCTACGGCAAAACGAAGTCCGGTGATTCCGATTGTTCTTTTTTCATTGGCCGTAGGCAAAGCAACACCCACATAATCGTATTTACCAATACCTGCAAAATATTCTGCATGCATCAGGTTTATTTGTGCATTATCACCGATACCTACAAGACCCGCTGGGTTCCAGTATCCGGCAGTTCCATCTTTTACTGATGCCACCTGAGCGCTACCCATGGCAAGCCCTCTGGCTCCAGCGCCAATATTTAAAAACTCATTGGAGTATTTACGAAATTGACCAGAAGAGGTTAGAAAAAATAGTATATACAGCAGGGTAAGGTATAAGCGGTTTGTTCTCATTGATAGAATTTTCTTATAAGCAATAGAATATGGAGGCTTTCATAAATAGTGGATTATTGGCAAAATTAGTCTTTAAGGCTGTAAAATCATAGTGAATAGGGAAAAAGACTAATGACTGAAAACGAACAAATTAGATAATTATTGTACCAAAATGCATACAATCAGCTTCTGCCTTATTTTTGTATATATTTTGCTTGAAAAAACAACTTAGGTGCTTATAAATGAAAACCAACACTTTAGAAATGGATTTGATTCAAGAATTAAGATGGAGAGGTATGATACAGGATATTATGCCCGGTACCGAGGAGCAATTAAAAAAAGAAATGACTTCCGCTTATATTGGCTTTGACCCAACTGCAGACAGCCTTCATATTGGAAGTCTTGTCCCTATATTGTTACTGGTTCATTTACAAAAAGCAGGACATAAACCCTTTGCACTGGTTGGAGGAGCCACTGGCATGGTAGGTGATCCGAGCGGAAAGAGTGAAGAAAGGAATCTTTTAAGTGAAGAAACATTACAATTTAACCAGGAAGGCGTTAAAAAACAGTTGATGCAATATCTCAATTTCGATCCTTCGTTGAAGAATGCTGCTGAAATGGTGAACAACTATGACTGGTTTAAAAATATTACGTTTCTTGATTTTATACGGGATGTGGGAAAACACATTACCGTAAACTACATGATGAGTAAAGACAGTGTGAAGAAAAGACTGGAAGGAGAAACAGGCATGAGTTTTACTGAATTCACGTATCAATTGGTACAGGGCTATGATTTTTACTGGTTGTATAAAAACAAAAATTGCAAACTGCAAATGGGCGGTAGCGATCAATGGGGAAATATTGTGACAGGTACAGAATTGATCAGAAGAAAAGCAGGTGGTGAAGCATTTGCGTTTACCTGTCCGTTGATAACAAAAGCCGATGGCGGTAAATTTGGAAAAACAGAAAAAGGAAATATCTGGCTTGACCCGTCAAAAACATCTCCTTACCATTTCTACCAGTTCTGGCTGAATGCAAGTGATGCGGATGGAGAAAAATGGATTAAAATTTTTACTTTTTTAGATCAGCCAGAAATAAACTCGATTCTTACTGCGCATAAAGAAGATGCCCGTAAAAGATTATTACAAAAAAGACTGGCCGGAGAAGTTACACAATTTGTACATGGAGAAGCTGCATTAGCGGAAGCAATAGCAACTACAGAAAAACTATTTGCTAATCAAACTGCTGCTGCTGATAGCTTATCTGTAGAAGATTTAGAAGGAATGGAAGGTGTAGTTAAAATTGATTTTGCCAAAGAAAAAATTGCAGGTGGTATTGATGTTGTATCCTTTTTAGCTGAAACGACTATTTTCCCCAGTAAAGGTGAAGCAAGAAAAACGATACAGGGTGGCGGTGTAAGTATTAACAGAAAAAAAGTAGAAGAAATTGATTTCAAAATAACTGACAAACACTTACTCCATGGTAAATATTTACTGGTGCAAAAAGGAAAGAAGAATTATTATTTAGTTATTGGCCAGTAATACGCAGGTTACCTGATTTAGTTTCGCTGTTATAAAAAATCCCGGGTATTAAAATGCTTTTAGTTTTTCCCACATGGCTTCTGCCAAAAATTGGTTGCCCTTCGTATTCATATGCACTCTGTC
>JANMLJ010000424.1:0-2023 GCA_031372465.1 Chitinophagaceae bacterium | reverse complement strand
TTCCTCAGGATATTGGGAGAGTTGTTTTGAATTTGATTAATAATGCTTTCTACGTCGTCAATGAAAAATCAAAGCAAGGCATTACTGGGTATGAACCCACCGTTACAGTTGCTACGAAGCGATTGTCCCTCCCTTCGGGTTCCCAAGCGGAGCGAAGGGAAGGAACGAAGTTCGAACAGGGGGGCCTTGGGGGCGGTTCCATCGAAATAAAAGTATCTGACAATGGGGGTGGGATTCCTCAAAAAATACTCGACAAAATCTTTCAACCATTCTTCACCACCAAGCCAACAGGGCAGGGAACAGGATTGGGATTGAGTTTGAGTTATGATATTGTAAAAGCACATGGCGGTGAGTTGAAGGTGGAAACAAAAGAAGGAGAAGGTTCAGAATTCATAATTAATCTATCAGCACCATGATCGTTAGAGTAACCATATCAATTTTTTTTTATTTGCTTTTTGTGGGGTATGCCGTGGCACAAAGTGCTGGTTCATACAAGGATGATACAGCCAGGGTGATGAGGCTCATTGAAGCAGCCCAACGCTATCGTTTTTTTAAACCTGATTCCAGTCTTCCTCTTGCACAAAAGGCATTGGCCTTATCTCATTTGATCAATTTTGAGCAGGGCAAAATAGCAGCCTACGAAACTTTAGCAGAATATCATCGTGTAAGCGGTAATTATCCTGAATCTCTTGAGAATCTATTTAAGGCATTGCCAATAAGTTTGGAAATAGGAGATAGCATACTTATCGCAGAGGTTCATGGTTTTATTGGAATAACCTATTTAAACCTGAAAGAATACCAGACTGCTCTACATTATCTTTTCCGGGCCTATTCCCAAAAAGAAAGACTTAAAATTCCTATGGCCGGATTTATTTTAGCCAATACGGGCATTGCCTACCAGGAAATGAATATGCTTGACTCCGCATTAATATATCACAAAATGGCCTGGTCTCTGGTACGAACAACACAAATGGCTCCCGGAAAAGCTTTTGTGCTAAGAGAAATGGGCAATGTTTATAGTCTGATGAATCTGCCTGATAGTGCATTTTATTATTATCGCTATGCACTTGCCATAACAACAGATATATTGAATATCGGACGCACCTATAGCCGCATGGCCATACTTTATTATAAGTTAGGAAAATCTGATTCTGCATTATACTATGCGAACAATGCATTATTATTTGGACGCAGTTCTTCTCAAAAGCCAATTATGCTTGAAGCCAGCAAAACGCTGGCGACATATTACATAGATAAAAATAAACTGGATAGTGTTTTAAAATATCAGCAATTAACAATGAGCATTAATGATAGTTTGTTTGGGAGTGAACAATTAAGAAAACTTCAATTGCTCGCCATTGAAGAACAAAAAAAAGTATACCTGGCAGAACAAAAACAACAGGAAATCGGGCAGAAACAAAAAGATTACCAGAGCAATTTACGCTTCTATGGATTGATGGCAGCACTGGCCGTTTTCATACTATTCGGAATTATCTTATATCGTAACAATAAGAGACAAAAAATAGCAAATGTATTGTTACAACGACAAAAAAAAGAAACCGAGGATACACTAAATGATTTGCGGGCTACTCAACATCAACTCATCCAATCCGAAAAGATGGCTTCGTTAGGAGAACTCACCGCAGGTATTGCCCATGAAATACAAAACCCGTTAAACTTCGTCAACAATTTTAGTGAAGTAAACAAAGAGTTGATTGATGAATTAAAAGAAGAAAGAAAAAAAGAACACCGTGATCTGCAAAGTGAAGAAGATATCCTGAAAGACCTGGAAAATAATTTGGAAAAGATTGCCCATCACGGCAAACGTGCTGACGCTATTGTAAAAGGAATGCTGCAGCACAGCCGCAACAGCAACGGACAAACAGAATCTACCAATATAAATGCCCTGGCAGATGAATATTTGCGCCTGGCCTATCATGGCCTCCGGGCAAAAGACAAATCTTTTAACGCCACCTTGAAAACAGATTTTGATGAAAGCATTGGGAAGGTCAATATCGTTACA
>JANMLJ010000422.1:0-1744 GCA_031372465.1 Chitinophagaceae bacterium | reverse complement strand
TTCCTCAGGATATTGGGAGAGTTGTTTTGAATTTGATTAATAATGCTTTCTACGTCGTCAATGAAAAATCAAAGCAAGGCATTACTGGGTATGAACCCACCGTTACAGTTGCTACGAAGCGATTGTCCCTCCCTTCGGGTTTCCAAGCGGAGCGAAGGGAAGGAACGAAGTTCGAACAGGGGGGCCTTGGGGGCGGTTCCATCGAAATAAAGGTATCTGACAATGGGAGTGGCATTCCTCAAAAAATACTCGACAAAATCTTTCAACCATTCTTCACCACCAAACCTACAGGACAGGGAACAGGCTTGGGATTGAGTTTGAGTTATGATATTGTAAAAGCACATGGCGGGGAGTTAAGAGTGGAGACGAAGGAAGCTCAGGGAAGTGAATTTATTATTATTTTACCTGCAAATTAAATTGAATGAAAAAAGCATTTATTTATTTCCTGGTTTCATGTGTACTATCTATTACCTCTTTTGGCCAAAGTACTCCTGATGAGATTAGTGCCTTTAAAGAGCAGCTTTTAAACGCAAAACATGATTCAGTCAGGATACAAATGACTGGCCTGCTGGCATTTGGATATCGTTTTTCTAATATAGATTCATCCCTTTTTTATACAGACCAGGCTATTGCATTGGCTGATAAAAATAATTTACCGTTTATAAAAGCCCAAATGTTATCCTTAAAAGGAGCTACAGTTCTGGAAGCAGGTAAATTACCTGAATCTATGCAGTTTCAATTTGAGGCCTTAGCAATGAGTGAAAAAATAAAAGACACATTGAATATCGCATATATTTTAAACCGGATTGGAAATATATATATGGAATTGGCAGCGTACAAAAAAGCGAATGAATATTACTTCCGGTCAAAAGATTTATTTGAAAAGGTAGGTGATATTGCCGGGTTTCATAATGAAGTATCAAATATTGGAAACATTTACGATTTAATGTTAATACCCGATTCCGGATTGTATTACCAGCAAATTGTATATGATGCCGCACAAAAAACTAATGACAGGTTCAATTATGTCCGGCCTGAAATGATGTTTAGAATGGGCAATGCGTATAATTTGAAAGGCAATAAAATAAAGGCCATGTATTTTTATAAGCAGGGTATTATAGAATCAACTATTGGAAATGACACCAGAAACCTCACTATGAATAACCTGTTCCTGGCAAAACTATACGAGGAACTGAACATGCCGGACTCCAGTATGAAGTATGCGTATAATGCGATACAAACCGGCAATACCATTTCATTCAGAAAAGGTGTTTATGATGCCGCTGTATTATTAAGTGGGTTATTTAAAACTAAAAATAAGTATGACAGTGCGTATAAATTTATAGCTATAGCCAATGTAGAAAAAGATAGTTTAACAGGAACAAAAAGATTTCAGGAATTGCAGCGTATTATTTTAGATGAACAGGAACGTCAGCGTAAAGTAGAAACGAAAAGGATTGCTGACCAAAACAAACAAAGACAAATTGCACTGATTGCCGGACTGGCAATATTTTTAATTATTGCTTCCTTTCTATATCGCAACAACAAACAGAAACAAAAGGCCAACAAAGTTTTAGAAACTACTTTGATAAATTTAAAATCAACCCAATCCCAACTCATCCAATCTGAAAAAATGGCAAGTCTCGGAGAACTCACCGCCGGCATTGCACATGAAATTCAAAACCCGTTGAACTTCGTGAATAATTTTTCGGAAGTGAATACTGAATTGATTGATGAAGCCGGC
>JANMLJ010000393.1:0-9956 GCA_031372465.1 Chitinophagaceae bacterium | reverse complement strand
ATTTACGGCTGGTTTTATTTTCAGTAGAATTGGGAATACCGACTGAATAAACAATGTATTTGCCATCTTTAGATATGCCAAGACCATTTACCCGTCCTAATTGCCAAAGCATTTCCGGAGTAAGCCGGTTTTGCCCAAAAGTAAAAGAAGCAATAAATAGTGCTGAAATGGCAGTAAATTGGTTACGCATAAAAAAGTATTTTAAAGTAAGCTAATGTACCACTATTTTATACTGGTACTTAATTTCGATGTGAGGCGGTCAAAAGTATTTTTAACCACAAATATCTCAAAGGATACGCAAAGGGCCACAAAGATCAAACAATTCAATAGTAATGCTTTGTGTACTTTGCCTTTTTTATTTTGCGCACTTTGTGTTTATTTTTTATTGCTTTTGAGCCTCTTTGATGTTTTATAAAATGGTTCTGAATATGTTGGCTGAATGTTAATTTCCGGGTACAAATGACCTCTTGTCGTGTAAACGACAATCAGAAGCACCGGACTGTTGATAAATTTGTTATCTGATTGAAAACCCGGGGAACCGATATTTCGTTTATAGAATAATAAAAAATAATAGTATGCGAACCATTTTTCTTTCTTCAATCGTTGCCATTGCTTTGTTAACTACCAGTTGCGGGCAGGCGCAACCCAATAGTAAAAAGCAGGCACAGAACGCTGGCAAAAAAAATATGTATCCTGATCCTCCTGTAGCAGACGACAAAACAGTATATCCCATTAAACTAAGTGATGCCGAATGGAAAGCCCGTCTTACAGCGGAGCAATTTTATATTCTTCGCCAGGAAGGAACCGAAAGAGCAGGTACGGGTAAGTATGATCATTTTTATGAAAAAGGTACCTATTATTCAGCCGCTACATTGGAACCTTTATTCAATTCAGAAGCAAAATTTAATTCGGGTACCGGCTGGCCTAGTTTTTATGCGCCTATTACACCCGATGCTGTAAGATTATTGAGAGATGAGAGTTTTGGTTCTGTACGTTGGGCGGTGGTAGATAGTAAAAGTGGGTCACACCTTGGGCATGTGTTTGATGACGGACCTGAACCAACCGGTAAGAGGTATTGTATGAATTCAGGGGCATTGATATTTGTGCCGCAGGGTGGCAAAGCACCAACCAGTTCAAAACCACAATAAAAATTATTAAATATACCAGTATGAAATCTTTTTTATCAGCAATCATTGCCTTGTCTGTATTCAGTTCCTGTGTTCAATCACAGGGGCAAAAAACAACGATCCCGTTAGGTACAACATCCGGGCGAGCCGCCAATGAAGCGATAGCCACTTTTGGAGAAGGTTGTTTTTGGCATTCGGAAATAGTTTTTCAAAGTTTGGTGGGTGTAAGAGATGCGGTGTCTGGTTATGCTGGAGGTACAGATACCAAACCAACGTATGAAAAAGTAAGCACAGGAGAAACGGGGCATGCAGAAACAGTGCAGGTCTATTATGATCCTTCTAAAATCTCTTATGAAACATTGGTAAAAGCATTATTTACCAGCATGGACCCTACAACATTGAATCGCCAGGGAAATGATGTGGGAACAGAATATCGATCAATTGCCTTTTACCGGAATGAAAAGGAAAAGATGATCATTGAGGCGGAGATCAAACGATTAACAGACAGCAAAGTGTTTAAAAAGAAGATTGTAACTGAAGTAAAACCTTTTGTTGCTTTTTATCCGGCAGAGGATTACCACCAGGAATATATTTATCATCATCCTGATAATTCCTATGTAGCCAATGTGTCTATTCCTGATTTCCTGCAATTCAAAAAAGAATTTAAAGGAAATTTTAAGCCACAATAAAGGGTGGTTTAGCTACCCCTTTGTGACCCGGTATTAGCCTGCTTGCTTACAAAACCTCCGGATGCTTTAGCTGATTTCTGAATGAATTTAGATCCGCCCGGGCTATTACCGACGCTGTTTTTTTTGTCTTCTTTCTTTTTTCCTTTCTTGTTGTTTTGATTGAGCAGTGACATAAGGGTTTTTATTTTTTATAAAGATAATGGTTATTCGCCATTTTTGAAAAGCAGCCAAAAGCAAGGGTGTATTTAATATTGTCGCAAAAGCAATAACATCCCGCACCAAATTTTTATCGCAAAGAACAAGAGATAAAGAGGTCTCGCAGAGATCCTCATCTCCCGATAACTATCGGGATCAGCGGTCTCCAGTTCTCAGCGTTGAAAAAAAGCGACATCCGATAGCTCCTATCGGATTTGAAATGTTGCTTAAAGCAATCTCCGGTAAATCTTTTACTATACTTTTATGGTATAAACAAACCTGAAAAATTGACCCCATTTTTTGGAATAATAACTATTGGAGCTATAAAAAATATACAAGCTGTTTCTGCTATTAAGGAATCAGCAAATATCATTTTTGATCCTTTAAATGATACCAATGTCCGGTTTGTTCATTATCCCGATTGTCAGCAATTAATCATTTGGCTTACTCATCCCGGAAGGGAGTATGGGAATGTATTACTCAGGAATAGTATGACTGAAGCTGTAATAGAAGAGTGGCCTGTTAGGGAAAAATTGAGTGGTAGTATTCAGCTTCTTTGGGATACATTGATGATAGAACCCGGTTTATATACCATTGAAATAAACTATAAAAATGGTTGGCAACATATCATTGAAATACAAAAGCTTGCAGAAGGGGTTTTGCCTGCATTCAAACAGCCAGAAAAGTTTAGCGAGGAGAATGAAAACATTGAATCAGAACCAATAATTTACAGAGATGGGTTTGGGAATATCCTGGAAAACGAAGACCTGGTTTTACGGGAGAAAGTTAAAAAGGATATCGGTCGGAAATTTACCCGGCATATAGAATATGAAGGCAATTTCAGAAGCGGCACTATTATCTATATCGATAATGAAGTCAGGATTGAATTTTACCATGAAATGGGTGGAGGAAATTGTATGTTTTATATTGACATACCAACCGAAGATCAATGGGAAGCAGTAACAAGAACATCCATTTCGGAAAGGCAGGATATTATTGACTTTGTAGCGGCCAGGGTTAAATCGGAGCAAGCATCCAATTGTAACTATAAAATAGAAAAAGCTTCCATCGGGTATTACTACAGGTAGTAATTTGTTTATTATTTCTTCTACTTAAACAAAATACCCGTCATTATTTTTTTGGCAGTTTCATTATGTATTTTAAACTCGGCCTGTGCCACAAAAGTTACCAGGTACAACCTTGATTTAAAAAAGCAATACCATTGGATGGTCCGGGTATTAAAAGATTCGTCCAGTTTATTTTTTCCTGAAAAAATTATTTCCGCTGCATTCATATTGTTCCATTTAAAATACCTTACACCTTCTTCTTTAAAATTGGTGTACTGTTTTTTAAGGGTAGTAGTTACCGCCGGGAACAGATCTTTTACAGTTATCTCGGTACCATAACCAGCTTTTTGTGTAACGCTGATATTAATATTTTCGTAAAAAATATCTGATTCGCTATCAGCCGGTGATGTAAAAAAAACCCGGTTTCCTTCTTTTACTTTATTGACCCAGTTGGCGGGGTAACTAGCGGTAAATTTTCCGGCGGTATCAGTAAATGTTTTCCATTGCTGGCTAAATGATAAAAGTGGAAATAATACAGTTAATATTAAATAAAAGTAGCGGCGCATAAATGAATTTAAGTGTAATATAGAGAGAAAATACTGAAAAAGGGTTGCCTCAAAAATTGTTTCAACACGGAGATACAGAGAAAAAGAGCTACACAGAGAACTGATTCACATTTTAACCTTCTCTGTGAAACTCAAATCCTCCGTCTCTGTGTTTATTTTTTCTTTTGAGACGGCTACTCAGAACCCAGCCATTCAACCCCCTCATTTCCTTACCTTTGTATACCATGTCAGAAGAAATAAAAAAAGAAGAACGCAGTCTAAATTTTTTGGAGGAAATTATAGAGAACGACTTACAATCAGGAAAGAATAAAACTATTGTTACCCGTTTCCCACCGGAGCCAAATGGCTACCTGCATTTAGGTCATGCCAGCAGTATTTGTTTGAATTTTGGGCTTACAAAAAAATATCCCGGCTATACAAATCTCCGGTTTGATGATACTAATCCTGTAACCGAGGAAACAGAATTTGTAGAAAGTATTAAAGAAGATGTGAAATGGCTGGGCTTTGAATGGAAGAACGAACATTTTGCCAGTGATTATTTTGAAGAGTTGTATCAATATGCTCTTACACTCATTGACAAGGGGCTTGCTTATGTAGATGATAGCAGCGCTGATGAAATGGCGGCTATGAAAGGCAGCCCTACCGAACCAGGAAAGGACAGCCAATATAGAAGCCGCAGCATTGACGAGAATAAAGATCTTTTTGTGAGAATGAAGAACAGGGAATTTCCGGATGGCAGTAAAACGTTGCGGGCAAAAATTGATATGGCGCATAGTAATATGCTGATGAGAGATCCGATCCTTTACCGTATCAAACATGCGCATCACCATCGCACCGGTGATACCTGGTGTATTTACCCGATGTATGATTTTGCACATGGTCAAAGTGATTCTATAGAAGAAGTTACACATTCAATTTGTACCCTTGAGTTTGTACCACACCGGGAATTATATGATTGGTTAATTGAGAAGCTTGAAATCTATCCTTCTCATCAATATGAATTTGCAAGACGTAATATTAACTATACCGTAACGAGCAAAAGAAAGTTACTGCAATTAGTTACGGATAAGCATGTAACCGGTTGGGATGATCCAAGAATGCCAACGATCAGTGGACTTCGTCGTCGTGGATATACTGCAGAAAGCATACGGGATTTTTGCGACAGGATAGGAGTGGCCAAAAGAGAGAACATGGTGGATATGGGATTATTGGAATTTTGTTTACGGGAACACCTGAATAAAATTGCATTGCGGCGAATGGTCGTCTTTAACCCCATCAAAATAATTATCACCAATTATACCGGCGATGGAGAAGTATTGCATAGTGAAAATAATCCCGAAAACCCTGATGGGGGTGTGCGGGAAATCCCTTTTTCAAAGGAGATTTATATTGAGCGCGATGATTTTATGGAAATACCATCTAAGAAATATTTTCGGTTGGCGCCCGGTCAACTAGTACGGTTAAAATCAGCGTATATTATTAAATGTGATGAAGTAATTAAAGATGCTGATGGAAATATTACAGCGCTGCATTGCACATACATTCCGGAGAGTAAAAGCGGGCATGATACCAGTGGTATTCATGTGAAAGGAACATTACATTGGGTGAGTGTAAAAACAGCCATTTCACTGGAAGTGAGAGAATATGATCGTTTATTCAAAGTAGAAGACCCCACTGATGAAGAAGGTGATTTTAAAGAATACCTGAATCCTGATTCACTGAAAATAGTTACTACTGCTTTTGCCGAACCAGCATTGGCTTTGGCAAAATTTGATGAACGTTACCAGTTTATACGCAAAGGATATTTTTGCCTTGATAATGATACTAATGCAGCCCGGATAATCTTTAATCGTACAGTTACTTTGAAAGATAGTTGGAGCAAAGAAATTAAAAAAACCTAACGGATAATAATACCCGCAGGATCTTTTACAAAAAGGTAGCTGTCTGTTTCAACAAAATCGTTGGCTTTTACTTCCACGGCTACCGGCTTTCCATTTTTTAATGAAAACTTTGCAGGATAAATACCATAGCCAATGTTATTATAAGTAATCCGGAATTCATTATTGTCCATATATTCCATAGAGCCAAGCAGGTCCGGGTGGTGCTGGAAACGGCAGATCAGCCTATTATCGCTTTTGCTGATGGTTATTTTTCCGTAAACAGTATTGAAATAATCCCCGGTAAAATCATCCCATTTTATTTCGGGGGTATACTTTTTATCCACTCTTTTTTTTAATGCAGCAACCTGGTCATCGGCGTCTTTTTTACCTTGAACATAAAATCCCCATTGAAATTTACTACGATCTGTATAAGGAACTCCGAGGTAAGCGTCAAGCAGCTGGTAACGTAATGCTTCAAAAAAATTCTGGTTATCATTGTTGGTCAGAATGGTGATACCTAAATTTTCTTCCGGTACAAAGCAAACATTGGTAACATGGCCAAAGGCACCACCGGTATGCCAGTACACTTGTTTCCCATTATAATCGGTGGAATAAACACCTAATCCATATCCACGAAAATGGGTAGGATAAACCGTTGATTTACGGCTACCCGTTAAGATATTAATGTCTCTTGTTTTTTGCAAAACCTCCCAGGGCAAAATTCGTTTGCCTTCGTACCGTCCACTGTCTAATTGCAACATCAGCCATTTGGAAAGGTCTTTTACATTACTGACCATGCTGGTAGCAGGGCCGAGGTTGTCAACATTATCAAAGGGTATTTTTACAAGCGGCGAATACAGGTTATTATGTGGTGAAGCCACGTTTTTTCGTTGAGAAAGATTTGCAGTATTCATATACGTATTACTCATACCGAGAGGAGTAAGGATATTTTGCTGAACATAGTTTTCCCAGCTTTGCCCGGTTACTTTTTCCAAAACCTGTCCGGCAACTAAAAAGGCGGAATTACAATAGCCATAATCCTGACGGAACTGCCCGGCTGGTTTCAGGTAACGCATTTTCCATACAATGGAATCTTTTGGCAGGTTGGAGTCCCAGAAAGTAAAATCTCCCTGGAATGTTTTTGTACCTAAACGATGACATAGCATATCTTTTATGGTAACCAGCCTGGTTGAATTGCTGTCATACAATTTAAACCAGGGAATATATTTTGTTATTTTATCATTGAGTGAAAGTTTTTTTTCAAAATCGAGTTTGGCCATCGAAGTGCCGGTAAATAATTTTGAATTGGAGGCTATGATGAATAAAGTATTCGCATCTACCTTTTCCTCTTTCCCAATTTCCCTGACACCATATCCTTTTTGCAGTATCACTTTCCCATCTTTTACGATGGCAATAGCCAGGCCGGGTATCTGCCACTGCTTCATTCCTCTTTCTATATAACTATCGAGGCTGTCGGAAACGAAGCGGGGGGATTGCGAAAAACTAAAATGAGCTGATAATGTTCCAATGAAAAGTAAAAACGATTTAAGCAGCAATCTTTTCATAACTGAATGATTTTGTTAAAAGTACGAAAAAGCCAGGTATGTGATTATGTGGAAATGTTAAGGGGTGCATCACGAATCCGATAGCTATCGGATGGCGCAGTTCTTAAAGTTTTTGATTGCGATGTAACTTTTAAATAGCAGGTTATTCTCTATGTGTTAATCTATGAGAACTATGGCCTCCTATGTGGTAAAAAATCAGAAAATTGAACCACATAGTCACATAAGCAAACAGTAGAAATTCACATAGAAAAATTTTATGTTGTTCTTTGGCACTGGATAATCAATGTGAAATCCGATAGCTATCGGATTTGGGATGCACCAAAGTTAATTTATACGTATTAATATTTATTAATTTACGTATAAAGAACTATTTTTGTAAAAAAAAAAATTATGGATGCTAAACTTACGTTGAGCTTTGATGAAGCGGTAGTTGCGCGGGCCAAGCGGTTTGCCCAAAAAAACAACATAAGTCTGTCTAGGCTCGTAGAGTTCCTTTTGCAAAAAACGACCATAGAAAATTATGCATCTCTTGAAAGCCTTCCTATTGCCGAATGGGTGCACCTCCTTTCAGAAGGAGAAACAGTTTATCATACCAAAAAGAAAACCAGAAAATCTGCAAAGGCCGAATATTTTAATTCCAAAAAATGAGGCTATTTCTTGATGCAAATATCCTGGTGTCGGTATTGAATAAGGAATATCCTTTATTCAGTTATTCCTCCCGTATCCTGAGCCTGGCGGATAATAAGAACTTTGAAGTGTTCACTTCTCCCATCTGTCTGGCCATTGCATTTTATTTTGCCGAGAAAAAAAATAAAAAGACGGCAAGACAAAAGATCAGACTGCTTTGCAAGAAACTTTCTGTTTCAGCTGTAACGGAAAGTGCTGTTCAAAAAACAATGAATAATCCTGCTATTCATGATTTTGAAGATGGGCTGGAGTATTATGCAGCTATGGAGAGCAAATGCAGGTGTATCATTACAGAAGATGCAGATTACTTTTCTTTTTCTTCTATTGAACTGTTGAGTTGTAAAGCGTTTTTTGAAAAATACCTTGTGTAAGAAATACTATTAAACAAAACGTTTATTTATATTCTCCATATACCTCCCGCAACGTATCTGCTATTTCCCCCAATGTGCATTTATTTTCTACAGCTTCAACTACCGTAGGCATTATATTTTCTGTGCTGCTTGCTTTATCATTTAACAATTGCAGCAATTGATCACATTTGGCATGATCCCGGTTATTACGAAGGGCATTTAGCTTTTCTGTTTGTACTTTGCGGATTGAATCGTCAATTTTAAACCCGGGAATTGCTGCTTCTTTATCAACAGTAAATTTATTTACACCAACAATTATTTTTTCGCCACTTTCAATATTGCGCTGGTATTCATAGGCACTTTTTGCAATTTCATTTTGAATAAATCCCTGTTCGATGGCATCAACACTGCCACCCATCGCCTCAATTTTTTCCATCAATTTCAAGGCAGCTTCTTCCACTTCATGGGTTAATGCTTCTACAAAATAGGAACCTGCCAGCGGATCAACGGTATCAGGGGCACCACTTTCATAGGCAATGATTTGTTGGGTACGTAAGGCAATTATTGCTGCTTCTTCCGTTGGCAGGCTGAATGCCTCATCATAACCATTGGTATGCAATGATTGTGTGCCGCCAAGCACTGCTGCCAGCGACTGCATAGTTACCCTGGCGATATTATTCATTGGTTGTTGCGCCGTTAATGTACTGCCACCTGTTTGTGTATGAAAACGTAGCATCATGGCTTTGGGATCAGTGGCCCCAAGTCCTTTCATGATGGTAGCCCACATCTTTCTGGCGGCCCGGAATTTGGCTACTTCTTCAAACAAATTATTATGTGCATTAAAAAAGAAGGATAGTCTTTTGCCAAAAACATTGATGTCTAATACTTTTTTTAAAGCAGCTTCAACATATGCTTTTCCATTGCTTAGTGTAAATGCAATCTCCTGTACAGCTGTGCTACCTGCTTCACGGATATGATAACCGGAAATAGAAATGGTATTCCACTTCGGTACTTCCGTGCTGCACCATTCAAAAATGTCTGTAATGATACGCATAGAAGGTTTAGGAGGATATATATAAGTTCCCCTTGCTGCATATTCTTTCAGTATATCATTTTGAATGGTACCGGTAATTTTTTTCAGATCGGCACTCTGTTGTTTGGCAAGCGCTACATAAAAAGCAAGCAGGATAAAACCGGTTGCATTAATCGTCATAGATGTACTTACTTCTTCCAATTTAATACCGTTGAATAATGTTTGAATATCTTCCAACGAGTCAATTGCTACGCCTACTTTTCCAACTTCGCCTTCAGCAAGGGCATGATCACTATCATAACCGATCTGTGTAGGTAGATCAAAGGCTACACTTAATCCGCTAACACCCTGTGATAATAAATAATGATATCGTTTATTACTTTCTTCTGCCGTAGAAAAACCGGCGTACTGTCTCATTGTCCATAGTTTTCCCCGGTACATATCAGGTTGTACGCCCCTGGTGAATGGGAATATTCCTGGTTGCTGGATACCGGATGCTGGCAAGTCTCCGCTGGTATATATTTTCTTTATCTCAATACCCGAATCTGTATATTTTTTATTATCCCCTGACATATAAAGACTTTTAAATTTTAAGCATTCCTCCTACGCTATTGCTACGGAGGATAAACCAGCATTCCTTCTACGCTGTTTTATCCTACGGAACTTTAGTGTTGTAGAAGGCCACGGAGGATAAATCAGCATCTAGCATCAAGTATCCAGCATCCAGCATCCAGTATCCAGTATCCAGCATTCCTCCTACGCTATTGCTACGGAGGATAAACCAGCATCCAGTATCC